>CAZEWS010000174.1:927-8124 GCA_964515985.1 uncultured Rikenellaceae bacterium | reverse complement strand
CGAAATATACGATATTGATATTCACCAGATTAATTATTGCTTTGTGTAGCTTTGAACCTTAGCCTGCCCCCTAAGGAAGAATGACTGTACCGGGGTGCCTTAGTGGCAAAAAAAATATAGCCACAAAGACACCAAGACACGAAGAAATCACAAAGAAAATTCCCTTACAATTCTCTGGGTTTCTTTCCTTTTCGCCAATGTTCCTCAATCTTCTCTAATGTATGTCCTTTTGTTTCAGGGAGATAATAATAGCCCCAGAAGACACCCACAATGCCAATAGCTGCATACAGCCAGAATGCACCTGCCGGGGATAAGGCATTTACCAACTTAAGAAATGTAAAAGCAACGACCCCATTAAACAGCCAGTTTGAAAGAGAACCTAAACTCATTCCAACGCCACGGATTTTAAGTGGATAAATTTCGGAAATTATAAGCCATCCGAGAGGTCCCAGACTCAGTGCAAAAAACATTATGTAAAGGAGCATGCTTGCAACCGTAAACACTTTGAGGGAATCCCCAAGGGTTTCCTGGAAAAAGAATGATAATCCAAGGGCAACGAGGGCAACGGTCATTCCAGTTAAGCCAACAAAAAAGATTGGGCGTCTTCCAACTCTATCTAATAATGCGATGGAAACAACTGTAAAAAGAACATTAACAGCACCTACAATAACTGCCGGAAGGATGGAATCCGTATTGCTTACGAAACCGGCCATTTTAAAAATAACCGGTGAATAATAAATGATCGTGTTAATTCCCGTAAATTGCTGAAAGAACATAATCCCAATTCCAATGAACAATGCCGTCCGTAACCAGGGTTTAAAAATTTCATTCCAGGGTACCTTTGATTTGGAATTGAGCTCCATTTCTTCTTTCATTTTATTAAATGATTCATCAACAAGGTCAGGATCTTCCACTTTTCTAAGAACATTAAGCCCTTCCTCATTCCTGCCTTTGCTAATTAGCCAGCGCGGTGTTTGCGGAAGGAAGAACATTCCGATGAACAATATCACGGCTGGGAAAAACCCTACCAGAAACATCCAGCGCCACGATTCAAGATTGGCATCATCAGCAATCAGGTAATCACTGATATAAGATATAAGGATACCTATCGTGATCATAAGCTGGTTCAGGGTAACAAGAGCTCCTCTGTTACGGGTGGGAGAGATTTCCGAGATATAAAGTGGAACTGTAAATGAAGCAATTCCAATAGCTACTCCGATCACTATCCGTCCCGCGATAAGGAAAGATATGGATGGAGCAAGACCTGTTCCAATTGCACCCAGGGCGAAGATTACAGCAGTGAATATAATAACCTTCTTTCTTCCCAGGATATCTGTTATTCTGCCGCTCGATGCGGCACCCACCACAGCTCCCACCAAAACCGCAGTAGTGACAATTTCAAGCTGTCCGGTAGTCAGGTCCCAGCCATCCCTTAGAAAATTAAGAGCACCCGATATCACCCCGGTATCAAAACCGAAAAGTAAGCCGCCAGTAGCAGCAATGGTAGCAATGGTAATAACTAATCTCTTGCGTTTTTTTTTTGTTCATTTGTCATTTTATTCAATTTTAAGAAAAGAAAATATAGTTCAAATATGATTCTACGTTAAAACTAATTGTTCAATTTATGTTACTTATGTTTATGAAATTGTTTTAGTTTTACTACAGAAACTTCAACGGATGCTAAAGCGTCCGAAGTTATAAACAAACATAAGAAAAACAAATTTAAACCACTTTTTTTATTCTATGTTAACACGCTTTTTCATCCTCTTTTTATTTCTAGTCCAATCGGTACTACTACCGGCACAAAAGGGTTTGCTCTATGAGTTCAATATTTCTTGTTCTCACATGAAACAGGAACTTGTACAATCAGCTTACCGGGAATATATTGCTGAATTGGACGAATATGATGTAAAATTTTATAAACTGGATGTGGAGGTGACTAATACTTCCACTTTTATAAAAGGTAATACTCTTATTGGTGCAGTATCGCAGGTATCTAGTCTCGATCAGTTTGTAATTGAACTCATATCGGATCTAACGGTGGATTCGGTTCTGATTAATGATGAAAAACAAAGCTTTGATCATTCCGGAGACCTGATTACGGTTTCACTGGCATCTTCAGTATCTCAGGGGGAGTATTTCACTGCTCAGATCTTTTATGAGGGTCTTGTACCTTCTGAAGGTTTCTTTTCAGGAATGACAACGGGTAAGGATCAGAATACCGGTTTTCATGTAACCTGGACATTATCCGAACCTTTTAATGCAAAAGACTGGTTCCCATGTAAACAGGTTTTGGAAGATAAAGCCGATTCGATCCATGTATTTGTTACAACTGACCAAAACCTGATGGCTGGATCAAACGGTCTGCTTACCGCTGTTGTACCGCTTCCAGACAATAAAACCAGATACGAATGGAAATCCAGCTATCCCATAGTCTATTACCTGATATCCGTTACCGTTGCTGATTATATGGATTATAGCATTTACGCCAAGCCGGAAGGCTATATCGACTCTATTTTAATACAAAACTATATTTACGATGATCCTTCCTACCTGGAGACGAATAAGGATTTAATTAATAAAACAAAGAATCTTGTGGAGCTTTTCTCTGAATTATATAGTTTATATCCTTTTGAAAAAGAAAAATACGGACATTGTGTAGCTCCGATGGGAGGTGGGATGGAACATCAAACCATGACAACCTTAAATGACTTCCGCTTTTTCCTTGTAGCGCACGAACTTGGACATATGTGGTTCGGAGATAATGTTACCTGTGCCACATGGCAGGATATCTGGATAAATGAAGGATTTGCGTCCTACACGGAGTATCTCGCATACCAATATTTACGGGACCAGGAAACGGCTGATCTCTGGATGAAGAACGCACATGACCGGGCAAAAAACGAACCGGAAGGAAGTGTTTATATTCCTTTTGAGGATGCTAATAGCGTAAACCGGATATTCAGTGGAAACCTATCGTATAAAAAAGGGGCAGCTATCGTTCATATGATCAGGTTTGAGTTGGATAATGATTCTGTTTTCTTTCAGGTACTGCAGGATTTTCAGAATACGTTTAAAGACAGTGTTGCAACGGGTCTGGATTTTAAAAGCGTTTTGGAAACGACATCCGGTAAAAATTTTACCGATTTTTTAAATCAGTGGTATTTTGGAGAGGGTTTCCCCAGCTTTGGAATTGAATGGAGCCAGGATGGTGATACTGTTTTGATTCGATCCTCTCAAACTCCTTCATCAATAAATACCTCATTGTTCAAAACCTCTTTGGAGTACAAATTAATTTATTTCGGAGGTGATACTACAATCAGGGTTTTTCAGGATCAGGATATACAGGCTTTTAGTATATATATGCCGCATCAGATTACGAATTTGGTGGTTGATCCAAATAACTGGATACTTAATCAGGTCTCGTCAATTGATCATATTGCTGATTTTCAGAAGTTTGTCGAAAAAAAAATCAAGGTTTATCCTAATCCGTTTTCCTCTGATCTAAAAATCCTGTTTTTTGAAGGAAGCAAACACAGGGAAATATCCATAATCGATTTTTCAGGAAAGGTCCTCCTGAAAATTACTTCAAATTATTACAAACTTACCATTGCAGGAAACACCATACCCCGGGGTATATACTTACTCAAGATACGGGAGGGTGACCAGTCCTATGCGCAGAAAATTGTAAAACAGTAGCACGGTAAAATTGGGTACTGGGTGCTGGGTACTAAACAAAGTGGCAGTAGCAGGAGCAGTGGCAGGAAGCAGGATTTAGTAAATAGATAGGTAGTAGGCAGTCTCCCACCAACCGAGTTGGAGAAAGAGGAAAAATAACTAAAATGAAATTTTATAATATACAGCCAGTTGAAATTTAAGTTATATAAAAGTATGCAGAAGGCAGAGGGCAAAGAGTTGAGAGCATGACACAGGGAACAAACCAAAAACTGAAAATTATTGATAACATTGTTAAATTGCTAAATTGTTTGAAAAAGTGCATTGAGCAAGGTGCAAGGCAAAAAGTGCATAAAGCATAATAGCGCAAGGTGCAAAACAAAACTGAAAACTATAAACTTTAAACCATAAACCATTAGAGTAGATCCGAATTGTATTCGGCTGGGAATAGACCTGCCAGGGTTTGTTTCTTTTTTGGAAAAGTTAATAGTTATATGTTAAATGTTAAAAGTTGTAAGATAGAAGCTTTGGGTGATTATGTGACTATGTGAAAAGGAGGTTGACCCGTAGGGATGCCTTTAGCGAACCGAGAGTCTCGAAACCTGAAACTTAAATATGTTATAACGTCAGAATTTTTTCAGAATCAATAACCCATTGTGAAAATTCCTTCATATTACTAATTTCAACTTTTTCAATAAGTGGGATTTCAGTAATTCCCCTTGCCTCAGAACATCCTCCACAAACTTTTACTAATCCGTTATTTTTTATAACAGATTTTAGCATTCTTTCAATATTATAATATCCATTTGCTGTCTTTTGATTCGGAATTGCGCATCCAATAGCGTCAGCAAGTAAAAAAATTCTTACCTGAACATCAATATGTTCTCTTTGTAAAGTCATGGCCATTCGTAAAGCATTATAGGCTTTTTCTGTACCATAGGGTGCATCATTAATAATAATTAATATATTCATTTTTCCCTCATTCGTTTGTTTTATTCTTTTTGTATAGGAATTTCAAAGTTTAATAGTTTTTTTGATTAATAAGTAAATATCGAACAAGGATTACCTTCGGTGAGATCGCCCCGATAGCCATCGGGGCTAAGTTAACGATTTTTGATTTTTGAAGTTTTTTTCTTCATCATTCATTATTCCTTGTTGGATATTGGATATTCATTTTTTCATCGATTAATTTGTTTACTATGTTCTTATTTAAAGGAATCCTGTACAAATATTCTATATATGGTTTGTTGTGGATAATCCAATTCCTGACAATTCGTTTACCAAATAATTTCACTAACGGTGAAACAAAAGACGGGAAATGAACTTTTCGGTACATTTTTTTTATTAAAACCGGAAATGTTTCAAAAAATATGTTTAATGCGTCGTTAAAAGCGTGTGTATAGGAATAAAAGTCACTGAAGCAGTCAATCATACCTTGTTGCAATTCGGCAGGAGTGAAATTTTGGGGCTTAAAGACAACATGCAGGGCATCGTAAAATTCCCAATTCTTATGTAATAACCTGCCTTCTTTCTCAATTTTTCTATAAAACACTGTTCCCGGAAGAGGAGTAAGGATTAGATATTGCACACTGGTTAAACCATTTTCTTTGCAGAACGACGAAGTTAATCGAAATATCTCTTTTTGGTCAGAATCACTGCCGAACATAAACATGCCATGTACATTAATACCGTTATCTTTAAAAACCTTTATGGAGTGTTTAATATCAGCAACCGTTTGTCCCTTTTTAATTTCCTTTAAACTTTCCGGATTAATTGATTCAAAACCAATATAGACAGTTTTACAACCAGCGCTTCTCATTTGTTCAACCAAGCTTTGATCCTGGCTTGCCTCTGTTCGTATTTGACATGACCATCGTAAATTTAACTTATTATCTTCCAACAGGTTAAGAAACTTCTTAGTCCGGTTTTTGTTTAAGACAAAATGATCGTCAACAAAGAAAAAATGATCTGTTTCATACGATTTTATTTCTTCGATTACCCGTTCGAGGCTTTTTGTTCTGTATTGACGCCCAAACATTTCGGTCACTGAACAAAAAGTGCAGTTGAACGGGCATCCTCTTGATGTCATAATAGGCCAGGGTTTCACTTTTTCCCAGTTCTTCAAAAGTTTGAAATTGGGAACTGGGACATTGTCTAAATTTATTCTTTCCCCGTATATGATTTTATCCCGAATCCTGCCGCTCAAAACATCAAGGATTTTTGTTTCTGCTTCACCCACGAATACCTGGTCGAAATCGTTTTTAACATCATCTGGTATCATGCTGGCATGGATCCCGCCAATTATTGTCCGGGACGTGAGCCCAAGAGATATTCGAAGCTTTTTATATTCTCTGGCTATTGCTTTTCCTCTTTCGACTGTTGTTGTTATGCAACTAACACATAAAATATCAACATTGTTAAGCTCAGATGGCTTGATTTTTCTGCCAAGAATATTTTCATTTAAAATAGAAACATTATATCCTGCTTTTTCGGCAATCGTTGCAAGATATAATGGTCCGAGCATGGGTATTGTCATAAATTGGGCAAAAACATTTGAATATGCACCCATTGGTTCAACAAAAGTAACCTTCAACCCGTTTTTTCTTTTTATGTGTTGCATAGTTTCTTCTATATTTTATTTTTTTTATAAAGGTAATCCAAAATGACCAAACATATACCAAAAACAACGAAAGAAATTGGCCATAGCTTTTTAGACACACTAAAAACGAGGGTAAAAATGATAAACAAGGCAATAAAAGATATGGCAAAATAGGCATAAATTTTTTTTCTTGTGAAAATCCCGACTGATAAAAAACTGAATCCTATTATACCAAGAAAAAATGGCCATAATGATGCAAGTTTATCCCATGAAGTATAATTTAAGTAATAGAAAAATATTCCTAGAATAAAGATAAATGAACCAAGCCATAAAAGTACATGATCATTGTTTTCTCTTTGAAAAAACAATAACAAAAATCCACCACCGGTTATTAATAAAAATATTGGCCAATGTATCGAAATCCCTCTTATGACCATAAAATTCTCTAACATAATTAAAGAACCGACAATAATAAAAATAGTAGCTAAAAAGATTATAGTTCTTTTTTTTTGCATGGTTTGATATTTAAAATTCTCTGCTTTAGATTAGTCGTATCCCGACTTCAGTTCAGGCTACGACTAATCAAATTATTCTACTATAAATATCCGGATAATTATCTGATTTTTCAAAAAGAAACGTATTGGATACAATAGTAGCAGTAGGCAGGGAAAACAGAGGCAGCGGATTGGATTGTAGAACGACTCTCTGAGTCGTTATTTGGGAAGTAATTTAGTCAGAGTCTGACTTGGAGTGAGGCCCTGACTTATTTATCTCCTGCACTAACGACTTTGGAAAGTCGTTTTACAGGTTGTTTCAAAAGCGATACGAACAAACCAAGAAACCGAATCAATGACCCCGTAACCCGAACGTTTGGTTGGAACGAAGTGGAAACCAAACTTCACGAGCAGGTTTCGGGATAAAAT
>CAZEWS010000174.1:0-917 GCA_964515985.1 uncultured Rikenellaceae bacterium | reverse complement strand
GTAAACGTGGCAGGCCGAAAACCGAGAATCATTTACTTTCCCGGTTTTTTTTCCCTTTTAATGCAAAGATCAGCATCAGAATACCAAAAACCAATATTACAAGTCCTGTCCAAAGATTAATATTAATATCCAATGATCTTTTATACATCTCTGCATTAGAGTTTGTAACCAACCCCAATATTGTCAACACAAGCCCAAATATGGTAAACATTAAACCGATAGGAAACCGAATATCTACACCCATAGTATTTTTATTTTACCAGAATAATATACTTAAAATTATTGCTATTATACCAATGATTACAGCTAAAGCTGCAGGACGTTCATACCAAACCACGCCTTCTTCTTTCTGTTTTGGCGTAAGGGAATAAACCAGACCTTTTAATTCACTATCTGGTTTTAGTTTTTTGGTCAATATGGATAAAATGATAGTCATTAAAAAACAAGCTGTAAACGCGTAAATGGCAGTCCAGAAGTTTTGTGCCATCTCACTGGGATACTCATGAATAATTGTTCCCAGCCATCCTCCTTTAACCAGAACTGTTGCGCCAACAGGAGCTGTTAACCCGTGATGTATTGCAGCAGCGGTTGTTCCTGAGAGCAAACCGAAAAAAGCACCATGACCTGTCGCTCGCTTCCAGAACATACCAAGCACAAAGGTTGCAAATAAGGGAGCATTAATAAAGGCAAAGATCAATTGCAGAAAATCCATTATATTGTTAAACATTCTTGCTACATAGGCTGCAATAATACTAATCAGTACACCAAAAATTGTAGTTAGCTGCGCCACACGCAGGTAATGTTTATCTGATTTATTCTTGTTGATATAACTTTGGTAAATATCATAAGTCCATACAGTATTAAAAGCGGTGACATTACCTGCGTGTGGCGCAGCTAACTACAATTTTTGGTGTACT
>CAZEWS010000173.1:0-8145 GCA_964515985.1 uncultured Rikenellaceae bacterium | reverse complement strand
GTGAGAGTACTTGAACTTTCTTCCAATCATTTTAGGAACAGCAAAAAAAAATCTTTTCAAGATATTTATACTTTACTTGCGTATTTACCGAAATCGTCACGGTAAGTTTGAATAATTATCGTTTGGATTTGAAAACATTTATCCAGATTAGAGGTAGAAGCATATTCTGAAACAACTGCAGGCATTCCGCCTATAATAGAATATTTTTTTACAAGGGAGATAAGATGTTGGTGGATAGCAAGAGAAGGCAGATTATCCCAGGTAGAAGTTTCAATGTTCTAAAAGTTTCGTCAATATCTCTTTTCATACTAACTCCATAATCAGGGCATTTTTATTTCGGAATTTTTTCTAACAAAATACAAGTATAAATAAAATTTGCTGAAAATACAAGGCTGTTTTCCGCAATTATTGCTTAAAATACAAGGCTACTTTCTGCAACTAAGGATAAATATTTTACTCTATCTTCATTACCAATGAAAGTATTTTATTTATAATTTCCTCTTTGAGTGATATGGCGAGGGATATCCGGAAATACTACTCTTGCAATTCAAGGCATATGTTCAATAAATGCAAGATTTGTAACAAATATGAGGAATTTCCAGGAAAATCGGAAGCTGTGGGCCTGTTGAAAAAGTCATCATTTCTGACAAAATATTTTATTAAGCTGCCTTTGAATGTTCATTTTCAAATATTCTTTGCGAATAGAAAATATCAAAATAATCTTCTCTAAACAGGTAACTTCTCATGTAAACGATAACCTGCAAACCATCTTATTGCTATGTTTACCTGTGCTTCTCTCATCAATTTTTTATCATGAACTATTCCTTGAAAAAATCCTGCTAACATTAATCTTAATGCAGCTTCCGGTGATATACTTGGTCGACCTTGATTATCACTATATAATTCTGATACTTCTTTAGCTAACCATGATAAATCCAGTACCTTATCTACTTGTTTTAGTATATGATCTTCTGGTATTAATGAAGATAACGTAGCGGCTACGAATAAATCTTCTTGCCATCTATCTTTAGTACCTAACATTTCGTTTAAATTAGTTGATTATTAAGCACAAACTAGTTATTCTTCAGTATTTTTTAGCATAGATTTTTTTATGTTTATTAACTAATATAAAGACTTTTTCAACAGGCACGCTGTCCCTGTTTTTTTTGAAAATCCCAGATTACGCAATAAATGGATTACTTTACTGGTATCGAACATCCCCATTATATAATCCCGAATGATCAAGCGATCAAAGAAACTGTAAGTGAATTTGATATGCGAATCAAATTGCTCGGTAAATCCATTCTTATGCATTGCGTTATATTTACGAAGATACTCGTAATCTTTATCAAGCCGCCACCTGAATGACCTTTAGGTCGTTATTTTATTCGAAATAACATTCAGAATTAATAAGCAGCAATAACGATGCGGTTACTTACTAATTTTGTCCAACGGCTCATTAAAAATTTCAAAGTCTCTATATTTCGACTTATAATCCGATGGTATCTTGTACCCTCTTACCCATATCTCCCCATCCTTGGAATATATAGCTGTTATCCCAAAATCCATGTTATTAATCTGATAAAAGGATTTTTCACCTTCACCTGGAATCATATAGATGGGAGCAATTATGTTTTCAACATTGTGGATGATATTTGATGCATTAAATCTATCCCAGGGGATCAAGTAGTATTCAATCTTTTGCTTTCCGTAAAGACGAACATCATACGAGGTGCGACTTATCCAGTTCCAATGCATTCTGTTGGTAAAACGGTCGTTGCCCCAGGCGACTACATTGCCTATCAATCCATTTTCCACCCAGTGTTTTGTTGTACCACGATTGACATAGACCAAACCATTGGAGTATAACCAGTTAATCGGAAACAAGGGTCTGCCGGACCTACCTTCCGTATAGCCAAAGGGAATATCGTAATAGATTTCTGAACCTTGGGTGGGATAGTAAATATTAATTTTGCTCTTATCTATCCACATATTACCCACTTCGTTACCTGTAAAATCAAATTCAACCTCAACTTTAATGAACGGGGCATTTTTAAAATAATAATACTTTTCTGAAACAGGTATATCACCCAATATTGTCTTCCTTTCCATAATGTCGCAAACCGGGCCCGTATAATACTGTTTCTCTGCCTTCTGATTATTCACCCACTTGCCGAATATTCGTGCCCTGATCTCTCCACCCAGGTATTCCGAACTGTTTAGAAGGTCCTTCCCCTTAACTGTGGTCAATTGCTTGATCAATCCTTCCTCGGAAAACTCAACACTATAGTACTTCATATCTATCTTTTGGGGCATATCTTCTTCGCGTGAGGGGGATGAACCTTTCACATTTTTAAAACTCCTGAATCCCCCCGACGGTAATTCCACGGAACCAATAGACTTTCCACAAAATTCCTGAAAATCAGAAACTGATCCCAGGGATTTTTTTCCTTCCAGTTCAACCATACATTTCCTTATTCTTGGCAAACCATTAAAAACTGCCATCGATTTAATATTTTCCGTAACCAGTTTGCCAGTTATATCAGACATTATTCGGTTATAATCCCATATAACACTGTCGAGCCGGTTGATGCTTTTTCTCCGCAAATCTGTAACTTCGATCCAGCTTACATCATGATGCTGAGATCTCAGGATGGTTTTCCAATTTTCCCGAATTTCATTATTTTTATCTGAATCCAGACCGGCCAGTTTTCCCATGCTGTTAATTTCTCCAGCCAATACAGCTGTTTCTTCAGCTTTCTTATTCTTGCGTAACAATTCTTCTGCCCAGACTCCCTCGGTATATGACCAGTAGGTAAATACTCTGGCTTTTGCCCGGGGTGGGGCTATGATGTATCTTTCATCCAGGGCATCACCCAACCTGACAAAATCAAACAATGATTGGTATCGGTCAAATACAGCCTGATCAATTTCTTTCATATCAGGAAAAACAGACCAAAGTTTAGGCCCGCCAAAAAGGTCCTGCTGAAATTTAATCCTGAATGTCTCTTCACCCATTCCCTGTATATTCAGGTATGATGGGATGGAAGTTCCGTCCAGGCCCACATATTCTACAAATTCATCTCCATTCACTAGTTCAATCCTTCCTTCAGAAGTTATGAATTCTATTGTGCCATCAATGATTTCAATTGTCGCGGGGAAACGTGGGAAATAAACATACTTGTAACCAAAATTCCGCAGTAATTGGGGTAATTGAAGATGAAGTCCAGTTTCCTGTCTGGCATACAAGTCAATTCTCTTTCCGATCAAATTTTTATAGACTTCAAGGCCGTATTCAAATTGCCTCCAATTACTTTCCGATCCGAACACTTGCAGGTGAGCCTGAGAATAAGTTCCATCAAGGAAGTCAAGTGAACCTTTCCTGTATTGTTCTTTCATCTCTTCCAGTAGTTCAGGGAAAGCATCTGCCAAGGACTGAAATTCCATGGCAGACCACTGGTAATTCAATTTTAGCTCTGGAAACTGGTCCAACGAGTGCAGGTTTCTTCGTACCCTCTCCGCATAATCACTTGCACATTCAGCGCCCCATGGAGGAATTCTTTCTGCCACAAGTGGATTTCCCCTGTCCTCATCAATCAAAAAATACATCGGATGCTGACAGAATGCAAGCTTCCAGCCAAGATGCTCCTTAATGAAAGAATCTTTCTTAATCTGTCCCCAAAGATAGTCTGGCATCTTTTCAGGTTCAACAATTATCTCCTGCCCTAATGGTCTTATTACCTTTTCCTGGGCTGTTAACCGGTAAAAGCACATAATAATGGTAATTATTAAAACTGCTTTGAATACTAGGTTTTGATGTTTCATTTTTTTTATCCTTTTTTAATTATCTGAAAATGTGGGTTGTTTTTGCTCTTTGCAACCCCAACAGGCTATTATTATAATCGCAATAAGTATTTTTTCCATTCATTTAAAATTCTAATTTTCAAACAATTTGGCATTTGGATACTTGAGCATTGGAATTTATTTGTATTTTATAAATTGATTTTTGGAGTTTTCTTATGGACACTATTTAGGTTTTATGATTGTCAAATTTCTAATTATAAATCTCTATGACAAAGAAGGTTGTTGTCTTTTTCTTTCTAGTTCAGTTCCTATCTTTTTCGTAAAATTTTCATTCAATTTGTAGAAAAAGATAAAAACCGCCGAAAGTAAAGCACCAATAGCCGGAAAGAAGCTTAGCATTAAACGTATTCCGTTTAATGACTCAGCCGTTTGTTCAACATTTGCATGAAAACCATACGCTCCTAAAATCCATCCGGCTATTGCTCCTCCGAGTGTCCATCCCATTTTTTGCGACATGGAAGAAGAAGAGAAAATTAGGCCGGTAGCCCTTCTTCCGGTTTTCCATTCGGAGAAATCGGCAATATCGGCATACATTGCCCAAATCAAAGGAAGCACAATTCCAGCCGAAATACCTATTATAATATTCAATCCAAAGATCAGTTCAATTTGCTCTGGCTTGAGCCAGTAAAGGAATACACTGGTTATTGATGCAATTAGCATAGCCAAAATAAAAGTCCGTTTTTTCCCTATCTTCCCGGAAACAGGTTTAGCTAAAACAACACCTATAATATTAGTTGCCAACCACATAGTCATATAAATAGCAGCCAGTTTTTCCCAACTTATCATTCCAAAGCCAGGAAATACCTGATTTTTTACGTAGTATTTAAAATAGTACATCATTGAGCCATCCCTAAGGGAATTGAAGATTAAAGATGCAATTCCGGCTCCAATCATAATAAACCAGGGTATATTTTTACCAAGGTCTTTTAGGTCTTGTTTTATTGAAGATTTTGCTTCTTCTTTAGGAACGACTCTTTCTCTTGTCCATTTGTAAGTTAAGATAAAAAAGACAACAGCTAAAATCGCGTAAATAGTTACTGTATATTGATAGCCCTTAGCCTCATTTGCTCCATTATTTTGAAACATTTCAATAAAATATGCAGCTGTTGAAGTTACAAATACCCCGCCGGAAAAAGCACCAATAAAACGAAACGATGCCAGGGTTGTCCGCTCACCCGTGTCTGAGGACATCACTCCCATTAAAGATGAATACGGAACATTGATTGCGGTATAAACCATCATCATTAATGTGTAGGTAATATAGGCGTAAATCAGTTTCCCAATGGTTCCCAGATCAGGAGTTGAAAAAGTTAAAACTCCGACTACTGCAAATGGAACAGCCACCCACAACAGGTAAGGGCGAAACTTGCCTGCTTTTGTATTGGTCCGGTCACAAATAATTCCCATTAATGGGTCGTTAACACTATCCCAAATACGGGTTAATAAAAACATAGTTCCTACTGCGGCAGGAGAAATGCCGTACACATCGGTATAAAAGATCATCAGGAACATTGAAAAGAGTTTCCAAAACATGGAGGATGCAAAATCTCCAAATCCGTATCCTATTTTTTCCTTTAATTTAAGCTTCTGATTATTCATTTTTTTTGATTCTATTAATTATTACCTGAATACAATAACTTTCCCAATTTCTACATCAAAATATTATGATAGTAAGCTATCAATCCGATTTATCATTTCAATGCAGGCACGGGCGTTGTGATATGGGCATTTCCAAAACCCAACTTTTTCATCTTCAGGGAATCGTTTACCATCTTTGCTAACCCTCCAGTGCCATTCTCCATTAACATGATCAATAATTTTTTCACTTATAAAATTCCATAAATTGAATATTGCGGTAATATACTTTTCATCTCCTTTGATTTGATAAACATTCATAAAACCCACCATCCCTTCTGCCTGCTGCCACCAATGTTTGTCATAATCAAAACGACCATTCTTGCTTTTTCTTTCGTTAAATATAGAACCATCGCTATCCATCCCTTCATTCAATAACCCATCGGCTGTTTTAATCGCAGCCTGTTCACAGGCACTGATCAATTTGTTGTCGCCAACCACTTCAGCAGCTTCTGCCAGTAACCACGAAGCCTCAATATCATGCCCAAAAGATATTGTATGGCTTTTAAGTTCCCAGTTTTCGTCAAAAAACAGGTTCAGATGACCATCCTCATCTAAAAACCTATTCAGAAACAGATGAATCAGGTCTTTTTGAGTTTCTATTATTTTTTTCATTAGGCCACACCCTGATTAAATTGGTATAAGCTTCCATGATATGGAGGTGCGTATTCATGGTTTTTTTCTCGTTGGCATCTTTTTCACTAAGACGGACATCATTCATAGGAGACCAGTCTTCGGCAAAAGCTTCAATGTAGCCACCAGACCTTTTATCCCGACTATGTTTTTCGATCAGCTTAAACAACCCGATTGCCCATTTTAATACCTCTTCATTTTTATTAACCATATAGTATTCTGTAAGTGCATAAACAGTAAATGCTTGTGCATAAACCTGTTTTCTTTTATTTACAGGCTTCCCAAGAAAGTCCACTTCCCAAAATACACCACCGCTGATAAAATCCCGGAAGTTATTCTGAATATAATGATATGCCCTGTCAGCCATCTTCAAATAAACCTGATCTTTTAATTTCCGGTAAGCGATTGAAAAAGTCCAGAGTATACGGGCATTAAGAATGATCCCCTTACTGGCGTAGGGAACCTTTGAGTTATCAGCGTTTATGTGCCCAATAAAACCCCCATTTTCTGCATCCACAGTATTTTCAACCCAATATGTTAAAATGTTGTTCTTTAGGATGTGGGTTAATTCTTCCTTTAATTTCAAAAACTTTTCCATATTCTTACCTGCCAATAAAATCCATGTTTTTAGTAATCAATTCGTTGATGGTTTCAACCGATTTTGCTGACCTAAGTCCATCTTCAGGAGTGTTTTTTACGTAATTAACCAATTGCTCAACAGTGGTTGTAGCAACATGCATACGAGTATCTGAGGAGGCATAATAAATAAAAACTTTTCCGTCATCATCGGCAATCCAACCGTTTGAAAAAACTACATTCGAAACATCTCCCACTCTTTCCTCGTTGTATGGTGCTATTAAGTGCCCGGCAGGTTTGTGTGTAACAATCCAGGGCTTTTTTAAATCGGTCATAAACAGGTAGAGGGTATATCGAAGACCTGCAGCGGTATTCCTCACTCCATGTGCCAATTGCAACCAGCCATCTTTTGTTTTGATTGGCACAGGCCCTAATCCATTTTTCACTTCGTAGATGGTATGATATGTTTTAGCATCAACAATTATTTCTTCTTTAATTTCAGCACTTTCGATTGAATCTGAGAAGCCAAACCCGATACCACCTCCTTTACCTGCATCAATAAATCCATCCTGAGGGTGGGTAAAAAAAGCATATTTCCCATCAACCAGATGAGGGAAAAGAACCACGTTTCGTTGTTGCCCGGTTGTTGAAATTAAATCGGGTAAGCGTTCCCATTTAACCAGGTCTTTTGTACGGGCAATGCCTGCTGCAGCAACTGCCGACGAGGTATCTCCTTCAGGAGCATTTGGATCTTTGCGTTCGGTACAGAAAACACCATAAATCCATCCATCGTCGTGTTGGGTCAAGCGAATGTCATAAACATTTGTGTCCGGCTTATCCGTTTCAGGAAGGATTATCGGGCGGTCCCAAAAACGAAAATTATCGATACCGTTTGGACTCTCAGCCACTGCAAAAAAAGACTTCCTGTCATTTCCCTCAACACGGACAACCAGCAAGTACTTTCCATTTAACTTTATAGCTCCGGCATTAAATGTAGCATTATACCCTATACGCTCCATTAAAAAGGGATTGGTTTCAGGATTTAAGTCAAAACGCCAATCCAATGGAATATGATCACGGGTCAATATGGGATATTTAAATCTGCTGTAAATTCCATTAATACTATAAAGTTCCTCATTTTCCCGTGTTAACAGCTCTTCGCTAATTTCGGTCAAAAAATGGAGCCTTTCCTCAATTTTTCTCTCTCTCATCTTATTCCTAAAATTACTATTTTGATCACTTAAAGTCAGGGTTTATAACATAATAAACTTCACCATCTTTCTCAAACTTACGTCCTCCATTGTCCCAAATTGCTTTTTCCGCCACCACTAAAATTCGTTCTATGATATCGTCCATTTTTGTAATCAGGGGAAGATTGTCCCTGGTAAAATTTACATACTGATTATTAAAAGGCTTTTTCCATTTTTTTATATTCGC
>CAZEWS010000172.1:0-8164 GCA_964515985.1 uncultured Rikenellaceae bacterium | reverse complement strand
AAAAAAACGATTTGTGAATATTGGAAAGCCGGACTGATAACACTACCGACAAAACCGGATAAATCCCCGGATGTCAAAGGTACCTGGAAAGGGGGCGTAAAGGATGAATCATTTTACAAACATGGTATTGGAATTATTTGCGGGGAACCGTCCGGTGGCCTGGAGTGTTTCGACTTTGACAACCATTTTGCTGATGCAAAAAAGACACTTAGCGAATTTATAACCGGGGAGGTGAAAGAGATTTATCAGAAATATAAAATCCCTATTGAATCCACCTTGTCCGGTGGTTATCATTTACTATTCCGGTGTGACCAGGTAGAGGGAAATCAGAAGCTTGCCCAAAGGCCGAAAAAGGACAACCACGGCCGGTGGATCCCCGACGTAATTATTGAAACACGGGGAGAGGGAGGGTACTTTGTTGCGGCTCCAACGCCGGGGTACAAACTGATAAAAAATAGTATAACAAAGATACCCAGGATTACATCCGAGGAAAGACAGATTTTGATTGAAGCGGCCAAGTCTTTTAATACCTGGCATGAGGTTAAAAAAATAGAATATGAACAAAGGGAAAAGCCCGGGGATATATTCAATTCAAAACCTGAATCTATTGATGAAATGCAGTCCTGCCTGGTCCGTGCAGGATGGGAAGAGACAAGCGATAAACAGTGGAGACGGCCGGGAAAGAATAAGGGGATCTCCGCTACGCTGGGTAAAGTTGCCCCGAATGTTTTTTATGTTTTTTCATCCAATGCACATCCCTTTCAAGACAATTCGGCTTACACCCCGTTTCAGGTTATTTCACTTCTGGACCACGGGGGGGATTTTTCGGCATTTGCGAAGATCCTTTCTGAAAGATATTTAGAACACCCCCCAGTTTCAAGACCAGCTGCGAAGAAAAAAAAGGATAAATCAGAGTCCGAATATGAAGGCATTTTAAAAAGGGCGTACATTAATATTGAGATCCCGATCGACAAACCGCCGATTATAATGTACATCCGGGATAAAGAGCCTGGCAGGGCAGTACAAAAAAGGCTTTTCACCCTGGGAAATTATTCAGTAATTACCGGGAAAAGCAAGTCAAAAAAGACCTTTCTAAACAATTTCTTTTTAGCTTCTGCAACGATCAACGACCATATTCAGGGGAAGATTTTTTCCAATTTCCCGGAAAACAAAAGAGCTGTTCTTATGTTCGATACCGAGCAATCGGAATACGATGCGTATGTGACGGCAAAAAGGATATCAGATCTGACCTATGATAATCCCCCGAATTTCGGTGCATTCAATCTAAGGGAATATACTCCCCAGGAACGATGCCAAATAATTGATTATAGCATAAAAAAATTTAAGGATAGTATCGGATATATTGTAATTGACGGAATTGCGGACCTGGCTACAGCCATAAACGATGAGCACGAAGCGACCCGAGTTGTATCACTACTCATGAAATGGACTAAAGTTTATAACTGCCATATTACCACGGTTATTCATCAAAATAAGAATGACAATTACGCAACCGGCCACCTGGGAAGTGCAATTATTAAAAAAGCTGAGTGTGTGATATCTGTAAAGAAAGCAGAGAATGACAGCCTGCGGAGCGAAGTATCATGCGATATGATCAGAGGAACAATGGATTTTAATGATTTCGATTTTGAAATAATAGACAATTTGCCACGGATAGTTTCGATGGACAGCCAGATTGAAAATTATGATTTGCCCTACTAAATGGAAAGGATAGACATAAAAAATATCAAAAAAGGTGATTGTTTGATGGCTTTCAATAGACAGCTGTTAAAGTGGGCAATGATTGAAGTTATCCGGGTGAAAAAAAATACGATAAAACTTAAATATGTTGTGGGAAATCTCGAAAAAAATGAGATATGTTTTTATGTGAAACAAGGCGTTTTACATCAAATATATAAATCAAATTGTAGAGCCTGCAGGATGATTCAGGCATAAAAATAGGATATGCCAAGCTGGCTTTTTTCTAATCGATAATCATTAATGAACCGATTGGTTAAACAACATTTTCCAACGGCGTTGGAAAATTGTCTCACACCGTGAGACTTTTCTACTTAACATAAAATTAGTTATAAGACTTTTCAATAGACATTAATAAGCTGATTTTTAAGTAAATAAGTAAAAAACATTTCAAGGTTGCATTTTTTGGCTCTGAAATCAGGCGAAAAACAGGCTATTTCTGTCATTTTGTCCCATAAACAGATAAATCATTATAATGGAAACAATTATGAACTTAAAAGTAGGGGATATAATCCTGGCTTATAATCCTGAATCTTTTGGATGGATAAAATGTAAGGTGAATCGAATTAGAAAATCTCTGATAACCCTGGAATATATTGAAGGAAGTTTAAAGGGGATTATCCGGTATGAAATTATTGGTAGATTAAAAAATCCCGATTATTACAGGATGGCAAAATAAAGAAGTTGATTAGTAAAATTGCCAGGAAGGGGTTTTTTATGCGTATGAAAGTTGTTTAGGAAAAAAGAAACCTGGCCGTATGAGTTGAGGTGGCTCCGACCAGGTTTATAAATCTCACAGATAATGACAAAAATAATCCAACATGCTGTAAAAACCAAAAAGCAGGACGAAAAAAAGTACGAACTAAGTACATTTTTCCCTTCCCAGGATAGTACAGAAAACGTACAAAAAAACCCCTCTTATTTTATGAAGGGAGCTTTTAAAAAACTTGTTGTAAAACATAAAAAACCTGGCCGTATGAGCTGCCAGCTCCGACCAGGTTTAAA
Organism: uncultured Rikenellaceae bacterium; assembly: GCA_964515985.1. Lineage (GTDB taxonomy): Bacteria > Bacteroidota > Bacteroidia > Bacteroidales > VadinHA17 > CAZEWS01. Next base: position 5,401 of record CAZEWS010000172.1, on the reverse strand, counting down.
AACCATTTCAACCATCATATTTCAGCAATGACAAAGTTACTTAAAAACAATCTAAATGAAAAAACCCGGCCTTTGATGAGTGAATAACTCAGGCCGGGTTTTATTGATTAATGGATTACAATAACAAAGGTACTCCAAAACAATTTAAATGAAAAACCCGGCCTTTAATGAGTCAATAGCTCAGACCGGGTTTAGAATCCAAATCACCTGAAATTATAACATGAATGACAAAGTTACTTAAAAACAATCTAAATAGAAAAACCCGGCCTTTGATGAGTCCCGATAACTCAGGCCGGGTTTTAGTAATTACAGATTACGATAACAAAGTTACTTAAAAACAATCTAAATGAAAAACCCGGCCTTTGATGAGTGAATAACTCAGGCCGGGTTGAACCTCTTCTACATTATGACAAAGGTACCTAAAAAAAAATACAGGATGAAAAACGATATTTGTGTAATTTGTGGTAACCGTTTTAACAAGCCGAGGGCTGGTAAATTATATTGTTCGGATGAATGTGAATTGGTTGCTTTTGATATGGAAGTGCGTAAAATTAGAAGGCCTGAAATTGATATAAAAAAAAAACTATGAAAATAATCACGACCCTTAAAACAGGTGATTTGATATTGGCCTTTGATTGGAGTCTACAGAAATGGACAAAATGTAGAGTGAATAAAATTGAAAAATATTTGGTAACCCTGGAGGATATTGAAGGAAGACTAAAAGGTTTTGTGTTTTACGAAACACCGGAAGCTTTGAAAGATCCTTATAAATACAGGATGGCAGGATAAAAAAGTCCAATGTTACATGTCTTTTAGTTTATGTCACATAACTGTCAGCTGGCCGGTCCCTTTTCTGATACTCTCTATTGGTTACCCGGTCCTGGCCCTAATTATCCCCGTATCGGGTGATCATCGACCCCCCCTCTGCGTTATCTTGGAAAAGTAATACCTATATACCACCCGGGGAGAAATACGCTTTAAGAGGCCATACCTAGGAATCTGCCTGCAGCGATAATTTTGGGATAATTACGGGATAATTACGGGATATACAAAGTATACTTCATAGTTATACGGGATAATTTCAGGAAGTTCCGGCTTTTTTACGGCGTTTTTATGGCGTTTTTATGGCGTTTCTAGGGGGGTTACGCTTCGCGTAAAAGTTTATGTCCAGGTTTTGTCTGATTCTGTGACAATTCTGTGACAATTCTGTGCGGAGTAGATCAAAGCTGCTCCAAACAATCCTTGTACCAGGTCAAAGCTGCTGTAAACAATCCTTACTACAGGTCCAGTCCCTGGGGACTGGTCCCCTGAAAGGTTTCAATTTTACAAACTTCTTAGAAAGTATTCAACATTGATATATAGTCCAAATAGTGACTCCCATTGATTTTCCAACGATTTAGAGATTCATTTTTACTTATTGGTTCTAACAACTTATATACAAATTGTGTAGATATATAAATAAGGTTTGTAACTTTGATTTTATAAAAATATGTAAATGGAAAAATTTAGAGCAAAAAGGGTGACTGTCCTGTTTTCCGATCAAGCCCGAAAAACCATCCGATCAGTAGCGGGATCAATGGATCAGTCAGTATCCTATTTCATGAGGGACGCTGTGAAGGATGCTGTAAAAAATGAGTTAAAAGAAACGAATAATTCAAACGTTTAAAGATTTAAAAAATGGGAAAAAAATTACGCCAAAAAAATTTTATAGTTGATCTTTCAGAACAGGATCTACAAGACCTATACATGATAGTGGAAAAAAAAGGGGTGACAGTTTCATCCTTTGTTAGGTTGGCAGTCGATGAAAGGCTGAAAAAGTTTGGACATACGATAGCAGGAGAAATTTAAAAAAGAAAATCCCGAACCTCAGTAAGTAGCTGATTTTGTCGGAATTTCCCAGTTTTTTTTGGTATCGGAATGTACCAACATCAATGTATTACATAATAATGTAAACATCAACGTATTACATGGCAAATGTACGAAAAAATATCATTCCTGAGGTCTCAATCCCGAGAAAAAATAAACAAATAGCTTATTCAGGCAGAATTAACGGAAAAAGGAGTCTTGACTCATCCCTCCCTCTTAGTTGCGGACCAATATTATACCATGAATTACCCCGGGCAGATTATTTTCAAATTTATGATTCTATCTACAAAAACACCCCTGAATACACAATACAAATAACTGATCTTCCTGATACAATTCGCACCTGGAGGATCAAAACGAATCAGGGCAAAGAGATTGATATTCAAAAAAGATATAACCGCCTGAAATCAAGCACCCATCTTTCAGAGAAGGAAATAAAACTTTTATGTCCTGCAATAACCGTTAACGGGTGTTTTTTCCCGATTAAAAACAAGGATAATATTTCGGCCTTAACAGGATTTCTATTCATTGATTACGATGATGATTTAGAAGATAATGATTTGGAAGATATTACAAAACAAAAATCCCTGGCGCGTGAAAAAATAGGTAAGTATTGCCTATCAATTCACAAGTCATTTCGGGGGGGTGGTTTACATGTAATAGTCCGTGTTAACCTAAAAACCCCCGATGAGATCCCAGTATACCAGGAAGCTATTTCAAAGATCCTGGGATTAACCCATGATAAAATCTGCAGTGACGTGACCAGGTTTATGGTTATTTCCCATGATCCCGAGACTATCACAAATAGAACTCAGGAAGTATTTACCCTACCTCCCCAGGCATGTAGCAAGTTGGTTACAGGTATCAAGGATCCCTCCGTAATAGTACCAGTCTCCCCCCTAAATATTGACGGCAAAAAGATTGTGACTCATGATAGGATTATTGAATTCATAACTGAAAATGATCTATGGGGGAAAGCCAGAATGCAGGACAATGCGATTTTTGAAGTCTTCTCCCTGCTGGTAGATAAATTCCCTCCCCCTGAGCTGGTAACCTTCATGAAAACAGATGAACTCAGATTAAAATTATTCCATCCGGACAGTGATACAGGAAGGGACCTGGAAAAAGTCCTGGACCAGCTCAGAAGGATTTATAACAGGGAAAAACAAGGGCCTTTCGGGATTGTATTCAGGGATGTATTTTTCTCGGATTACCTGACCTGGAAAGGCAGCTATGTTTATGCCGGTCTCCGAATGTATGTAAACAAATCCCATGAATGCAGGGTGTCGCAAATTACCCTGGCAAAGAAACTCAGTATTTCAAGGGATACAGTAATGAGAGGGATAAATGAGCTGATTGAATTAAAATATGTTATCCGGAAAAAAGGGAAAGGCCGAAATAACTTGTACTGCATGATTTGTGATTTACCCTTCATGGATAATTACCGGCCATACGGGAAAGTATTCCATGATATACTGTTTGCAGATAACCTTACATGGAAGGGTAAGGCCATCTATATAGGGCTTATGGTATATATAGGTGCTAAAGGTGAATGGCGGGTTCCAAATAGCACCCTGGCAAAGGATCTTAAGGTATCAATAGATACAGTAATGAGAGGGATAAACGAAGTGATAACAGCTGGAATTTTTACCCGGGAATGCAAAAAAGGAGGTAATCATTTTTACCGTTTTATATATGTTGCTCACAGCGGAAGGGTTCCGCTCACAGCTACACCTACTAAACACATTACCATAAAGACAGCTAATAAAGATAGAACATATATATAAAGAGACCGAAATTTTGAAAAAAAGTGGAGTAAATAAAGAGGAACAGCCAGATGATAACAGGAGCAAAAAGTATGATTTATCCGGAATTAACCAAAATCGTTCATAAACCATTGATAATCAGTGAAAAACGGGTCAGAATAGACCAAAACAGGTATATAATAGAGATTCAGGGGGAAGGGGGGGTTTGAACTTTTCGGATCCCAGCATATCACAGACTCTTCACTGTTCACACAAAAGGTGTTTTTGAAACTTGTGCATTCAGGTTAAAATATACCAATAGATAAGTTACCAAATTTTAAAAAATAATCATTATGACAAATCAAAAAAATGTAGATAAACAAGCGGAATTTTCCCGGCTATTGGTCCCTTTAAAAGAAGAAGAAATAAAGGATAGACAAGCTAATAAGCCCGAAGCAATAGAAGCCGGGTATAAAATATACATGCCTGAAAGCAAATACGATTTTGAAGACCTTCTGTTGCCGGCAGGAGCTCTAAGTATATTTGCAGCTCCCACCTCTCATTGCAAATCAACAATCCTAAAGAACATTCTGTTGAATACGGCCAGCCAATACCAGGACAAAAAATTTCATTTATTCAGCTACAAAGAAGATGTAGACGATATTTTATTTAACCTACTGAATACTTATATAGCTGAAAAACTAAGTGCAAATAATCGCATGAGCATAAGGAATTATTACAGAGATGAAAATGATAGCCATTTTACAAAGCCTTCGATTTCGGCATTTCACACAGGGAGAGAGCAGTTTTTTAGGGAGCTTATGGATACCGGAAGGATCAATATTCACTATGTTGATTATAGCTCAGAAACCTTGATTGAAGCTATAAAACACCTTCATAAAAATAGTGACATTGGAGGAATATTCATCGATTATATACATCTGTTAAGGAAAGCAGAAGGAGGGTTTTTAAAAAGGAATGAAGAACTTGAACAAATTTGCTTTGATTTAAAAGACCTTGCAGTGGATACCGGCCTGCCGATTATCCTGGGAGCTCATTTTAACCGGGAAGTTACTAATCATTTACACTTGCATTCGACAAAAATAGGGGAGTCCGTAGCCATTGCATGGCTGGCCAATGTAATAATTGGAATTTGGAACAATAAATTTCCACCCCTGGGAAACTCCAGAGAGCTTAATGACATACACAGAGATTCCCTGGATACATCTGGCACTATTTATCTAAAAATATTAAAGAACCGGGGAGGGAGGATCGGAGTAGAGGGGCTCTTAAATTATGATGGAAACACAGGTAAAATAAGTGAACATGATCCATTTAAAATATTTTAAAATAGTAGTCTTGTGGTCCACAAGACTACTTTAATCCGCACAAAAAAAATGAATAAAAACAGTGCCCCGGATGATTTACTTAACATATCAGATCAACAGAAAATGAAAGGCAAAAAAGAGGAATATCAAAAGTTTCTATCACAGACCGATGATAAGAAATACTATGCTTTTGTTGAGTACATTTTTGGAAATAATGAAGTGGGAGAACCATTTGAAAAATGTCTTTCAATGAAAAATCAGATCAGTCCTAAAATTTTCACCATGCTGATAAAAAAATATCCCTGGGAACTGATAAAAAATAAGCTCAATGCAATGGAAAATAAACAGGACCTGTTGAAAAAGTATACCAGTTTTTTCAGGACGCTAAATGATTGGTGCAGCAGATGAAAAAAACGATTTGTGAATATTGGAAAGCCGGACTGATAACACTACCGACAAAAC
>CAZEWS010000171.1:0-8172 GCA_964515985.1 uncultured Rikenellaceae bacterium | reverse complement strand
CTACAAAGTTATACAAAAATCTACCCCGGGGAAAACCCCGGGGTTTAGTTCAACAATGTGTATAAAAAATTGCCGAGATAGTAGTAAATTCAAGCTTTGTAGCCAGTTTCAAGGTCGTCACAACTTGATACAAACGAACTTCGAAGTCAGCAACTTTTCATACACTTAAGGTTATATGAAATGGCGGTTAATAATAAAATGGGATGATAAATATGTGGAAACTAATAGATGAAATTAAAAAAAAAAAACGGTTGTCTTCCTTGGGATGATCCATGACAAAAATAAGATAGTGCCACCGGGTTCTTAGTCAGCATACAGGACATATACCATTTAGTTACTGCAAAACATGTATTGTTAGATCAAAGTGGAAATATTGATGATAGCTGGATGCTCTCATTCTTTAATTCGAAAGATGGGAAAATTGCTTCACGTTCCATTGAGGAAATAAAGAAGAATTTTTCGGTAGATTGGATATTTTATGAAAACAAAGAAGTTGATATTGCCATAATTCCTTTTGGATTAGATACTCAAAAGGACGATGTGATGACAATTCCCGATAACATGTTTATTCCTACAGAAAGGTTATTCGAACTCTATGATGTTTTCTTTTTGTCTTATCAACCTGGTATTGAACCTCAAAAAAGAATTTCTCCTATCATTAGAACCGGAACAATCAGTTTAATAAATGACGATAAAACATTCTATATAAACGCTTCTGCTTTTCCAGGGAACAGTGGTAGTCCTGTATTTCTAAAGCCCTCGCCTATAAGATTTGATGAAAAAGGAATTTCTATTGGGAGTGATGAGTTAGGAGGCAAATTCATAGGAATCATAGGCGAATATATCCCATATCAAGAAATTGCAATAAGTACTCAAACTGGTCGTCCTCGTGTTATATTTGAAGAGAATACGGGTCTTTCAAGAGTTTGGTCTGTGCCTTTTATAGAAGAGATTTTAAACTTGAATATATTCAAAGAACAACTTAATAAATTGGTGAAAAAATGAATACCACCACTTCATTTGAGCGATTTCGCGAGACGGACTGCCGGAAGTTGTGTTAATTAACATGCTGAGCAATCTTATTCAGAGAAAAGGTGTTGTTCCTGACAATAACCGGCTCGACTATGCATTTATGGCTGCTTTTCATGGTCGACGGCCCATTTCCCAAAATCTCCATTTTATAGCTGGAAACCAGTTACCGGCCAGGTGAAGGGTATGACAAAAGAGCGACTGGGACAGTGGGACCCTTCAACTTTTGACATAAGCTGGGAGGATGCTACGATAACCATAAAACATGCTGCCATGTTTTATGGCGCATCCCTGGCAGGAATAGCTGATCTGAATCCTTTATATTCCTAATATTGAACACCGTTTTACATTGTACGTTCAAGAGAATTGAGAAATATGTTATTTTTGACAATACTTTATTAACTATAGGAGAAAAATTACATGTCGTTAGTTAAATTAAAACAAGTTACAAAGGATTATCAAATAGGGGAAATGTCTGTTCGGGCGTTAAAAAATATTGAATTGGATATTGAGAAACAGTCATTTGTGTCTTTTGTAGGTCCGTCAGGCAGTGGCAAAACAACATTGCTTAATCTTATTGGCTGCCTTGATAAGCCTTCATCCGGAGAAGTGTTTGTGAACGGTACAGCAGTAAATAGTTTTTCAAATAAAGAAGCAGCTCAGTTTCGGGGTCAACATCTCGGATTCATCTTTCAGAATTTCAATTTGCTGCCTGTGTTGACAACTTATGAAAACGTGGAATATCCGCTTATCATGGTGCAAAATATTCCAGCCAATAAACGTAAGGAAAGAATCATGCACTACCTAGAAGCAGTCGGAATGACTGATCAAAAAGATAAATATCCTTCCCAGCTTTCAGGCGGACAAAAACAGCGGGTCGCTGTAGCCCGGGCGCTGGTTACTGATCCCAAATTGGTACTGGCGGACGAGCCCACTGCCAATCTGGACCATGCTACTGCTTTTAAAGTTATTGAACTGATGAAGCAAATGCAGCAGAATTTAAAAACAACTTTTATATTTTCAACTCATGATCCCAAGATCGTCAAAGAAGCTGAAATTATTTATACACTCGAAGATGGAAAACTTGTGGACAAATAAGTTACTGCTTCAATTAAAAAAAATACTCGAATAATAACGTAGCTTAACAAATTGATTAAAAAAAACTTTAATTTTTAGATTTCATAAATAATTAGTCAACAGTCGGCAGTCGATTAAAAATGCAAAGTATAATGAAATTAGCCATTATCAAGCCATAAACATTGAACTTAGTCATGCTGTAAGCGTGACGATCTTCCCGATTTTCGGGAAACGAAGTGAGTAAATTCCTATACAATTAATTAGTGATACAAAAAAATGAAAAATATTTTTAAGATAGCCATTCGAAATCTGCTTCGATATAAAAGGCGTACTCTGATGACTTCACTGCTTATTATTATTGGGGTCGTCATGGTGATTGTTTTTTCCGGAGTGTCTGTTTCATTTAAAACCATGATGATTGGTTCAATTACTGATTCAATGCTGGGGCATTTACAAATTCACAAAAAAGGATATGTAAGTTCCATCGATAATCTGCCCCTGCATCTAAACATTAATGAAAAAGGTATAGAGCAACTTGAGAATATCTTTGAAAAACATAACGACGTTATTGAGGCTTTTTCTTATCGAATAAAATTTGGTGCAATGCTTAGTAACTTTCAGGAAACGACCAATATTCGTTTAACGGCAGTTCAGCCGCAGATGGAAAATGCTGCCTGTCCCCGGTTGGTAGAAAGAATCAACGGAGATATTCAAAATCCGGACAAATTTATAGAACAGGGCAAAATAATTATACCAGAAAATTTAGCTAAAGGGTTAAAGCTCAAAGCCGGAGATGAGGTTGTTCTGGTTGCCAATAATAAAGATGGTTCCGTTAATGGTTTAAGCCTGAAAATTTCCAATATCATCGAAGGTCTGTTGGGGCCTTCAGGCCGGGATGGTTTCGTGCATATTGATGACGCTAAAATCTTACTGCGAATATACGGTGACGAAATCAATGAAGTGGCTATTCGGCTGAAAAATCCTGACAAACTGAGCGGAGTTAACAAGTTACTTATGAATGAATTATCTCAATTTAAAAACAAACAGAATACACCAGTTTTTGAACTGCACACATGGGCAGACTTATCCCCATTTTCAACCATTGCTGCTATTGTTGATTTGCTGATAATTACAGTTAAAATTGTACTCATTGCCATTGTACTCATCAGTATCTTGAACATTATGATGATGTCGGTATATGAACGTGTCAGTGAAATCGGCACTATTTCGGCTATTGGCACGTTACCATCGAAAGTGTTGTGGCTTTTCATGACGGAAGGTTTCTCCCTGGGAATAATCAGTACAATTGTTGGCAATGTCATAGGTGTGCTGGCTTTATTTTTAATTAATATCGCAAATATCCATTTTTCTTTCGGGAGAATGAAGAATATTCTTTTGGAGACTTCAATCGCTCCGTCAGAGTTAATTTCAGTCTCTTTGATTGTGATATTTATTACAATTATATCCAGCCTGCAACCAGCGCTTAAGGCGTCAAGAATGCAGCCTGTTGAGGCTTTAAGACATGTATAAATAAACGGAACAAAAGGATGAATAAAAAGAACATAACTTCGCAAAATATAAGAAAGGCTAAGGCTAAGGCTAATCCCGAAAACTTTCGGGAAAGGAAGATAAAAGGTTTTATGATTATAAGAAATTATTATTTGAAATGACATATAAAGATTCATTGATATATAAAAAGAAAACTTAGAAAAACATAATAATTAATATAAAGTCAAAAAAGCAAGTCTAAATGATGGCAAAAGGCTAATATATGCAGTTAGAAACATTAGCTCCCTTAGCCTTAGCCTCAGCCTTAGCCTAATAATTAACAACGAATGATTATAAAATTCCGATACATTAATTTATCCAATATTCTGATATTCCTTTTCATTTCATCAGTAATTTGGGCGCAGGAGGGTACTACAAATAAAACCGAAGGCAATGAGATTCTCAAAAAAGTTGATGAAAATCTCATGCCTGTCTCTTATGAATCCTACCGAAAGCTCATTAACGAAGAGCCTGACGGTAGTAAAAAGGAATTCATTTTTTTTACAGTAAAAAAAGGCAAAGACAAAATAGCCATGCTTTATATCTCCCCGTCCAGCGAAAAGGGACGCGCAACTCTGCGTTTGGGGGATAATATGTGGCTCTATATTCCCAATGTTGGAAGACCAATTCGGATTACCAGCATGCAGTCGGTTGTTGGCGGTGTTTTCAATAATGCTGATATCATGCGGCTCGATTATTCAGTTGAATATGATGCGATAATATTAGAACAGAATGAATCTGAATATATTTTAAATTTAAAAGCAAGAACCCAAACCGTTGCGTATGACAAATTGAAAATGTGGGTCGATAAAAAAAATATTATGGTAACAACGGTTGAATGTTATGCCGCATCCGGAATGTTAATAAAAACATTGGAATTCAAAAATGTAAAAAATTTTGGTGACGGAATTATGCGACCTGCGGTTATTGAAACGAGTAGCTCTCTGTATAAAGGTTATCGTTCATTGATGATCTATTCCGGAATGAAACTCCGAAATTTCCCCGACGAAGTGTTTACGCTTGAATATTTATCGAGATTAGGTGAATTACGATGAGACTTATAAAAAGAATTCTTTTGGTGACGCTTTTTACTCATGCCTTTACAAGCGGGTTTACGCAAGAATATGATTTCGACATTCCTGAAGAAGAAGAGGCTAAAATTGAATTTAATGGCAATCTCGATGCGAAATGGGGTATGCTGCAAACTCGAAAAACGTCACCATTTTTCGGATTGCAGTTTTATGACGTTCCTGAAAAAAGTGATTATCTTTCTCAAAACAGGCTTGATTTTTACCTGAACGGTGAATATCGCCATAAGCAAGTCAGCTTTTTTATGAAGACCTTTTACCAGTATGCCAAAGAAGAGCCTCTTTCGCCATCCTTTTTTGAATTGTATGGCAGTCTAAACCTTTCTTCGCGTTTGAGTATGAGCATCGGAAAACGCCGCTTTAACTGGGGCAAAGGATATGCTTTTAATCCCGCCGGCTATGTTAATGCTGAAAAAGACCCCGAAAATCCCGACCTGGCTTTGGCGGGGAAGACATCAGTTTATATTAATTATAACAGGAGTTTTGCTTCCAATTTAGTACAGAATTTTTCTGCTGGGGCTATCCTGTTACCACCTGAAGCTGAGATTAATCAAAAGTTTGCATCTGCCGATAAAATTGGTGCTGCATTTAAGCTTTATTTTCTCTTTAGAAACATTGACATCGATTTTATGACAGCTTTCAAAAAAAATGAACCTCAGCGATTTGGGGTGGATTTTTCAGCCAATTTGCAGGAAAACGTGGAAATTCATTCTGAGTTTAGTTATGCGCATGGAGAAAATAAATATCTTATTGTTGATGATTTGGTTTTCGAACAGAAAATTGACGGCGTTTCTCTTCTGCTGGGTCTGCGCTACTTAAATCGATTCAATACAACGCTCATTGTTGAATATTACCACCACAACAGCGGTTTATCAAAAAATGAGTTTGCTTCATACGTAAGCCATTTGCAAAACACATTGGATAGCAATATCCCTGAACTGATTAATGCAGCAAAATTAAACATGTCCACTACCTTTCGCTCAAAAACGTTAATGCGGGATTATCTCTATGTAAAACTAATTCAGCCCGAGCCATTTTCCTGGCTGTATTCTTCGATTTCAATGTTCACTATTTTTAATCTGGCTGATAAAAGTTTTCTTATTTCTCCTCAAATAAGTTATAAGCCATACACAAATTTTGAAGTTTTGCTCTGGCCGGTTTTTTTCTTTGGTGGCAACGACTCAGAATATGGCAGTAAACAATTTGAAAAGAAAGTAGAAATCTGGATGCGTTTTTACTTTTAATGCACAATTAATCCATAAAGAGATCGGGCACATTATCAGTAACAGAAGAAACAATGCTTCAAATTTCCAAAAGAGTTATTATACCGACTAACGAAATCGAAATTACTGCTATTCGTGCCCAGGGAGCGGGAGGTCAAAATGTTAACAAAACATCCACTGCTGTACACTTACGTTTCAATATAAAGAACTCATCGCTACCAGATTTGTATAAGGAACGCCTCCTGAGGCTAAACGATAAACGTATTACAAAGGAGGGGGTGATTATTATCAAGGCTCAGCAGCAACGGAGTCAGAAAAAAAATAGAGATATAGCATTAGGCCGGCTACAAGATCTCGTAAAGAGCGTTTTAGCTACACGTAAAAAGCGAAGACCTACTAAACCAACCAGAAGTTCTCAGATCAAACGCCTTGACAGCAAATCCAAACGAGGCCAAATTAAAGATTTAAGAGGAAAAATCAAGGTTCCGGATTGAAAAACTCTTTCAGTTTATTCCTAGCTAATGGTTTTCGTTTTTTTCAAAGAAAAACATAGAATTAATCCGGGAAAAATATAATTCGGTGAGCCTAGAAAAACTGGGGGTGAAATGGGAATAGCTATTTTAAAAAAAAGTTATAAATTTATCTCTCAACGAATTGAATACCATTAAAGTATTTGTCAATATAAAGACAAATGGAGGGCAAAATCATATGAAACGTGTTGTGATCACTGGTTTGGGGGCAGCCTCGACGTTAGGCCTGGAGATGAACGAGATCGAACAAACCCTGAGAAAGGGGAAGAGTTGCATTACCTTCTGTCCCGATTTTGAAGAACATGGTTTTAACAGTTTGGTTGCCGGATGGATTACGGATTGGGACGCAACACAGTTTATTCACAGGAAAGCATTAAAAACAATGGGGCGCGGCTCGGAATTTACTTCATATGCAGCCTTAAAAGCTCTGGAGGACAGCGGCTTGCCGGAAGTTGATGTTCAAAACGATCGATGCGGTGTCATTGTCGGATGCGGTGAAGCAAGCGCTTTGGATATGTTCGAGGCGGCTAATATTATGAAGGAGCACAATAAACCCCGGTGGATTGGCATACGTGTGCCTAAAACCATGGGTTCCTCACGCAGTGCCAATATCACAAAGTTAATCAAAAACCGTGGTATGAGTTTAAGTATCTCCGATGCGTGTGCCACAGGACTTGTCAATATCGGATACGCCTATCAGGTTGTCAAATATGGTATTCAGGATGTTGTATTCGCCGGTGGTGGCGAATCGTGCGATTGGGCGGGCAGCGCATTTTTTGATGCGATGGGTGTTATGCCGTTTACCTTCAATGATAATCCGTCGGCCTCATCACGGCCTTTTGATAGGGATCGTGCCGGCTTTGTCATGGCTGAAGGGGGTGGGATTGTGGTTGTCGAGGAATTGCAGCATGCATTAAGCCGGGGGGCGCAGGTTTATGGAGAAATCATAGGATACGCCACGAATTGCGACGGGGGTTATTCTATGGTGGCGCCTTCACCAGAGGGACAAATTCAGTGCATGAAGCAAGTTATTCTGAATGCAGGCCTTGAGCCGAAGGATATTGATTATATTAATACCCATGGAACTTCTACCGTAGCCGGGGATCCATCGGAGATTGCTGCCATCAAAAAAATCTTTAAGAACTGCTTGCCGAAAATAACTTCGACAAAAAGTCAGATCGGACATACCATTGGTGCTGCAGGAGCTTTAGAACTGATCGCATCTCTTTTAATGATGAAGTTTTCTTTCATTGCTCCGTCAATCAACATTGATCATCTGGATGAAAAGTGTGATTATGCCAATATTTTAACAACCTGTAAGGATTTCGAGTTCGATACGTTCCTGACCAATAATTTTGCTTTTGGTGGAAGTAATGCTTCAATGATTATCAGGAAACACCGGGAATAAAACCCTTAGGCACTTAAAAAGGTTGATACTACTCAAATGAAACTGCTAAATTTGAATGATTGTTGAATAAGGCTAAGGTTCACCCTGTGAAATGCTTGCCATGTGGAATCCAACAAAAGTTGGTGCGAAGCAATTCCACATGGCGAAGCAATTTTGCTCGCAAAATTATTTCACTGGGCAAGGGCTAATCCCGAAAACTTTCGGGAGAGAAAAAAAGAAAATAATTTTCAGAAATAAATTTCAAATTTCGAATATCAAATGATAAATAA
>CAZEWS010000170.1:2914-8194 GCA_964515985.1 uncultured Rikenellaceae bacterium | reverse complement strand
TCCGTTACTCACAAAATAGCCCGCTTCACGAAAGTATTCGGTAACGGGCCTGACTCCATCCGGCAATGGTTTTTTATCGTGAGTTCGGTGCTGATGGCAATCTATACTTACAGGATACATACCCGTAATCAGTGATGACCGGCTTGGTGAACAAACAGCGGTTACAGTGAAAAGATTTGTATATTTTGCACCCTGGCTGGCCAATTTATCCAGGTTGGGAGTTTTCACCAAAGGCGTGCCATAACATCCCAGATCTGCCCCAAGATCATCTGCAATGATCCATAGAATGTTTGGTTTGAGACTTTCATTATCCTTTGGTTGATCAGTGCAAGCAAATAAAAAGACTACTAAAATAATGAGTCCCGAAACAAATTTATTTATACCACTATTCATTCTCATATCTGTTTTTGTTAGATTGTCAATTTACCTCTTCAGAAGTAATAATTAACCGGGCAGATTGAAGTCCAGTTGATGAAGCTTTTATTATGATGTTTCCGGATTCCTGGGTGGATTTTACAATTACCAGGCACCTTCCTTTGTATGCCTTACGTTTTGGTTGCTGATAACTCTCTACGCTCATTGGGTTTGAACTGGCTACAGCTATGATTGATCCGGGACCTTCTATTTCAAACCGGATCAGGTTTTCAGCCTTAGGATGGCGTCTGTCATTTGAATCAAGCAAATCAACTGTAATGTAACTAAGATCCTGACCATCTGCTTTTATTTTAGCCCGGTCGGCTGAAAGATGGATATTATTTGGTTCTTCAGCTGTAACTAATTCCCTGGAATCTGCTTCTTTAGTTCCTTCATAGGCAATTGCTTTAAGAATACCTGGCTTGTAAGGGACCTCCCATTTTGCTATCCACTGTGTTCCCCTGTTGGTTTCCTTCTTTCCCAAAGATTCACCATTAAGGAATAACTCAACCGTTTCAAAAGCACAATAAACCTCAACTTCCAAGGGTTTATTTTCATAACCATCCCAGTTCCATTCGGCAACAACATCCTGCCACTCCCACTTACTCCAATCCTTTTTATCGGGATTTGTTTTAAAGGAAGACTTAGGCGGTTTTACGAAAATTGAAACTTGTTGGCTAGCATTCCAGAGCACATTACGATAATATGACTGCGGGCGTTTAAATCCGCAAATATCTATATCCCCGCAAAAAGCATGATTCCACGGATAAAAGCTCCCCTCATGCGGATATCCCAACCATCCAATACTTGCTTCACCCAGGTAATCAAAACCTGTCCAGACAAAGTCACCGATTACATAAGGATAATCTATTACATCCATCCAGGCTCCAAATGCTTTGAGCGGATAAGATTCTGAACAATACATGATTCTATTTGGAAGGCGGTTGTGATCGATTTCAAATATATTTTGTTTCCCATGGTCGCCTCCAAAAGAATAGTTATACCCGGCAATATCTAAGGTTGCAAAGTAAGGATCCTTATCAGGTCTGAGTCCATTTACCGCTGAGGTGACCAGGCGGGTCGGGTCCAGGTCACGAACATATTCAGCCAGCATTTGAGAGGTTTTCACTCCTTCGGGTTCGCCCCTTTCCGGGATCTCGTTGCCCGTACTCCACATGATGATGGATGGATGATTACGGTCACGCAGCACCATGCTTTCAATATCTTTTTGCCACCATTGGTCAAAATATAGATTGTAGTCCTGGGGCCACTTAGGTTTTCTCCACATATCAAAGGCTTCATCAATTACCAATATCCCCAGTCGGTCGCATGCATCAAGAAAAGCCGGTGAAGGGGGATTATGCGCACATCGAATACTATTGAATCCGCTGGCTTTCATTAATTCAACACGCCGTTCCCCGGCACGATCGTATGCAGCCGAACCAAGAGGGCCATTTCCATGGTGCATACAACCACCTTTCAATAAGGTGGGTTTTCCATTTAGCAGGAACCCTTCCTCTACTGTAAATTCAATGGTCCGGATACCAAAGGTTGTTTCAACCTTATCCAATACCTGAGAGTCAGAATCAATGATTTCTGTTACCGCAGTATAAAGATTTGGAGATTCAGGCGACCATAATTCAGGTGATCGCACTGCCAGGTTTTGTGAAATTTCCAGAGAACTGGCCGCCTCTATTTGCAGTTTAGTCTCAACTTTTGCAGTTTCTTCACCCTTCTGGTTGATTATTATTGTGACTAAAGTAACTTCCATTGATTTATCTGAATCATTGACCACTTTAGTTTTAACATCTACCTGTGCCAAAGGATTGCTTACTTCAGGAGTTGTAATGTAAGTGCCCCAAGGTGCTATATATAATGGCTCTGTGACCGACAACCATACATGACGGTATATGCCAGAACCTGAATACCATCGGCTATTCTTACCCTCGTTCCTGACCTTAACAGCAACTATATTTTCTTCTCCGAATATGATATTTTCTGAAATGTCATACCAAAAACTGGTATATCCATAAGGATGATTACCGATATATTCACCATTAAGCCAGATATCGGCATTCATATATACACCCTCGAAATTTATATTAAATCGTTTACCATTCAGTTCGGAAGGAATTGTAAATTTTTTCCGATACCAACCGGTTCCACCCACAAAATATCCGATATCAATTCCGCCTATGGCATTAGAATCAAGAGGTGAATCCGTACCGGGAAGATCTTCAATACTCCAATCGTGTGGAAGGTTTAATAAGCGCCATTGCGAATCATCTAAATTAACCTCTTCGCCACCTGCAACATCTCCCCTGTGAAAACGCCAGTCGAAATCAAATAGCAATTGCGACCGGGGATGATCATCTACTATTAACTCATTTGTCTTATTCTTAGGTTTTTGTGAACAACCAAGAATTAAAAACAAACATATACCTATTATTGAAAGGTATATACCATTTTTTTTTCTTTTCATTTTTTGAGGATTTTATTAGTTTTCAAATTATCTGAAAATATATAGAGATACACAAAGTTTTCGATAAGAAATATATTTACTCTCAGTCAACAATCGCCTGGTATGTCAGTACCTGGAACTTCTGATGTATTTCCCCGTGCCAGGCGGGGAACATCTGGGTCATAATAACAGCTATGAGATCTTCCTCTGGATCCACCCAGAAACTTGTACTGAAATAGCCTCCCCACCAGTAATTTCCAACTGAACTAAGTTTCTCTGCACTTCCGGTTTCTGTAGTAATTCCGAATCCCAGACCGAACGCTCCGCTCCCCCACAGGTCACCTACCTGATTTTTAGTCATTATTTCAATTGTTTTTCTGCTCAACAACTGATGTCCGTTATAACTTCCGTCATTAACCAGCATCTGGAGAAATTTAGCATAGTCTAAGGCCGTCGATAGAATCCCGGCACCTCCTGAATAGTAACTTTTACCTCCTTTAACGGGATAATTGTATAATTTCTCCGTTGATCTTTCATACCCGGATACCGTGCTTGCGTATATTTCAACCAGCCGGTCTTCCTCTCCCTCAGGCATGAAAAAATAAGTATTTTTAATTCCCAGTGGCTGAAAAATCCTTTCCTCAAAAAATTCTTTTAAGGTTTTACCCGAGATAACTTCAACAAAGTATCCAAGAAGGTCTGTATTTAATCCATAATAATACGCCTCTCCGGGTTCATGTAGTAACGGCATATGTCCGAGTGCTTTCATTTTATCTCCCAATACTGCATTGGTAATTACAAATCCATCAGGAATACCAGCTTTATCGTACAATGGTTTCAATTTTTCATGTGTGAATCCATAGCCGATTCCGGATGTATGATTTAATAATTGACGGATAGTGATCTGATTTTTTGCAGGATGCGAAGTAAAAGTGGAATCTTTCAGGTTTACCTTCTCCAATATTACCGGATCTTTAAACTCCGGGATGTACTTGTACAGGGGATCATCGAGAAGGAAAAAACCTTCTTCGTAAAGCATCATTGCTGCTACACTTGTTATGGCTTTAGTCATGGAGGCCATACGGAAGATATCATCTTTTCGAAGCGTATCACCAGCTTCGACATCTCTCACGCCAAAACTCTTATAGTAAACAATTTTCCCATGGCGTGCAATGATCGCAACCACTCCAGGAATCCAGTCATTATCTACATATTGTTGAATAACCTTATCGATCATGGTTAACCTTTCGGTTGACATACCAGCTTTTTCCGGTTTGGTCTCAACCAGGTTTTGTTTTGACGTGTAGCTGGAACTTTCATCAGAACCTTGTCGATCACATGCAGAATACAGAAGAATGGAAAACAGAGTTGTAATAATGATTAAACGTTTACAGTTTTTCATAATCTTTAAATTTTTTGTTTGATAATTAATTGATTTTACCAAGACGGTTTAAAGCGAGGCTGCCTCAAAAATAAAGTTTTTATTTGTTTTGGGGAACCTCTGAGAACGCAAAGTGATGCCCACCATGCCCTTTGCTGTATTACAGTTGATCTTTTGGTTCTTTTGCATCAAGGCAAAAGAACAGAAAAATAATTATTAAGAAATTTAGTGTTTATCATATGGGTTCATACGATTATTGTATTTCACATAATATTATTTCATTACCTATAAAATGTTTATGTAACTGCAAAAAATCAGTTAATTAATATTTTTTAACCCTGAGCGAAAATGCTTCTGCAGGGTTAATGACTAATAATAAATTAATTTCATCGTCAGTAAAACCTGAATCTATTAAGGCTGGCAATAATTGGTTAAACAGTATTGTAAAACCGATAAAATTACCTCCGTTCGCCTCACCAACATGATACCACCCGGCATCGTGCGAAATCAAGACTTTATGAAGTAAGTCATAAGATTTCATATTATTGAGCAATTGAACATATGTCTCAGGCTTCCCCCATCCTAATCCATCAAAACTAATCCAGGCGCCCATTTTAGCAGCTTTAACATGATATTCAAGGTTCTCCTCAGCCTGGGCATGAATCCAGATAAAGGCTGAAGGATCAACTCCCTCTTCCTTTAGGATTTTAATTTCATCGAAAGCACCAGTTGCCGTACCTGTGTGTGAGGCGATGGTCAGACCGGTTTTCAAATGTGTTCTGGCAGCCGCTCTCACAAGTTTTTTATGTATATCCGTAAGTTCTCCCTGATCAACGGCTATTTTTATAAATCCCGGACGAACTTCAGTTTCATCGATACCATTTAACCATTCACTTATCCAGCGGTTGGCTAATTGATCGGCAGTTTCTTTAAATGCGTAATGAGGTAAATGCTGATTCTGACGGGCACCATAGTATCCTGTATTGGTAATGATATTTAAGCCAGTTGCTTCAGATAATCTTAC
>CAZEWS010000170.1:0-2847 GCA_964515985.1 uncultured Rikenellaceae bacterium | reverse complement strand
TGTTCATGCGGTAGCGTTTTCCCCATTTGTTTCGCAAGGATTTCTCCTTTGACCGTCATAATTTTAGCCTCCTGAGTATTTTCATTACAAGACAGGCTTATGGATAAAATCAAAAAACTGAAGATACATAATTTAAAAGACTGATTATAATAAATAACTTTCATAACTCACTGACCTTTAGTGATAATTAACATTTTACTGAACATTCCATATAATCTATTAAAAATAACTAATTTTACTATCTTATGACTCAAAATACCTTCTTTTTATAAATATTTCAAATTAGATAATTAAGTAATATGTAATTAACAACTTATTGTCATATATTTTAGCGAGACTTTTTACCATAAACTTTTGACATTACGTTATATTCCATAAGGAGGAAGCCATGTATTTATCATTGTTTCAAAAAAAATACGAACGATCCTACTTTTATTTCATCGTGACAATCTTTGCAATCATGTTGATATTCTGTTGTGCTGGGGATGTTTCAGCACAGGTTCAAGTCAGGGTCAGGGAGGATACTTTAATTATACCCACATACCTTGTCGATCCACCCAATCCTATGCCGCGGTTTTATGAAGGTAGGACACATCAGGGTGTTCAGAGGCGTGTTTATCCCTATCCCATGAATGATGGTTTGACACGAGTCAAGGAAGACAGACCCTATCATATTGTCTATTTTGAAAATGAATATATTAGCCTTGATATCATGCCCAGAATGGGCGGCCGTATCTTCTTTGCGGAGGATAAGACCAACGATTATGTCTGGTTCTATCGCCAGCATGTGATCAAACCCTCACTCATCGGCATGGTTGGTTACTGGATTTCCGGCTCCAACGCCTGGGGTTTTCCACATCATCACGGCCCTAATACGGTCAAGCCCATGGATTACCGAATCGAGGAGAATTCCGACGGAAGTAAAACCATCTGGATTGCTAACACAGACCAACGGCACCGTATGCGCATCCTGCTCGGATATACAATCTTCCCGCATTCATCACTTGTTGAAATGACCATCCGTCCCATGAACCGAACACCTGTGGCAAACAGCTTTTTGTTCTGGGCCAATCCATCGGTTCATGTCGATACTAACTATCAGGTGATTTTCCCACCGTCAGTCCAGTACGTCACCCAGCATGCCAAGCGGGAGATGACCACATGGCCTATTGCGGACCGTCGTTACAACCGTTTTGACTACACAGGTGTGAATATCAGCTGGTGGAAAAATATCGGTGTGCCTTCTTCTTTCTTCTCCTGGGATCCAAAAGAAGATTACTTTGGCGGATACGATCACGGTAAACAAGCCGGCACTGTCTGGGTCGGAAATCACCATACCAATCCTGGAATGAAATTCTGGGCTTGGGGTAACAATCCCGCTGGCGACAGATCTAATGCCGGCCTCACTGATGACGACGGCCATTATATCGAACTCATGGCCGGAGCCTATACGGACAATCAACCCGACTATAGCTGGCTTCAGCCCTATGAGGGGAAATCTGTTAAAATGATCTGGTTCCCCGTGCGTGAATTGGAAGGTCTTAAGTATGCCAACCGCAACGGTGCCTTGAATCTGGAAGTAACCGAAGACCGTTTTGTCATGATTCGGATGAATACCACATCCCCTCGCCAGCAGGCAAAAGTCGTTCTCAAGGCCAAAGGGAAAGCCCTGTTCCAGGATACCATCGATATTAGTCCCGCCAAGCCATATGGTACAGACGTCTCGCTTCCGGCCAGTATCTCCGAAGACGATCTGGAAGTGACTTTGCTTTGTAATAAAGGTGAAACCTTGCTTTCTTATAAACCCGCTGAACACCATCCTCCGGACTATCCCATACCTGAAGCGCTAAAACCACCCGCACCTCCTGAAGAAATCAAGACGATCGAGGAGCTTTATCTAACTGGTCTTCGACTGAACCAATTTTACAACGCATCATTGGATCCCATGGCCTACTATGAAGAGGCCCTGAAACGGGATCCCGGAGATTACAGGGTTAATACCCAGCTTGGTATCTTGAATATTAAACGTAAGATGTGGAATGAAGCGGAAGAAAAATTACGCATCGCCGTTGCGCGAATCACGTCCAATTACACAAGACCAAGAGACGTAGAGGCTTTGTACTACCTGGGTATTGTGCTCAAAGCGCAGGGAAAATTGGATGAAGCCTATGATTATCTTTATAAAGCTTCATGGAGTGCCGCCTGGCACACGCCGGCCTATTACCAACTTGCAGAAATCGATTGCCAGCGGAGCGATTTTGAAACAGCTTTGGAGCATCTAAATCGGGCGATTTCAACTAATACCAACAATTTCAAGGCACTCAACCTGAAGGTGGTTGTCCTTAGAAAACTGGATGAAGTTGAGGCTGCAAAAAAGCAGGCAGAGCTCGTTTTGAGCAAAGACGTTCAAAACCACCAAGCTAAAAATGAACTGGTCGTATTGACATCAATGTTAGGTGAAAATAAGCAAGCTGCCGATTTGCTGGATGAGCTGAAGGTGATCATGCGGGATGAAGTCCAATCTTACCTGGAGCTGGCCACCGACTACGCCAACTGCGGATTCTATGAAGAGGCCATCGATGTACTTTCGCGGCTGGAGCAACAGGGCAATACATATCCCATGCTGTATTACTATCTTGGGTACTGCTGGTCGAAACTGGCAGATACTGCGAAAGCATTGGATTATTATAAATCCGCGAGTCAAATGCCGCATACCTACTGTTTTCCTTTCCGGGCAGAATCCATCGATGTGTTACGTCATGCCATGAAACTGAATCCAAAAGATGCCCGTGCGCCATACTATCTTGGCAATCTGTTATATGAACATCAACCTAGAAACGCGATTGC
>CAZEWS010000169.1:0-8197 GCA_964515985.1 uncultured Rikenellaceae bacterium | reverse complement strand
ATTTTCAGAGATTTCGGTATCGCCGAGTATTATAATATAAGCCGATGGTCTTTCTCCTTTTTCCGGTCCGTCCCAGTCTTTCAGATAACCGGCCCATGCCAGATTAGGAAATATTCCGGCATTCTTTTCCGGTGTTGCCGAGAGAATGAATTTCAGGGGTTGCAAATTCGCGGCTGAGGGCGATAACCTGGTGAGATTAACAAGGTCTTTCAGGGTTTTTGTATCAACTTTTTCGTCTTCATAAAACCTGCGGTAGCTTCGGTTTTTCTTTATCAGATCATAAATTTTCATTCTTATTTTTTTGAAATGAATTTTCAGGGATTGTGATAGTAGAATAATCAGTAATTGATAATCAGGTTATCGCAAAAATCACCATTACTGAATATTTACTTATATCTATCGGAAATGACCCTCCAGTCCAATACGTTCCAGAATGATTTGATATAATCCGGGCGACGATTTTGGTAATCGAGGTAATATGCATGTTCCCAAACATCGCAGGTAAGGATAGGTTTTAAGCCGGAACGAATCGGGTTTCCTGCATTGGATTCCTGAATGATTTCCAATGAACCATTTTCCATTTTCACCAGCCAGACCCAACCTGAACCAAACAAAGTAGTAGCTGCCTTTGAAAATTTTTCCTTAAACTCAGTAAAAGAGCCAAAGTGTTTTTTAAGCGCCTTAGCAAGCGAGCCTTCCGGTTCCGGAGATCCACCCGGTCCGAATCTCTTAAAATAAAAGGTATGATTCCATACCTGTGCTCCATTGTTGAAAACGCCTCCATCAGCCTCCCTGATAATGGTTTCGAGGTCTGCATTTTCGAATTTTGTTCCGGGAACCAGGTTGTTCAGATTGTTTACATATGCCTGGTGATGTTTGCCATAGTGAAATTCCAGCGTCTTTTCGCTGATATCAGGCTCCAGTGCGCTTAATGCATACGGAAGTTTGGGAAGTTCGAAAGTCATGGTTTATAGTTTTAGATTAAATAAATGATTGACTAATTAGAGTTTGTCTGCAATGTTGATATAATAAAAACATAGTTATGCAAATTTACCCTGTAAAATATTGCTTTGCAATAAATCTTCGATTTATTTCACAGCCATTGCGGAGAGTAAATTCCGATACGTTATATTACTTATTATAAATCTTTGAAAATAACAAAAAAAACTATTATGAAAATTACTAAAGAGATCACAATAGAAGAGCTGGTTGAAATTATTCCGGAATCGGTACGGTATTTAATGGAAAAAGGAATAAGGTGCATTGCTTGCGGGGAGCCGATATGGGGTACTTTAGAAGAAGCTGCTAAAGAAAAGGGATTTAATGAAAACCAAATTGAAGAGTTTGTAAAGGATTTAAACAAATTGACCTAATAAATGACAAAAGTCCAAAAACCAAAAATTAAACAATTGAGTAATATTATAGTGTCACGTCAAGCTAATTTTTACATGTCAGATTCGTTAACCGCTGAGCGGATATCGCTTTTTGATACATTTTCCATGAGGATAATGACATTAATAAATTCATTCCCCAACGGGGAATCATATTTCAGAGGGCTGTATCAAAACCTTTGAATATATCATTCCTGTGCAGGCAGGAATCCATTACACTTCCCAATCTTCAGCTAAATCTTTCCAATCTGGATTTTCAGCTTCAATAAGCTTAATCTTCCAGGCTCTTTTCCATTTTTTCAACCTTCGTTCCCTAATAAAAACTTCATTATGATTTTCAAATTCTTCAAAATACACGAGTTTATTAACAGAGTATTTTATCGTGAATCCTCTAACTTGCTTATTCTTATGTTCAATAACTCTCCTGTCTAATTCATTTGTAAGTCCAATGTATAAAGTACCATTTCTTTTACTTGCTAATATATAGACATAGTAGTTATTCATTGTTTTTCCGGATTATCCTTCGATGAGCTCCGCGGAGTTTACCCTGTTGCATAATGGGACTCCGGTTCCCGCTTTTGCGGGAATGATACCCAAGGATATATTTTTGCGCACAACGCATTGACTATCATTTCAGTAATAATCTGATGTCATGAGATAATTGGTTACATAATCGCTGATTCCATCCTCCAGCGAATAAAAATCTTTTTTGTAGCCAATAGATCGTAATTTACCCATTTTTGCTTCTGTGAAATATTGATATTTATCCCTGATATCCGCCGGTATGTCAATATACTTAATCTTTTCAGGCATATGCATTACCTTAAATGTATTTCGTACCAACTTTAAAAAAGTTTCTGCTTTTCCAGTACCGACATTATATATGCCCGGATCTTTCCTGCGATGCATCAGGAAATACATAACCTCAATCACATCCTTAACATAAACAAAATCGCGTGCCTGCTCCCCGTCCTTAAATTCAGGATTAAAAGAGCGGAACAACTTCATTTCCCCAGTGTTTTTGATCTGGTTAAAAGTATGGAATACGACTGAAGCCATCCTGTCTTTGTGGTACTCATTCGGTCCATACACGTTAAAAAATTTCAAACCTGCCCAATAATAAGGTTTACGTTCCTGTCGGACGGCCCATTTATCAAACTCATTTTTCGATTCTCCATACGGATTTAAAGGTTTTAGTTTTTCGATTACAGTGTGGTCATCATGGTAACCCTGTTCACCCAATCCGTATGTCGCTGCTGATGATGCATACACCAGGGGTAAGCCAAATTCAATGCATTTGTTCCATATCATTTTTGAGTAATCGAGGTTTAATGTTTTAAAAACCGACACATCGAATTCAGTTGTATCGGTTCTGGCTCCCATATGAAAAATAAACTGAATAAACCGGTGATTTGATGATATCCATTCGATAAATTCTGAGCGATCGATCTTAAATGAAAAAATTTTATTTTCAAAATTTTTGTTCTTTAATGGACTTGTAAAATCATCTACAAGTACAATATCCTTAAATCCTTCGTCGTTTAGCGTCCTTACCAGGTTACTGCCGATAAAACCTGCTGCTCCGGTTACGATGATCATTTCAACTATGTTAAAAAATTAGTTTGTAGTTTGTTGTTCGTTGTTTGTAGTTTGTGGCTTGTAGTTTACATTTTAAGCATTTTTAACTTTAGGCATTTATAGCTTTAGTCACTTTAGTCACTTCTTTACTTAGTCACTTTAAACTTTAGTCACTTTAGGCACTTCTTCATTTAGGCACTTTAAACTTTAGGCACTTTAGGCACTTCTTTATTTAGGCATTTTTAACTTTAGGCAATTTAGGCATTTCTTCTTTTAGGTATTTGTAATTCTTGTTTTTGTAAAAATATTGTTTTTATTGATAAAAAAGCCCATTTTTACCGTTCGAATGGATCATCAATGGTTTTCACGCCTTTTCATCTAATAAAGATACAATGGTTTTTTTAACACGCAGGGAACGATTTTGCTGTGCTCACCGGTTATATAAGGAGGAGTGGTCAGACAAAAAAAATCTTGAAGTCTTTGGTAAATGTTCAAATGCCAACTGGCATGGTCACAATTATGTGTTATATGTGACCGTGAAAGGTGAAATAAAAGAAGAAACAGGTTATGTTGTGAATCTGAAGTCCTTAAGCAGTTTGATAGAAACACATGTAATAAACAAACTCGACCACAAGAATATGAACCTTGAAGTAGACTTCATGAAAGGGAAAATTGCTTCTACAGAAAATCTTGCCATTGCTATTTGGGAGGTTTTGGAGCCGCATATAATAAAATTAGATATTGAACTTCACAGAATTAAGGTTGAAGAAACGGAGAATAATTTTGTAGAATATTTTGGTTAAAAACAAAACTGCGTAGTTTGATTAATAATTGATTAAAGCAAACCATTTAAATTCAGATACAAATAAAAATATGGAAGTAGTAAACAACGGATTTGGACAATTGCGGAAAACCGGATATTCAAGGGTTGACCGGTGGGATACAAAAACAACAATGAAATTATCCAAAATGTATCAACAAATCCTCTCACTAATCAGCGAAGATTCTGACCGGAAAGGATTAAAGGGAACTCCTGTAAGGGTTGCTAAAGCCATCCAGTTCCTCACCCAGGGATACAACTATGATCCAAAAGATATTCTTTCTACGGCAAAATTCAAGGAGGAATACAAACAAATGGTAATCGTTAAGGAAATTGAGCTTTATTCCCTTTGTGAGCATCATATGATCCCGTTCTTTGGAAAAGCTCACGTTGCTTATATTCCAAATGGGTATATTACCGGTTTAAGCAAAATTGCAAGGGTTGTGGAAGCATATGCCAGGCGTTTGCAGGTTCAGGAGAGATTAACAACCCAGATCCGGGATTGTATTCAGGAAACCCTTAATCCAATCGGTGTTGGTGTAGTAATTGAAGCTCAACACCTTTGTATGATGATGCGTGGCATTCAAAAGCAAAATTCAGTTACCACCACTTCGGCTTTTACAGGTGAATTTCTTAAAGAAGCTACACGGGAGGAGTTTATTCATATTATTGGGTCCACACTACATTAGTATGAAAGCATATATTTTTCCAGGGCAAGGCGCCCAATTTGTTGGCATGGGAAAAGATCTGTTTGATTCTTCTGCAATGGCGAAAGAGCTATTTGAGCAGGCTAATGAAATTCTGGGTTTCAGGATTACAGATATCATGTTTTCCGGAACTGAAGAAGATCTTAAGCAAACCAAAGTTACTCAGCCCGCTATTTTTTTGCATTCGACCATTCTTGCACAAATTCTTGGTGAAAAATTCAAGCCGGATATTGTTGCCGGGCATTCTCTTGGAGAGTTTTCTTCGCTGGTAGCGAATAAAGCCCTGTCTTTTAAAGACGGACTGATACTGGTATCAAAACGGGCAGCCGCTATGCAAAAAGCCTGTGAAGCTGAACCATCAACAATGGCGGCTGTAATCGGACTTGACGAAAATATTGTTCAAACGGTTTGCAACGATATTGATGAAATTGTTGTTCCGGCAAACTATAACAGTCCCGGGCAGATTGTAATATCCGGTTCGGTTAAAGGTATTGACTTTGCAATGGAAAAGTTGAAAAAACAAGGGGCAAAACGTGTTGTCAAATTAATGGTTGGTGGTGCTTTTCATTCTCCCCTGATGGAACCTGCAAAAATTGAACTGGAAGAAGCCATACGGAATACATCGTTTTCGACACCCGTTTGTCCTGTTTATCAGAATGCTACTGCTCTGCCAAGCACAGACCCCGCGGAAATCAAGAACAATTTAGTGGTACAGCTCACTTCTCCGGTTAAATGGACTCAAACTGTAAAAAATATGTTAAACGATGGGGCTACATCGTTTACGGAGATCGGGCCGGGGAAAGTACTTCAGGGTTTGGTGAAGAAAGTGGATCGTACTGTTCCGGTCAATGGAGCTATTTCTCCCGGATGAACACTGGAACCGGTTTATTTTATTTTTACACCACTAAACTGCGGGGTTATTCGTCTGACCACTAAGATGTTCAAATTTATTATTATATCTCATCATTAGCATAATATTTTAAATCTAATCATAAAGTTAAACAGTAGGAGTGGTCTGACGAGTAACATTATTTCGGAACGGCTGAAGAAATTTATCCATTGGACCGGTTGTTTTTTTATACTCGTCAGACGAGCTGAAGTCGTCAGACGAGATGACCCTTAGAATTGAGCAACAATCACTCACAATTGAAACTATGGGTTGAAAATAGATTATCACTAAAAAAGATGTTGACTTGCTTACAAGAGGAATTTATTCAGAAGGGTTTGATCCCGGTTTGATAATAACTCCTCTTTTTTTCTTGCCATCTATCTTTACCGTAAGCGGTTTTTTAAAACGGATATGCCGGATAAACTCATCTTCATAACAAGCTTTTGCACTGTTTAGAAATTTCAGATCATAATATCCGTCATTAATAAAAGGATTAATCGTAAAATAGCCTACTCTGAAGGAAGTTAAATTCTGGAAAAAATGTGTTCCCTGGCTGGGGTCAATCCTGTAATTTTCAAGTCCTGATTCAACAATTACACGGGCTTGTGATATTTGCGCCCATTTGGTTGGAATTCCCAACCATGGATCGGTTGACCCCCATCTTCCCGGACCAATTAGCACATAGTTCCTGCCTTCATTCCTGAATTTTGTATTTATCTTTTCTATTGCAAAAGCAATGCTCTCATTTTTTGCCGGATTAAAAGTTTCAGGTTTTACATAGACGAGATCAGATAATCCTTTAAGTATTCCATTTCCAAGAACTGAATCAGAAATAATGATCGTTTCTTTTTTGTTTATATCATCCAGTTTGATAATTGCTGCCTGTTCACTTTCAACAATTGGTCTGATTTGCAGGAAACTAAAAATTTTAGGTGTGCCCGGAGGCGGATCGAGATTTACGGCAAATTCTATTTCAATCGGGTTGTTCATTTCCTTCTGTCCCATTTCCAATAGCGATTGCAGGATCTCTGCTAACGGAAAAATATTATGGTTAAGGATGTTTGAGAAGGTAATAATTTTTTTTCCGGATTCATGAATACCATCTCTTATCACATTATTATGAAAGTCATATGTTGAGGCCACATATTTTAGCACACCATCTTTTTCGGCTTCCCTGACGTTTAACTTCAAAATATTAACACAATCATCTGTTGAAGGAACAAAACTACCTGGTGTCAGATCAAGAGCATAAAATTGTTTCTGTGTTTCTTTTAAAGCCATCTCGGGGGAAGATAGTTGGAGTGTTTTTTTTGGGTATTTTGGGGAGAATCGCAATGACACTCCTCCATCGACAATTAGTTTTCCAAGTCCCAATGCAATGTTGGCAATTCCGTCTTCAGGTTTTTCCGGCCCAACCGGATAAAAATTGATTGACCTTGCAACTCCTGAAATAGTAGGATAAAATCTGTTTTCATGCCTTGTTCCACACACTTCCTGAAGTATAATTCCCATTTTTTCTTCATCAATCACATTAGCTGTAGCCGCCATATAGGCTTTACTGCTTTTGTAATATACTGATGCATATACCTCTTTAATGCCATCCGAAAGATATTTAACCATGAGTTGGTTATCCTTCTCCCTTGGAATCATATAGGTTGAATACACACCGGCAAAAGGTTGGTAATGAGAATCCTCAAGTTTGCTGGAAGAACGAATTGCAATGTGATATTTTTTTGCCACTGACAGGAATGCATACAAATCCTGGTAAACCCATCCGGGTAATTCAGCCTTAATAAAAAAATCGAGCATTTCCTCATCACTTAATTCAGATAATCCGATTTTATAGAGGTTATTACTTTCCATGAACTCATCAAATACATCAGTACTTAGGACTACCGTTCTTGGAATGGTTATGATGATGTCATCGAATCGATTAAAGAATTTATTATTTTTAATGATGGAATTGACAAAAGCCAGTCCTCTGGCTTTACCACCGATAGATCCCTCACCCACCCTGGAAAATATCAGGTATTCGTCGAAATTTTTTTTATCAAATTTTGCAATTACTCCCCTGCCCTTGCCCATCCGGAAGCTCGATATAGCTATATAAAGGAACCTGCGCATCTCTGCCAATGACTCGAAATCTTCCAATCTCAGATATTTAAACATCTGAGCAATAGGAAATAATGCCCGTGCATTTAACCATTTTGAGAAATGGTTTCTGCTGGTATGGTACTCAAGTGAATCATCCGGTAAGGTCAATAAAAGCTGCTGGAAATTTTGCAAATCGGTTGCGCTGGCAATTTCTTTCATTGTCTTTGGATCCCTGAAAATGAACGGTCCAAATTCAAGGTGCTG
The DNA here is from genome assembly GCA_964515985.1 of uncultured Rikenellaceae bacterium. Lineage (GTDB taxonomy): Bacteria > Bacteroidota > Bacteroidia > Bacteroidales > VadinHA17 > CAZEWS01. Next base: position 454 of record CAZEWS010000169.1, on the reverse strand, counting down.
TATGATAAAATCCCTGAGCTCGATAGACAATGATTTGGAATACTTATGGATAAAATCCACTCCCAGTTTTTCAGCCAGATCTTTATATTTTATATCAGATGATTGCAAAAGAAAGGGCATATGGCTGTCATCTTCTTTCACTTTCTTATAAAGAGCAATTCCTGCTTCAGTATCTTTTTTTCCCTTCCTTTTAAAACTGATATCCGAAATTACACCCAAAATATTGAACTTATATTTTTCATATAATTCCATTGCTTCTTCGAAAGAGGTAGCAAGAAGGATTTTAGGACGCCCCCTCATTCTGAGCGTCTTTTGATGTTCATTCAGGGCTTCTTGCTGAAAATCCCTTGATTGCTTCAAAATAATTTTGTATAAATTGGGAAGGTAGGCAGATATATACCTGATTGAATCCTCCACTAATATAATAGCCTGAACACCAACCTGTTTCACATCA
>CAZEWS010000168.1:2672-8240 GCA_964515985.1 uncultured Rikenellaceae bacterium | reverse complement strand
TCGTTAAGGTAGGAGAACATATTAAATCAATAGAATTGGATGACATCCACTATTTACCTTAAAGGCTTTAATGGCATATTCCTTGTAGGCTGTAGTAAAGATTACAGGGCAGTCAATTTTCACCTTTCCAAAAATGTCAAAACTCAAGCCATCTGCCAGTTGTATATCCATAAAAATCAGGTCAGGGGAAGGATTTTTTTTAAACCATTGAACAGTTGTTACTATAGAATCCAGGATGGCCAATATGGAAATGGTGCTATCATACTTTTCCAAAAGATCCTTCACTCTTTCAGCAGCCAATTGTTCATCTTCAATGATCAGTACTCTCATTAAATTAACCGTTGTTTTCAGGTTTGATCGTGGGTAATTCAATCATATAATATTCCTGATTTTCTGTTGTCTTCACGGGTTTGTTGGTAAAAAACTCATATCTCCTTTTGATGTTTTCAATTCCCAATCCAGTGGATCCATCAATTGCTGTTTTCTTTTGATTATCATTTTTTACAACGATATAATCTTCATCAGTAGAATAGATCTCTATATGCAAAGGGCGATCTTTGGAAATAATATTGTGTTTGATCGCATTTTCCAAAAGCATTTGTAAAGATAGAGGAATAACTTTTCTCTTCCTTACGGGTGTTACATCCATCGAAATAATAAGGTTTTCAGCAAACCGGATCTTCTGCAGAAAAATATACGATTCAAGAAATTTTAATTCCGATTCAACAGATACCAGTTCATTCACTTTCTGGTCAAGTACATAACGATAAATTTCTGAAAGTTTTTTAACAAATTGACCCGCTTTATCCGGATCTTTATCGATCAGGGCGGCAAGTGAATTCAGGCTGTTAAACAGGAAATGTGGATTCACCTGGTTCACCAGAGTATTGTATTGCAAGGCAAGATGCTCGTGTTTCAATTTTTCTTGTTGCACAGCTGCCGTTTTCCAATTTTTAAAAAAGAGAAAACTGTGCACAATAAGTGAAGCAAGAATAAGAACTGAAAGACCAATTTTGATACCTTCAAAACTCATTAATCTGATCAAATCAAAGGTCTGTTTTTGCACCAGGGAAAACCATAAAACTGTAAATACGATAATAACAAGGCTACAATAAACAATCATTGAACTGAATTGTATGATCAGCCGTTTCAATGGATGGTTTAACCAGGGGATTTTCTTATCTAAAACCCTGACAATGAGCTCAATTCCTTTAAATAATGGGTAACCAACGCCAATAGAAGGGATAGCATTTACCAGCACCATGCGAAAGGTAAAACTTTCTTCGCTGATTACTAATATACTGAGGATATTCCCGATAACAACCAGGATCAATAAATCCCTTCCGACTTTTAACATCTTTTTATATATGCTTTTTCGGCCCATTAAGCAAAATTCAGATAAATTTAGTTACAATTAAAAACAAAGTAACGATTGAAAATATGATCTTCAGCACAATAAATCTTTGAATGAAAATGGCGTTGTGAGAACCTTTAAACAAATGTAGCAATTATTTACCGGAGTTTCAGAAGTTCTGCTTCGTTTGCCGTTTTACCCCAATCCGGTGAAATTGGAGATTCCGGGTTAAACGAATTGAATTTTGCTTCAGCCAGTTCGAAAATGGGTTTTGCTTTTTCCGCCCCCCCTCCCATCTCAGGCGGTAAATTCAGCACCATGACTGCCTCCAGAAAATATATCCTGGGATTCTCAGGATCTAACTCCCGGGCCCTGTTCATCGATTCATTAATTTTCCCCATATACTCCATTCCCCTGGAAATTGGATCAACCAAAATCCGTAAGGAGTAAAGAAATGCTTGCAGAACATATATTTCCGATTCATCAGGAGCCCGGGAGAATGCATCATCCATCAGTTCCCGGGCCTTATCCAGAATCATATCCTTTTTCTCCAGATCTTTCTGTTTCATATTACTAAATAAAATATAGGTATACGAAGCGTAGTAATATGGTAACCATTTGTCTTTTTCTGCAGAGGCAATACGTTCAAAACTATTTGCACATTGCAGATATTCTTCAGTGGTTACTGACGAAAACATAGTTTCGATAGCGGCCTTCATAGTAACAGTGTACTTATCATTTGAACAATAAACATGAATGGCAACTAAAGTTAATGTTACGAATAAAAATGATTTTTTCATGACGATAATTTTTAAATTATTTAACTGATTTGATTTAATAACGAATTTAAAATGAAATTGAGACAAGGAAAACAATTTGTCTTTTATAAGGTGATTTGATGGCCTGGGATTCAAACTGGCCATCTGTATTTTGTGAATTGCTGTAGTGATATCCATAAACATTTTCAAACCCAAAAATATTGTTGAAGTTAAAATGGAGGATGGCAAAATTTCCGAAAAGTTGGAGTATGTATGTCAAATTGAAACTTAAATCATGATACGGCCTGGTTCTGGAATCCATAAAGGCAGATGAGTTGGGATCGTTATAGGGTCTGCCGCTGGCAAAAGAATAGGTAAAACCACCGAACGTATGTATTCTTTCGAAAAAACGCTTATAAACAAAAGATACATTATGGTTCGACAGGTAATGAGGATGTACACTTTCAGGATAATCCTTATAATTCCTTTTACCGGTAACAAAAGAATACGATATCCAGTAATCAGTGTTAGTAAAGGTCTGTTTATCCCGCCAGAAAACATCTATCCCTGTTGATTTTCCATTCCCATTATTAGAATAATCCACGGGATCAATGGAATATTGGGTATTATATTTTACAAGGTCTGAATATTCCTTAACATAGGCTTCAATCCTGAAAGTGCGTAGTTGGGTTTTATACTGATAATTCAGGATAAAATGTTTCGCGTTTTCAGTTTTTAGATCAGGAGTTATTTTCAGATAATCAGGTAGAGGGTTTTGATGAAATTTTCCATATGCCATTGATATCTGGCTGTATTTCCCGGTTTTGTATGCAGCAGAAATGCGTGGAACAAGGTTGAACTCATGTAATAATGAACTGTATTCCGTTCTGCCACCAATCCGGAAGGCAATTTTCCTGGAGATAGTAAGATCGGTCTCGAAAAAGCCAGAGAACTGATCATTCATAAAATTATAATCGTAAATTCCGTCCATGGAAATTTGCTGACGGTACACACTATGGAACAGGTCTCCACCAAATTTGAACTTAATTTTATCTGTGGTAAAATGTGTGAATGAAATTTTAATCTCCTCCATTGAATTCAAAGTTTCGATGTTATCTTTCATAATACCCGTATTTTCATTTTCGCGGTTGTAAGCTATTCCTGTTTTTAACATCCATTTTTCATTTATCATACTGTTATAGGTTGTATTTAGATAGAAGTTCCTGTTTATTAGAGAAATATCTTCCTTTCTGCCCCATTCAACGTTGTCATAGCGCATACTCATTGAATTGTAGTTATAGGAGCAAAAAGTCCGGATCATACCACTCTCTCCGGTTTTATGTTTGAACATCATGGTTCCACCACTGATAACCGGGGTTTCTAACCAGTCGATTTCCGTATTGAATAAGATGTTATGAAGAAAGGTATTTAAATAATCACCAGTAATGGCTAATGAAGTGTTTTTCCATCGTTTTACATGCGATGCATTTATGCCTACTGTCATCAATGAAATACTTGATTTATCCTCCGGTTCAAGTGGGCTTGTAGTTAAATCCACAATCGAGGAGAGAGCCTGTCCGAATTCAGCAGAATATCCACCTGTACTGAATAATGTTCCGCTAAAAAGCAATGGAGAAAACCGGCCCCTGGATGGAAGATCAGGCAAATTGGAAAAATAGGGAGACTGAACCAGCATACCATCCATATATGTTTTTGTTTCATAACTTTCTCCGCCACGAACAAACAATCTTCCTTCCTCACCTACTTTCTGAACTCCTGGCAATGTTGCCAGTGCACCATATATATCTCCCATTGCACTTGCCGTTGTTGCAATGTCGAATGGTTTCAGGAGAACAGATTTTTTCTTGTCACTGGCTTCAAATGTTCCTGCAGTAATTGAAACCTCATTGATCTCACTCATTGTTTCTTCCATCTCAATCACAAGGTCCGGAATTTCGTTATTCAGATCCAGTTCATTTTCATTTTGGATATACCCAATAAAACTGACAACCAGCTTTTGTTTGCCTGTTAAACCGGAATTCAGCATAAAATTCCCATTTTCATCTGAAGTAGTTCCCTGGTAGGTACCCTCGAAATAAATATTGGCTCCTGTGATGGGTTCACCTTTTTTATTCGAAACCGTACCTGTAATCTTCACTTGTGCACCTGCCTCAAGAGTAAATAAAGCAAGTAAGAATAGAATGTATCTCTTCATGGCTATATAATTTATGTTTGCGAAACAAAATAACCATGTTTGCAACCGGATTGAAAGAATAAGTTGCTGAAACGGGTAAGCAGGATAATGAAGTGTAATTTTTCCAGGATGAAACGCGGAATTGATCCTAATCAGCCTTTTGACCAAATAATCCCCTTCGGGGAATGTTGGTTTTATTCACAATTTGCTACAATTTTGTATGCCCTATGGGCAATATCCGGATTTGAAACCGGATTTTCTTCCTGGTTTTAGGTAGGCTTCAAAATTGCATCATTGGGATTCCGTCTGATGGCTCATAGCCGTCTAACGGATCTTTTGCCTGGTTTTGAGTGGATCTATTAATTGTTCAAAAAACTGATTCTGCAGCTCAATGGCTGTATTATCCTTTTTCAGTATCCTGATTAGTTCGGCAAGCTGGTCTGCAGCCTGGTTTATCACCAGATTCCCGATTTCCGGATTTGCTTCACTGCCATCACCTGCATAATGGTTGGGGTATTTGGCATACCACCATATCCCGGTATAGCCATAGGATAAATGATCCAATCTCTTCATGTCCTCTCCTGATTGATCTTTGCCTAGTTCAGTATGGGCAAGGTCTGGCCGGTGAGCCATCATCATGGAGGTTTCTGTTTCATCGGCATGTCCTCCGGTAGTGGTTTTCCTTAACTCCCTGACTTTTCTGGCAACATCCGGATCGGTTTCCGGACGAAAAAATACCACCACATAGTCCTTTGGGCTTTCCAGCTGAGCCTGGCAGAAATAGGGAATAAAGCTATTGTTCCCTCCATGCCCGTTTACCAGGATAATCTTTTTCAATCCGTTTCTCGCCAGTTCTTCACAGGTTTCCTGCAAAATTTTCCAAACAAGTTCCGGGCTGTACGCAATGGTACCCGGTTGTTGTTTGGCTTCATAGATCTGTCCGAAATAATAAGGAGGAAAGACGATCCCATATTCTTTTTTCACAGCCCTCATTACAATTTCACGGACATCAATAAGGTCAGTCCCCAGAGGTAAATGCGGACCGTGTTTCTCCATAATACCCATTGGGATGATGCATATCCCGCCCGATAACTCAACTCCCCGGATAAACTCAGGAGCTGTAAGTTCCTCAAATTTTACCGGTAATTTAGCAGGATCAGATGAATCCTGGGCAAAACACACAAATCCCGGAATCAGAATTACAGAAACAGTAGCAGTCAGAATAATCTTAAAAAGTTTTTGTGCCATAACGAAGTCGATTT
>CAZEWS010000168.1:408-2662 GCA_964515985.1 uncultured Rikenellaceae bacterium | reverse complement strand
CGATTTTAGTTAAACATAAATGCAATAATCGTCTGCTAAGTTAAAACATCGTTCCTTCAAAATCAAATCGTTTGATGTACCATCAAAGTCAATATGGAAAGCGCAAAACAATACCTTGCAGGTTTTCAGAAAAATATATTTTATAAAGACTCCTGAGTTGTTTATCGTAGCATAGAATAACAACAATTCTATGAAACACAAAGGGCTGTGACGAGTAGCTAAGGGGCAATTTAAAGAAATATAAAACAATTAAATAAAAAAAGCCAAGACACTTTTGTATCGTTGCAATTATGAAAAAAAGAACCAAATATATTGGGAATTTGAGAGAATTTAGGAACATTAGTTCATTGAGAAAAATTAAAATGGAATTTAATTCCGGCCTTTTCAGAAGCCTTGACTTTTTGGTTCTTTTGAACTTAGCCCCGATGGCTATCGGGGCGTTCTCACGAACGAAGTGAGTAACCGTTCTCACCGAAGGTTATCCTTGTTCGATATTCGCTGATTAACCAAAAAAACTAATAAACCTTGAAATTCCGATACCTTAAATTAGAGAATATCTAAAAATGAAAGATTCTAAAAGAAATGAAAGGATTTGAAGATAAAAACAACTTGGTTACAAAAGAAATTTATTCAAGAATTAAAAATCCCATGTAATGACTAAAAAACCAAAAAAACAATTCTCGTCAAAGAAGGTATTGTTTGTTATACTGGTTTTTCTTGTTGTTGGGCATGCAGTTGCCGCAGGGAATGCTGTTGATACGACTGGTAAACAGAAATTTATGAACGGTGAATTTGGGCGGGATCTGGAATATGGTGGCTGGTTCGGTAGCATCTCTCAGACCGGCGAGCCGAAGGAAACCGACAAAGGTGCATCCTCGCAACTCTATAGCAACGTTGGACTTACACAGTATTATTTTGTCACCGGGGATGAATGTACTTTATCTCATGTCATGAAATCCGTTGAAATCCACAAAACATACGCCCACGATGAAGAGTTCGATGGCTATTATATGAAGCTAAACCGGGATTTGAGCGTCAGTGATTCTTCCAAGGCCAAACATTCACACTATGGCCAGGGTTCGCTGATGCCAAATCTTATTCTGGCAACTCAGGATTCGGCAGTAATAAGCTTTTCGAAGCATCTGGCCGATTTATGCATTGAGCGGATGATCGATCCTGTGAATGGCTGGATATTAGGATACCCCAACGGATTTGACCGGGAGTGGAATTATGTTCCTTATTTGGTGGATTCAGATCTACGGCGCCTTTTTGCAACTTCAGCTTTACCATGCTACCCACGAAGAACAATACCTGGAAAACTTCCGAAAGACCGAGATCTTTTATGATCGCTATTTCAGGGATAGTGAATATGGCGGCGTATTCTTAGGAGTTACTCCAGACGGATCGTTCCTGGGAAAAGGCGAGAAAGCGGGGTCGTGGCATACATCATACCACGAAATTGAGCACGGATTTCTCAACTATCTTTACCTCAATCTCTTTGTAAACAAAAAGCCGGTAGTGCTCCATTTCGAATTAGATGGCCCGAAGAAACATTTCGTCTCACCTGTGGACGATCCAAAAGTGCAGATTACCTGTGTGCGAATAAATGGCAAGTCCTGTACGAATTTTGACGCCCGGGAACGCAGCATCACATTGCCTGCGGGTAAAAAGTTAAAGGTAGAAGTCACGTTTAGTAAATACAACTAAAATTACCCGGCGTTTATTTCTAAAAAAGGGTTCCCTTCTTGGAGCAACTTCAATCGTTGGTGCCTGGACGATTCCGGAATTTCTTTATGGTATAACACCCATAGATCATTAAAGGGAGAGTGGAGTCATGGCACCGATTTGCCAGGTGAAAAAGGAAGCCTACGTGCCTTCGCCCGAACCGCGGGTGGCCACCAGCGTCAGTATGACCTACATTGGCAGGATGCTACGGCGTGAAGAGGTGCGGAGTCTGATCCGGTCGAGTGACTGGGCTGATACAGTGCGACGGCGTACATCAGAGGACAACGGCAAGAACTGGTCCGAATGGGAGTTCGAATACAAACAGGCCCCGACCCAGGGGGAGTTTACGCAATCGGGCTGAGAATCCCAGCGTGGAACAGGTCCGTACGACCCGGTATCGGGCCGGCTTATAAAACCCGTCTTTCAGCGCATTATTACGGGTAAACCCGAAGTGGCCATGAAAGAGCTCTAGTCGGGGAACCGCCTGTTCTGTGACCACGGTTTCTACCAGCTCTCTGATGACAATGGC
>CAZEWS010000168.1:0-354 GCA_964515985.1 uncultured Rikenellaceae bacterium | reverse complement strand
GGACATGGGGAAAAGCGCACCAGCTCAAGTACGAGGGGCCGTCTTTCAAGAAGGACACGGTAACAGTGATCGACGACCGGGACCCGGAACAGGACTCCGAGCACCTGCAGCTCTCGAACTTTTCTCTACTGGAGAACCGGGAGACGCAAGAGATGGAGGTGTACCTGACGCGTTTGGGTGAGCGCGGTGGCGGGCTTGACATTTGGACAGCGGATGCCTACAAGTACACCCTCGTATTTTAAGGCGGACTAACCAGCGCTTGCAGCCGACATGCTTCGCCCTGAAGACCAGAATGTATCTTTCTGACCTCATTAGGGCTATGAACCACAGGGATCCTTTCACCAGATTTTGAAT
>CAZEWS010000167.1:308-8466 GCA_964515985.1 uncultured Rikenellaceae bacterium | reverse complement strand
TTTTACAAGCAAACAAAGAATCTATAATTTCTCTCATTTCTTCCTTTGTAAGGTTTTTTCCATGATGAATAGCTGCTGCTACAGCCAGTGATTTGGCTATCCTCTCTTTTACCCCCGCTTGAATATTCCTTTCGGAGGCTTTAAAGTCTTCCAATAATATCTCAATCATTTCCTGTGGGTCTGAATTGCCGGAATTAGCAGGATATCCGTTGATAATAATTGAATGATGTCCTATGTCCTGAATATCAAAACCCAGTCGTGAAAGTTCATCGAGAATTTCTATTAAAGTAGTATAATCTGATGCACTTAATTCAACCGTTTGAGGAAACAGATCTTTTTGAGCTACACCTAAATTTTTTTCCAGGGAGTTCAGATATTTTTCGTACAGAATTCGTTCATGAGCTCTTTTCTGGTCGATAACCATGAGTCCGGATTTCACCGTACAGAGTATATATTTATTTTTTAACTGTACAAAGTTTTGGCTAAGGGTTTCATCTTCAATTCCCGGAGCTTTTTGAAACAGGAATTGTTCGGGTGTTTCATTCCCTTTTTCAAATCCCGAATAAAGCTTTTCCCAGTTTTGGAGATTTTCTTTATCCATCCGGGATATCCTTATTTTTTTCTGATATCTTGTTTTTTCATCTGCGAATGGATCATAATCAGGGTTAATCCGGATGGTTGGTGATTTTATCTCCATGTCCCCGGTCGAAACGGGGATATCAATAATTCCTTCATTTTCAAAATCAATGGAAGGGACGATGTTAAATTTTCCCAATGCTTCCTTTGTGGCAGCCAGTAAAAATTGCCAAATGGATATTTCATCTTCAAATTTTACTTCCGACTTTGTGGGATGAATATTAATATCAATGGTCCCAGGATCGGAAGTAAAATAGACAAAATAGGATGGAATGGTTTCAGGGGGCAGGATTTGGTCGTATGCTTTAATCACAGCCTTATGCAAATAGGGATGCTTGATGTACCGGTTGTTTACAAAGAAAAATTGTTCACCAAAAGTTTTTCTGGCAAATTCAGGTTTCCCGATGTAACCGGTGATTTTTACAAGGCTGGTTTCAACGTTTAGCGTAATGAGATTTTGATTGATCCCCTTGCCGAAAACACCCATTAACCTTTGTCGCAAACCGGATGCCGGCAAGTTATAGATTTCGGTTTCATTCTGATAAAGGGAAAAGGAAATATTTGAATGAGACAAGGCAACGCGCTGAAATTCAAAAATTATATGTTTAAGCTCCGTTGAATTGGTTTTTAAAAATTTCCTGCGGGCCGGAACATTATAAAAGAGGTTTTTTATGGTAAAATTACTGCCGTCAGGACAGCTGATGGATTCCTGTTTTTCCACTTCCGATCCATTGATCAGGATCAGTGTACCCAGTTCATCCTCAATTCTTTTTGTTTTTAATTCAACTTGAGCTATTGCTGCAATGGAAGCTAATGCCTCACCCCGGAAACCCATTGTTTTAATAGCATAAAGATCTTTTGCTTCCAGGATCTTTGAGGTGGCATGCCGTTCAAATGCAAGCCTGCCATCAGTTTCCGACATACCACACCCGTTATCAATTACCTGTATAAGGGTTTTACCCGCGTTCTTAACAATGATTTTTATTTCTGTACTCCCACTATCAATCGCGTTTTCGACCAATTCTTTTACCACCGATGCAGGGCGTTGAATAACTTCACCCGCAGCAATCTGATTCGCAACTGAATCAGGCAATAAATGAATAATATCCGGCATGGATTTTACCTGTTTAATAAAAGAAAAGATAATAAGAGATCAGACAGAGGATTATTATGATAATAATTAACCGGATGGTTGATTGTTGTTGTGTTTTTCTTTGTTTCCTCCTGAAATAAGTGCTCATACTACCCTTCCTGATTGTGGGTCTGTACGCTTCTCCTTTAGTTACCCCCATCTCTTTTTCAACTTCCCGGATCCTCTCCTCTAATTGTTCCTTTTGCTCATCGTAATAGCGAGGTATGTAATTGAATGATTTAGGTTTTTGTGTCCGGAAAAAACTTGGGATAGCCATATCCTTTAATTTTTTTACAAAGGTATTTATTATTTTGTAAATATTGAATTATCAATTCATCTCTTACTTCAACGAATCATTCATTAAGGGTTTCACCGCAAAATCTGCAGTAAATGGCATCGGGCTCATGACCTTCCTTTAAACAGCTTGGACAACATTGCGTTGTAATCTTCTTTTGTTTTGCCATGGTAAATTCAGCGGTGACAATTCCGGTTGGTACGGCAATAATTGCATATCCCAGTATCATTACAAAACTGGCGATAAACTGCCCGAGGCCGGTGGAAGGAGCAATATATTTTACTATTGCTCAATCTTTTCGTACATTTGAAAGGTTTGAATGAACTGAAAATGGAACTATTTAAACAAAATTTTCTTGAAGCCAAAAAATTGCTGGAGGAGTTTATTAATAATCCGGAAAACTGGAAAACACTTGAAGCTGCCGGCAAGGAGTTGGTAAAAGCAATAAAACAGGGAAAAAAGATTTTAACATGCGGAAATGGCGGCTCGATGAGTGATGCCATGCATTTTGCTGAAGAACTTACAGGCCGGTTTCGTGAAGACCGTTCTCCTATTGCTGCTGTTGCTATTTCAGATCCTTCCTACCTTAGTTGCACCGCCAATGATTATGGATATGAGTTCGTATTTTCCAGGTATATTGAAGGGGTTGGAAATGAGGGAGATGTATTGGTTGCAATCAGTACCAGTGGCAATTCCATCAATATGATTAATGCTGCAAGATCGGCCATGGCAAAAGGGATGGTTGTCATTGGACTTACAGGAAAGGATGGTGGGGAACTGGCAAAATATTGTGATATTGAAATCCGTGCCCCACAATCAGAATATTCCGACCGGGTGCAGGAAATCCATATTAAGATCATTCATTCACTTATCCACTATTTAGAAATCCGGATTTAGTAATTCCTCCTATATCATTCAAATTATGCTGGTAAAAACCTATGGAAGCGCAGTACATGGCATCAATGCCACCATCGTTACGGTCGAGGTAAATGTATCTAAGGGAATAAAGTTTTACTTGGTAGGGTTACCCGATAATGCTGTAAAGGAAAGTCAGCAGCGAATTGAATCGGCGTTACGGATCATTGGTCACAAATGGCCGGGTAAGAAAGTTGTGATCAATATGGCTCCGGCAGATATTCGCAAGGCTGGATCCGCATATGATTTACCCCTGGCCGTTGGTATAATGGCTGCCGCTGGTTTTATTGGGAATGATGAACTGGACAAATATGTTATGATGGGAGAACTCTCCCTTGATGGTGGTTTACAGCCTATAAGGGGAGTACTTCCGATTGCGATTCAGGCAAGGGAAGAGGGCTTCAAGGGATTTATCCTTCCACGTCAGAATGCAAGGGAAGCAGCTGTTGTGAATGACCTTGAAATTTATGGGGTTGAAAATTTGAAGGAAATTATGGATTTTATTAATGGTGAAAAGGTTCTGGAGCCTACCATTGTGAATACCCGGGAGGAATTTTTTACTAGTGTAGATAAATATGAATTTAATTTTTCGGATGTTAAAGGTCAGGAGAATGTAAAGAGAGCCCTTGAAATTGCTGCCGCTGGTGGCCATAATATCATCATGATTGGTCCTCCCGGTGCCGGGAAAACCATGCTGGCAAAACGTCTCCCGACAATTATACCACCACTGACTTTACAAGAAGCACTCGAAACAACTAAAATTCATTCGGTTGCAGGGAAAATAGGGAGGGATACATCACTGATGACTTGCCGGCCTTTTCGGTCTCCTCACCACACAATTTCCGATGTGGCATTGGTAGGAGGAGGCCAGTTTCCACAACCAGGCGAGATTTCATTAGCTCATAACGGTGTCTTGTTTCTTGATGAGTTGCCTGAGTTTAAACGAAGCGTATTGGAGGTAATGCGGCAACCACTGGAAGACCGGCGGGTCACTATTGCAAGGGCAAAATTTACGGTTGAATATCCGGCTAGTTTCATGCTTGTTGCATCTATGAATCCATGTCCCTGCGGATTTTATAATCACCCTGAAAAAGACTGTGTCTGTACTCCGGGAGTTGTGCAGAAATACCTGAATAAAGTTTCAGGACCTCTTTTGGACAGGATCGATATTCATATTGAAGTTGTCCCTGTTCCCTTTGATAAATTATCCGAAGAAAGGGAAACTGAAAAAAGTGAAGCCATTCGCAACAGGGTGATAGCAGCAAGGGGGATACAGGATAGACGATTTAAAGAATACCGGACAATCTATAATAATGCCCAGATGTCCTCCCGCCTGCTCAGGAAGTTTTGTGAGATCGACCAGGCAGGTCATCAATTGTTAAAAAATGCAATGGAAAAACTGGGTTTATCTGCCCGGGCGTATGACAGGATATTAAAAATGAGCCGAACCATTGCCGATCTGGATAAATCTGAAAAAATTCAATCTGCACACCTCGCCGAAGCAATCAATTACCGCAGCCTCGACCGGGAAAGCTGGGCAGGATAGAACATGTCTTACTCACCGGGTGACTCCGAGTCACGCGGTGAGTAGCACACATGAATAAGGGTGTTTATAAATTAAGGTTGGTAAATCCTCGTAACCCGACTCCGGATCGGGTTATGCCACAGGCATCCCTTTGGGACGAGTTACTTAAAATCGGAAGCTGTCCGTCCTGTTTTGTGCGTTTTTTTGGATAGTGATTTCTTAATATTAATAATATCAATCAAATAACAATTGCCAAAAACAAAAAAAAGATGATAAACAAAATTCTACATTCTACATTTTATATTCATTATTTCTCTTTTTTGATTATGTACACAATCTTTACTATGCTTATCAAAATAATGCTAAAGAATGAGCCAAAATACATTAATTCAATATGTTAGCAGCGATGTCTAAACACCTGTACTTACAGAATTATTTGCTTATAATTAAGGTATACTTTTTGAATATTATAAATAAAACGTTAGATGAAAAGAATCTGTATCATAATAGCCTGCCTCCTGTTTTGTCCGTTTTTTTCAGGGTTTAATTTTTACTATTTAACGACATGAAAATCCAAATCGTGAAAGTCATAACTGAAATCAGTCAATGGAGATACTGCTTTCATTTTGATGCCTGAAGCTTGTCCGGAATAATCAAGTTCAAACATTACGAAAGCATCGGCATCCATGCTGCGATCATTCCACTTAACTATGAATGTATTGCCTTTATAAAACAACATTTCACCAGTTAATTTTGGTGAGCGCTTTGAATCAAACCACAATTTGTTTTTCTTTTCAGAAATTAATATCTCACCAAACCAATCATCCTTGTAAGTTCCGGTATATAGACTTAAGTCTACTTTTACAGATGTATCTTTTTGATTCTCTGCTATTTCTTTCCAGACTTCATCTGTAATTTTTTTTATGTTTTCTTTATTCGATTGTACGCGCTCATAATATTCTTTTACCCTGTCTGTACCCTGGATGTCTAAATAGCTATCCTTGATTTGATTGGTAATTGAAGCAAACGCAGATCCTGATTGTTGATTGGTTAATACTATAATTCCTAATTTCATTTCAGGAAGTAGCGTTACCTGAGTCACCATTCCAGGCAAGCCACCGGTATGCGATATTTGTTTATAACCTTTAACATCACTTAAACTCCATCCTAATCCATAAGCGCTAAAATGTGTGTTATATGAGTTACTGCCTCTTACAGGCAATATGGTTTGTGGTGTCCACATTTCTTCATGTACTTTTTCACTAAAGAGTTTCTTACTAAGTCTTTCTCCATATTTACCATGATTCATCTGCAAAATCGCCCATTTACTCATATCATGAATACTTGAATAAATAGCCCCGGCAGAACTTGTCAATTCATGATCATATCTATCAACAACTATAATTTTATTATCAACCGGAGCATGTGGATCCGCGATATTTGACTTATCCTTTACACGATTAAAATTACCGGCACTGCGATCCATTTCCAGTGGTTTCATAATCCTTTCTTCAACATATGCTTCCCAACTCATCCCGGTAACCCTGGAAACAACTTCTCCGGCAACAATAAATAAAAGGTTATCATAATCGAATTTGCTCCGGAAACTTGAAACTGATTTCAAAAATCGTAGATTATATATAAGATTTTCAATTTTGAAATCACTGCCATCAGGGAATATCATTAAATCTCCTGCCCCAAGTCCCAAGCCACTTCTGTGGGTTAACAAATCTCTAATCGTAAACTCTTCAGTAACATAGGAATGATATAACCGAAATTCCGGAATATAATCAATAACCTTATCATCCCAATTCAATTTGCCTTCGTCAACTAATATACCTATTGTAGCGGCTGTAAAGGCTTTGGTGTTTGATGCGATCGCAAATAATGTGTGCTCGTCAACTTTTTTATTTGAATTCAGTGAACGTACTCCATATCCTTTTGCATGAATTACTTTTCCATCTTTTACTATTGTCACAGCAATGCCCGGAACCTCGAATGTTTTTAAAGTCCTTTCAACAAGTTTGTCGACTTCTTTGGAAGTAATGACTTGTGCATAAATAACATAAAAACTGTTGACAGAAAGAATAAAAAATAGCGTAGCTAATTTGATTAATCTTATTTTTTTCATTTTTAATAATTTAGCCTGATTAATTATTTACGTGAGATCGCCCTGATAGCCATCGGGCCTTAGTTTCTAAACTTTTGATGATTAATTTATCAATAGCCCCGCCTTTTAAGGCGGGGTTTGAAAAGAAACCAACTCCCCTCCCTAAAGGACGGGGCTATTGATATTTTTTTAATCTATAGTTTATGAATAGTAGAGGTTAGATACAAAATATACTATTAATTATAAAGTCCCAGGGTAAACGCATTAATAAACGGTTTGAAACATTATCGTATTATTCCATACTTATCAAATTGCAATATAGTTAAAAAATAAAGCTAAAAAGCAACTGGGCAACATTCACAGTAGAATATACGACCAGCTTTATAACTCACCGGGTGACTCGAAGTCACCCGGTGAGTAGTACACCGGTAAAACTGGACTGGATAAGAAAATAAATCGGAAGCTATCCCTATTTACTTATGCACGACCAATATTGTCTTACATCAAGTTGTTGAAAATTAATGTGCAAACAATTGAACTGTCCGAGCACAAATTGAACTAAATTTATTAGTTTTGTTAGCTATGAATCCCTTCAATTTTTCCGGCCATGAAACCTTCCCTTGCCGCCAATATTGGCTAAAAAAGGGTTATGACTTTATTGCAACAAAAAAGGACTTTAATGCACCTGATGCTGTGGTTGAATTAGGGGTTGGTAATAATATGGTTCGGTCAATTCGTTATTGGTTAAGAGCATTTGATTTAGTTAACAACAATAACGAATTAACTGCTTTGGCGAGACGTCTTTTTAGCGATGAGGGTTGGGACCCGTTTTTGGAAGATACAGCCACACTATGGCTACTTCAATATAAGCTTCACAAAAGGCGATATGCCTCCATATATCATATAATTTTTAGTGAATTGAGAAAGCATAAACCAGAGTTTACGCGTAAACATTTTTTCAGTTTCCTAGCCAATGAGAAAGGCAATTTCACGGAAAGAACATTAAGGGATGACTTTTCAGTTTTCAGCCGGACTTACCTGAATGATAGTTCGAAGGATGTGGAAGATGGTTATTCCGGCCTTTTGTCTGATTTGAACCTACTTCGGGAGTATAAAAGGCAAAAGGATGTTGTTTATAACATAGAAAACAAAGAACAGTCGGATATTCCCGCTGAAATAATTCTTTACTCCATATTAGACAATGAGCTATATGGGAATTCCATCAGTTTTGACAATCTCTATTTAGATGAAGATGGGCCGGGAACCATTTTTGCCCTGAACAAGGAAGGTCTTCTTGAACAGTTAGAGCGAATTGCGAAATTATATCCAAAAAACATTGTGTTTAACAACGACCCTTTGATAAGGCAAATTCAATTCAAAGGGGACAAAATAAGGCCACTCGAAGTTTTAGAGGATTATTATGCCAAAAGCGCATAAAAATGGATATTAAATACACGCCATCGGTCAATATTATTAGAGATTCTGAAAAGGAGCTCTACTACATTGTTATGCCCAATGCTGAACGGATTACACATCAGATAGCGA
>CAZEWS010000167.1:0-278 GCA_964515985.1 uncultured Rikenellaceae bacterium | reverse complement strand
CAATCAAAATAATGGGAAGGTTCGAGTTCTCAATTTCATTGGAGAATATCAATCTATTATCAATGCATTTGCTGAAATACTTGATGTCAAAAACACACTGGCGGGAAATCAGGAAATCTTTGATGCAATTTTTCAGCAATATGAGAAAGTTGGTAAAAAGGATGGCTTGCTCGTTATCGTAATTGATGAATTCGGAAAGTTTCTGGAATATGCAGCCAAACACGAGCCGAAAAGAGCTCAAGTGGATATATTTCCTTTCCAATCGTTTCAGCAAATCC
>CAZEWS010000166.1:0-8474 GCA_964515985.1 uncultured Rikenellaceae bacterium | reverse complement strand
ATGAATCAGGTGAGCTTAAAAAGATTTTAGGGTCAATTTCAAGCAAAACATCTAACCTGAATAATTCATTTGGATTCCCAATCAAGTTGGGAATGATAGACTTATGTTATTTTTATATCATTCCTGCGAAAGCAGGAATCCATTCATATTAAATAGTTTACTAATGTTTATGAATTAATCAGGCTAAATAACTTTTTTTAAATTTTTAATTTTTAATTTCTAATTTTTAATTGTTGATTGTTTGTAAACCTCAAAACATTGAACTTAGCCCCGATGGCTATCGGGGTGAGTAAATTCCGATACATAAAATATAAGATGGATCTATCTCTCATAATTCCTCTTTACAACGAGGAAGAATCACTTCCTGAGCTCCTGGAATGGATCGAACGGATTTGTATCGAAAATAAATATACGTTCGAAGTTATTCTGGTGGATGATGGAAGCACTGATTCTTCCTGGCAGGTTATTGAAAGCCTGGCAGAGAAAAAAGATTTTGTAAAGGGGATAAAGTTCAGGAGAAATTATGGCAAATCGGCAGCTCTTTACAGTGGGTTTCGTGAGGCAAAAGGAGAAGTTGTGGTTACAATGGATGCCGATTTGCAGGATAATCCCGATGAGATCCCAGCCTTATACCAAATGATCAAAGAGGAAAATTATGATCTTGTTTCCGGGTGGAAAAAAAAGCGGTTCGATCCTATTACCAAGATCATACCGAGCAGGTTATATAATAGAACGGCACGCTCAGTAACCGGTATAAAAATTCATGACTTCAATTGCGGACTGAAAGCATACAAAAATTTGGTCGTTAAGAGTATCGAGGTTTACGGTGAAATGCATCGTTATTTGCCCGTTTTGGTAAAACAAGCCGGATTTAACCGAATCGGCGAGAAAATAGTAAAACATCAGAAAAGAAAGTATGGCGTTACAAAATATGGTCTGGACCGGTTCATAAAAGGATTCCTTGATCTTTTAACCATTTCATTTATTTCCAGGTTTGCAAAACGGCCCATGCATCTTTTCGGAACGCTCGGCACATTGATGTTTATTGGCGGATTCCTGGCTGCTGCCTGGTTAGGTGGAGTTAAAATTTATTATACCCTAAACAACATACCGGCAAAACTTGTTACACAAAGTCCTTACTTTTATCTTGCTCTGACAGCTATGATCATTGGTACCCAGTTGTTCCTGGCAGGATTCCTGGGAGAATTGTTTTCGAGGACACTGACAGGCAGAGATGTTTATCAGGTGGAAAAGAAAATTAATTTTTGAGGATGTGTTAATGTACTAAGGTGTTTATGTGTTAGGGTGTTTAAGTGTTTAAGTGTTAATGTGTTTAAGTGTTAATGTGTTTAAGTGTTAGGGTGTTGATTTGTTGTGGGAAGCCTTTTGCGAAATTGTACCTGCAACCTGAAACTTGAAACTTGTAACCTGTAACTTATATTAAATGGCTCTGACAGTTCCAACGTAAAATTTATACATGTGAAAAATATCAAATATCACTTGGTTTCCGGGGCATGTGGATTTGTTGGGAGGAATATGGTAAAACGTATATTAAAGGTCACAAATGATAAAATTTTCATGGTGGATGACCTTTCGATCGGGACGCATCCTTCTACATGGATCAATAAATATTCTTTCAGGAGATACAGGGACCTTGAGGTGATAGGAGAGGATGAAAGACTTTATTTCTGGGAAGGAGATTTTCGGAATTTATTGTTTTACCTGAGAAGTAATCCAAAATATATCCAGCAGGAATATGGAATTGAATTCGATAAATTTGCCGATGTTTACCATTTTGCTGCTATTGTAGGTGGCAGAGCCAAAATTGAAGGCGATCCGATGGTAGTAGCTCTGGATCTTTCCATTGATGCTGAGTTTTTTTACTGGGTTTGTCAGCATCAGCCGGAAAGGGTACTCTATCCAAGTTCCAGTGCCGCTTATCCTGTTAATCTCCAGTCCTCTTCCGGGGCTGTTTCATTAAAGGAAACCGATATCGATTTCAGTAAGAACCTGGGAACTCCTGATATGACGTATGGCTGGTCAAAATTAACAGGAGAGTATTTAGCCCTGATTGCTGCACAGCATTATGGCGTTTCGGTTGCCTGTATCCGTCCCTTTTCCGGATATGGCGAAGACCAGGATCTGAGTTATCCTGTTCCTGCCATTGCTGCCAGAGCTGCACAAAAAGAAGATCCCTTCGAGGTTTGGGGATCTGGTAAACAGGGTAGGGATTTTGTCCATATTGATGATATTATCGATTTTATTCTGATGCTTTTGGATAATGTCCATGATGGTTCTGCATATAATATTGGTTCAGGCAAATTGACTTCCTTCCTGGATTTGATCAGGATATTTACCGGATTTGCAGGATACAACCCATCCATCAAACCTTTATTGGATAAACCTGTTGGTGTTTTTTCAAGGTATTCAAACATGAAATATGTAGAGAATAAATTTGGCTGGAAACCAAAAATATCTCTCAGGGAAGGTATGCGAAGGGTTTACGATAAAGCAGTAGAGCGGTTAAGAGAACAGAAAAGATGACAAGAGTAATTGTTTTTGGTCCCGGTCCGGTGTTTAAGGGAGGAATAGCAAATTATAATACTTCACTTGCGAAAGCTTTTGACAAACTGGAGGAGGTTGAAGTATTTATTGTTTCGTGGACACAACAGTACCCTGCCATTATTCCAAGGGATTTTATCGACAGGAAAAGCAAAACGGATCTGCTTGAAGGAACCAAAGTAAAGGTTTTTTATATCACCAACTACAACAATCCTTTTTCCTGGACAAAGACCTACCGGTTGATCAGGGACATAAATCCCAAAATAATCATTTTCCAGTGGGCTATATCCTTTCAGGGGCTGCCTCTGGGATTCATCGCCAAGAAGCTGAAAAAACATCCGGAAATTGAAGTGATTTTTGACCTTCATTTTGTAAAGCAAAAAGAGGGAAGCTCTATTGATGACTGGTTTACCAAAACCGGAATCAAGCATGCAGATAGCTATGTGGTTCACTCGTTTAAAACCGCCAGAGAACTTGAATATCTTTTTCCCGCGGAACAGTTTAATGTATTGGTCATGGGAGAGGGGGAAAGAAAAATAAATGGTAAAAATGTTATTAAGCTATATCACCCGGTATATGACATGTTTCATCCTGATGAAAATTTCAATATAGAAGAAACTAAAAAAGAATTAAAGTTAAGGGAGTATACCTTTCTTTTTTTTGGGTTTATCAGAAAGTACAAGGGTTTGCATAATGCCATTCGTGCTTTTGCAAAGGTGGCTGAAACCAGGGATGATGTATCTCTTCTGATCGTTGGCGAGTCATTCTGGAACACCCTGGATTCAAGGAAAATCATTACCCGGATTAAAAAAGCGACTTTTGGTTTGTTGAAGTCTGTTTTTTTACGAAAACAGGATGATGAAAAAAATTACAGACCGCTTGACCTGATCGACCAGTTGGGAATAAAAGACAGAGTCACCGTGATCAATGAATTTGTTCCCAACGAGGAAGTACATAAATACTTCCAGGTAAGCCACGCCATTGTTTTGTATTATCTTACTGCCACTCCTTCCGGGGTTGAATCCGTAGCCTATAATTTCAGACTACCTATTCTTGCAACAAGGGTTGGACATTTTCCTGAAACCGTAACCGACGGGTATAACGGATACCTTGCTGAACCTGATAAAATTGATTCCATGGCAGAAGCCATGATAAAATCCATTGAAACACCCATCCCTATGGAAAATGTGGCAAAAACCTCTGCCAACATGAGCTGGATGAATTATGCTAAAACTATTCTTGAATCTCATTACTGAAATTTTTGCATTCCTGCCTACCGTATAAGCAGATTCTGGTAAAAATTTCCAAAATACAAATAATAAATCTCAAATAAATCACAATTAATCAAATCTCAAAAAATATGAATATTGAAATTATTTCAGAATTGTTTGTTTTGAGAATTGAAATTTGGAATTTGATATTTGTTATTTTCAGGTTACCCGGGTTTGTACAATTCTTTCTTTCAGTAATTTTACTACCACCTTATCAATTGGAAAACTTACATCATCCTCAATAAGGTCCTTAATAGCCTTCCATCTGAAGGACTGGTTGCCTTCTTTTAATTCAGGAAAATCAAAGGATTTATTGGAAATTTTGAACCGGATCCTGTCTTCGAATTCCAAAAGATAGTAAATGCTGATGATCTGATGTTTTTTATAAAAAAGTGCTTTCTGAAAAAAATCCGTGGTGTAGAAGTGATCAATTACCTTAACTTCCTGGCCGAATTCTTCATACGCTTCCCGTTTGATGCAATCAACCGGGCCTTCACCAAATTCCAGTCCGCCTCCCGGAAATTTAGTCATTTTCATTCCTAGCTGATATTCATCAGTGAGTAAAACTTCCTTTTTATCATTGATGATTAATCCGTAAACCCGGACGACGAAATGTCGTATATTCTCAACAGTCATAATTTTGATTTTTTAATGATTCAATTTTTTATTCGTCTCTTATTCCAACAAATTAGGAATGATGGAATAATGGAATACTGGAATAATGGTTTCCATACAAATGAGACATCACTTTTGAAGATAAAACATACAATAAAATTGGTTCTTGCCAAACCTGCAATTTTTTTATAACTTTTGTTTCTGCTTTCTCTTACAATATATCCTAAGTTGTTAAATACTTTATAAAGAAAAGTTGCCTATGGCAAAACAAATAACTTGTAACTCTGAACCGAGAACCGAGAACCGAGAACCGAGAACCGAGAACCATTACCATTCAGTCTTTTTTCTTCCCAACCCACTGATTAGCTACAGGTTTTCTTTAATAAATAATAAGATCTTTTCCCTTTCCTCCGGATGAAACCAGTGAATTTCCTTATCACGGGTGAACCAGGATAACTGACGCCTGGCATATCTTCTGGAGTTCCTTTTAATCAGTTCAACAGCTTTCTCCAGGGAGATCTCTCCCTCGAAATATTCAAAAAGTTCCCTGTAACCAACCGTATTTAGAGAATTTAAATTTCTGTGGTGGAAAAACTTCTCCGCCTCCTCAACCAGTCCTGTTTCAATCATAAAATCAACCCTTCGGTTAATCTGTTCATACAATTCATTACGCTCCCGGTTTAACCCGATTTTCACTATACTGAAGTTTCTTGGTTTATCCTTTTTTCTGAGTAGAGTGGAGTAAGGTTTTCCGGTAGAAATTGAAATTTCCAGAGCCCTGATCAATCGTTTTGGATTTTTCAAATCAACGGTTTGGTAATATTCAGGATCCAAATATTTTAATTGAAGTCTCAGGCTTTCAATTCCCTCACGGGCATATTGCTCTTTTAATTTGTTTCGAATCTCATGGTCCACAGGGGGAAGATCATCTATACCTTTACAAACAGCATCAATATAGAGCCCGGAACCACCAATCAAAACTACCTGGTTTTTCTTCACAAATAATTGTTCGAGAAGTTCCAGAACTTCAAATTCGTATATACTGGCATTATAATAATCAAAAACGGATTTATTTCCTATGAAATGATGCGTTACAGCATTAAGCTGTTCGGCAGAAGGAACAGCTGTTCCAATACGAAGCTCCCGGTAAATTTGTCTTGAATCGGCTGAAATGATCTCTGTTTTCAACTCAAGTCCGATTTTAATGGCTACTTCTGTCTTGCCAATTCCGGTAGGTCCCAATATAACAATAAGTGTTTTATTCATTAAGATAACGCGAGTTCGAAATAAAGAAGTGCTTATATTTTCTATAAATAATATGAGTTTGATTTAGAAGTTTTTCTTACTATTTGTTGATTTTAAGTGAATTGTCCCCTAAAAAGGGGACTTTAGGGGTGTTTTTATTGAATAAGCAAAACATCAAAAACATCCCCCTAACCCCCTTTACTAAGGGGGAATATACTTTGGTTTTTGTTAAATTCTTGAATATCAATATATTCTCTCCGTGTAACTCCGTGAATTCTCTGTGTAACTCTGTGAAACAACTTCTAAAGACTGATTAATTAGACAGCATCGCCACTTTTGTAAATACAAAATATTTTTATTTAACTTTTATAACGGTTTGGGGTTTGAATTTCGGGGTATAAAAATATAGGAATTTCAATTAAATTTTATACACGGAGTGAACCCCGGATTTAAAAATTCAATAAAATTAAAAGGGTTAGAATTCACCGTAATCGTCGAGATTTTCAAAACGAATGTCTTCGTCAAAATCTTCATCTTCAAATTCCCTGTACAAAATGTTGTCAATATTGTTATCCTCAATCAGGATTTGCTGAGGTATTCTTCCTTCCGCCCGGGTACAGAAGGGATATTTCTTGTCCTTTACTTCTTCTGCTATCTTTACCAATTCAATAAAAAAAGCCCTTTCCGAGAATAAATCGTGAACATAAAGCATCTTCTGTCTTTTTTCCTGAAAATACTCTTTTAAAACCGCTTTATGCATAACCGGAAGATCGGAAGATCCATCCTCCGACATATCAAACAGGTTGATTTCTCCTTCTTTTTCCCACTTGTCGTTGGTAAGAATAAAAGAAGCCATCTGGGATTTGTCCCATCGTAATTCGTCCTGAATGGCAATATGAAAATCAAAAAAGGTTTGTTCGGAATGAATTTCAAAGTCCCTTATGAAATCCTCCTCCTCATGAGATAATATACGAAATGTATGAACCATTTTTCCTTACCCTATAAGTATTCAATACCTTTTTCAAGGACAAGTTACAATTTTTTCAGAAGAAACGAAAAAATGAGTAAAAAACCCCGACAGGATTACTCGCTCCCATTTACCCCGTGAAATAATGCTTCGCATTAAATCTACGATTTATTTCACGGGGCAAGTCCTTTGTTCAAACCTGCTCGTGAGACATTCTGTTTGCTTTGCTCACAGAATGGTTATCAACCCTGTCGGGGTTAAATAAAAAAATTACATACTCTGAAGGGATGCTCCTCGTACCCCTACCCGTCAGGCTCTCCGAGGTTCTTTTCAAATAAAACGGTTAAAACCGTTCGAAGTCGTATAGGTTGTCTCGGGATCCCACAACTGAAGTTGTGGGATAATATCTTGAATATCAACCCATAGCTTTAGCTATGGGAACGATAAAGCTTGACTAAGAATTTAATGGTATCCACATTATTAGCATATTCCCATAGCGCCGGTTCCTGGGCTTGTCCGGGTTTGATACCCTGAAGAATTTTATTGTGATCTACAATACATTGTATTTCTTCTGCCTTATCCTTAAGATGTTCCTCCAACTTCGAATGATCAGAATAATACTGGTAATAAATCACCCCAATTGGAGAGGCAATGGCTTCATTTTCCTTTAAAAGTACAAAACCAGTGTCGAGAAAAGGAGTTTGATTTACCAGGTATATCGACCGGATATGCTTGTAATTATTTTTGTATTTTTTGTGGTTGATAATTTTCCGGTAAGGTAAAATCGCTTCAAAAAAGGCATTGAAATCATAGTGTTCAGGGATAAAGAGCTTAGCAACGCTTCTGCATCCCAGTCCGAAATATCGGAAAATATCATCTCCCAGGGCAAGCAGTTCTTCCATGGTTTCCTTACCATCCAGTATGGCTATTCCGTTCCTGTTTTTCCTGATGATATAAGGATGGTTCCTGTAGTGATATGAAAAGTACCGGGCAGTATTATTGCTTCCTGTGGCGATAACGGCATCAAACTTTGTCAACTTCTCCCCGGCAAATTCGATTTTATTGTCAAATTCAGGGTTTATCCGGGCTAATATCTCTGCAATTTCAGGTAGCAGTTGGTTATCTTTTGAGGAAAGCTTGCCAATAAAAGTGAAACCGGAAATTAAGACGGAGAGAAAATCATGAAATCCGACCAGGGGAACATTTCCTGCCATAACAACGCCTACTCGTTTTGAGCTTCTATCCTGTTCTATTTCCGGGTAAGAAGCCAGCCAGGTTTCCAGGTTTTCTTTTGTTAGTGTATTAGCGATGGATTTTATGGCAAACTTTACATTTTCAGGAGTAAACCAGGGATTGAGTTTTTCCTGGGCTTTGATCAGTTTCCTGAATTCTGTTAGAATGGAAGAAGTGGTTCCGGGCTTATAATTATCTGAAATGGCTTTGTCCAGAAATACTCCCAGCTCATGAAATGCCTGTATTCGTTCCTTTAAATCCATTTATTATTAATACCTGAATTATGTTGATGTAAAGTTACAAAAACCTGCTGTGTAAAAAACCCTAAGGGTTTTTAGCCTTGGGATCTTAGTGTTTAATTCTAATCGGCTTGTGGCACAAATCCCCGAAATTATCAGTTTCCCTCAGATCAATGCCGGCAGTAGGGGATTTCTTGCTTATACTCCTTATTACCAGGGGCTTCGCCCCTGGCTATTACCATATTGTCCCTACGGGACAAATTTGAAATTTTGAATTAATCGATGTTATAGTCCCGGAGGGACTAAAAGATAATAGACAGTCACTTTAGTGGCTGGGTATAA
>CAZEWS010000165.1:0-8546 GCA_964515985.1 uncultured Rikenellaceae bacterium | reverse complement strand
GATCTTAACTAATTGATATATAATATTTTAGAAGCTAGGAAACTTGAGTTCTTTAATTTGCGAAGCTATGTTCTATTCTTCAAGTGAAGTTGTTGTGATTAAAAGAATTACTCAGGTGATTTATATACATGTAATCCTTTTTTCCAGTGTATATTTTATTTATTACTGAATACTCTTGGACTCTGGTTTTAGTTTCCGTAAACAAGCTTCGATATAATAATAATCGGCATAAATGATCGGTACATCTATTTCGGAGTCACTTGGTTTGCTGCCGACAGAATGGTTAAGTATGAAGTAATTGTTTTCGCTTACCCTGATCCGGTATTTTTTTGAAGAAAGGCTTTTCAGGATCTTATCTGCTGCAAGTTTGCATTCATCTTCTTCTTCACCCCGATACGAACTTAATTCATAAGGAGCGGAGCACAAGATAGCAGCAGCAGATGCATCTCGTGGTTCATCAGGAATATTTGGGGCATTGTAGTTCCAGTAAGGTACCATATCATCAGGCATATTCTTATTGTTCAGGACAAAATCGGCTATTTGTCTTGCCTGTTACAGAAATTTTTTATCCCCTGTTTCTCTGTAAACCATGGTAAATCCGTATAATCCCTAGGATTGTCCTCTTGCCCAGGCAGATTCATGGGAATAACCCTGATTCGTATGCTTATGAAGAACTTCTCCGAAGATAGTGTCGTAGTCCAATACATGCCAGGAACTGTTGTCCTCTCTGAAGTGGTTTTTCAGAGTTGTTTCTGCATGTGATACTGAAATATTAAAAAAACTGGAATCACCAGTTTCTTTGGCAGCCCAGAATAAAAGCTCCAGATTCATCATGTTATCAATAATAACCGGATATTGCCATTTATCTCGATGATGATCCCAGGATCTGATGCAGCCCACATTTGGATTAAACCGTGTACTCAGGGGTTTTGGCACTTTGGATTATTACATCTCTGAATCCCTCGTTTTTTGTGAGCCGAAAGCCATTTCCGAAACTACAATACATCATAAATCCAAGATCATGGGTGCTGTTGTTGAACTGTTCCTTCTCAATATTCATGGTAAATTTTATTGCTGCCTTGAGAAAGGTTTTGTCTCCAGTATACTCATATAAGTACCAGAGGCATCCGGGGTAAAAACCGCTGGTCCAATCCCGGGATCTCCCCTTCCGGAGCACACCATTTTCAGTAGAACGAGGGTTTCGGTCTGTATCTCCCAAACTTTCAATTGATAAAGAAAGTTGTTGGTAAATCATGTCAAGGTTTTTCTTCACAATTTTGGATTGGTCGATGGATTGCTGATTGCATCCAATCAGTCATAAAATCATAAAGCCTGCAACGAATTTCACATAAGTATTCATTCTTTTTATCGTTTAGTAATAACAATGGTACAATAAAAAAAGGCTATAGTTTAATTTGGCGTGTTAAAATGTTTGTATTTCTATAAGAAAAAACTTTATATGTTCATATTTAACGATAAAATTTCGTATACTTTTTTGAAAGCCTTATCAACTCTATCTTTTAAAGCTATGCAATTACCAACGTTAATTTAAACTAGAGCCTAAAAAAATTCCAACACTGACTATCATTTCCCTTCAATAATAGAGATTTTGACTTTTGGCGGATGATTGTATTCCTGAACAATTCTCAGAACATATTCATTAAATTGTTCAGGTGTATTCAACACTTCTCCCTCGCTCCAGGAGGCTGCATTCAGGTATTCATAATTTTGGTCTTCCTGTAAAGGTATGCTTAAAATATGATTCTCCTGATACTATGGCAAAAAATGATATTCCGGATTGTATCGATCTTTAACTACCATGGCTGTATCCACAAAATCAACAACCAGTTTCCGGATCCCATCAACATCATCAGGGTTTCTGATTTCCTCTGGACTAATTGATACCATCATACCACCTTTCTGATAGAAAAAAGTCTCTGAGGGCCTCTTTCTTATTCCGCAACCAAATTTGATTTCAGGATTTTCTGACTTGAATTTACTGAAATTCACTAATTTTCAACCCACATGTTCAGATTTCCAAAAAGGGACCAAATGCCGGCAATAACTTCCAATCCCTGCATGAGTTCCGTGTTTATTCCATCCCCTGACATTATACCCAAGATAAATGTATAGTTTTTTGGAGGCTTTGGCACGTATGTCAGTCATAAAGAACAACTCATCCCATATCCCGTCCTTATCAAGATCATTAAGCTGATGAAACATGGCATGTCCGTTTGTTTCCTTCCTTAGCTGGTGGGCTCCGGACAGGGCAAGTATTTCTTTTGAGGGTTCATGACTGGGAGGTAATCCGGGATCTACCACGGTAATCCATAATTTATGGATGTCCTGGATCGGAAAGTCTTCCCTGATAATAATTACCGGGCAATCAATCCTGTTAAATTCCAAGTCGTTATAAATTGTTATTTCGATTCTCTGTTGGGGGATGAAATTTTCCTGAGTATACCAATCGTTAGTTTCAGGAAAGGTCTGCCTGCAAATGCAGAACAACAAAATAATAATGAGTGAAAATGATTTTGAATGTAACATGATGAGATTTTCTGAGCTTATTTAATAAAATCTTCACGGGCAGGACTGAAAACATCAATTAATATTCCGTCTTCAAGAGCAAGCACTCCGTGTTCTATATCAAAAGGCACGAAAAATCCATCTCCTTTTTTAAGTGTGTCTTTGTTTTCACCAACGGTTACTTCGAATACGCCTTTTTGAATAAAAGTTGACTGGCTGTGATGATGTTTGTGTTTAGTGCCTATTGCACCTTTCTTAAAATCAACAATAACCATCATAATTCTATTATCGTATCCAAAGATTTTTCGCTGAATACCTCCATCGATTCTTTCCCAATTAATATTTACATTCTTGAAAAATATTTGATTCATTTTAAATTATTTTTTCATGATTTTTATTGGATGAGTTAACCTGTCGGCTTTATCGCGGATCAGATCAATAAAATAACCGGCGTCAGTAAAGTTACTATCGCTCAATTCCCATCCGGTAAAAAAACAGAAGGTTACAGGTTCATTATTTCTGATTTTCAGTTTAGCATAGTATGTTTCAACAATTCCTTCTCCTTCATCCGGAGCTGAACCCGTATCAATAAATGAAGCCTTATTGAATAAAATTCCCATACCTAAATATTTATCCAGTTCGGCCTGTTTACAATGTGTAGCAATTGATATGTATTCAGAATTAAAATCCTCTACAATTAAAGAGTCACTATATTTATTAACTATTCCTGTTACAAGAGTTTTTTCTTCCGCAATTCCCGACAGAATAATTTTACTTTCGAAGTAATAACATCCGGCCATAATTGAAATCTCTTGTATAAGGTCGTATTTATTATCTCCTATCTGCCAGTCTTTAAAATATAGTTTAAAAATTGAACGTAAGGGTCCTTCGGTAACCAATTCGTATTTCCCTTCACTTGAAGCTCCCAATCTGTATAAGGTTCCGTTTTCAAATAATGCCAAAGCTCCTGCGCCTAAAGAATTCCCTACTTTAAGAATATCCATTCCCCATTCTTGCATTTCATGATAACTTTTACTAATACCGACATTATCAAGCGCCATTTCAGGTACTCTTTTCCCGAAAATATCAATTCCATTACGTGCATCGAAATAGTTTCTGAACCCAACTTTATCATTTTCCCAAGCCGGACCTTCCATCTGAAATTCCTTTGAACTTATTTCAGTTTCCGTGCTTTTCAGTCTTGTTGCCCCGGTAAGTTCAATATACTCATTACCGGTTTCTTCAGGGACTTTCGCGAAACGAATATTTGTCCTGATTATATAATCGGGGATTTCAGAAGTATCAACAAACTCAATTAATATATCACAACTGTCATGGGGTTCAAATTCTGTTACAAAAAATAATTCATCCCATTGCCCGTCTTTATCCAAATCGTCAACTTGAGAAGCAAGTATTTTCCCACTTTCGTCTTTTAAAACAGGAATTTTTGCATCGGGTATTTCCCCGATTAATTCTCCAAGTTGTATTTTTGAAATAATTATTGGTTCATCCACCCGCTTAAATTCATAATTGTTCACCAAAGTAATTACATTTGTATCTTTGAATATTTTATCCTTTGACGTACAGGCACTTACAGTAAGAATAATTAATAATGGAATAATAAATTTTTTCATATTCAAATATTTTATTTCAGTGACACAAAGGATTTAATTCTTAATATTTATTTCACTCCGAAAAGTCATTTTTGACAGAATAATGGCATAATGGAATTTTGGAATGCTGGAATAATGGGTGTTTCCAATATTCCATTTTTCCAATATTCCAAAGCGATGGACTTTTTAGAGTAGGCTCAATATTTAAATGAGTTATTGATTTTGTAATTGTTATTATTTCTCTCCCATTGGTTTTCCAATAGTTGCTAAAATTCCACCGTCAACATAAACGATAATACCATTAACAAAATCAGAAGCTTTTGACGCAAGGAAAATGGCTGTTCCAGCCAAATCGGAAGGATCTCCCCATTTTCCGGCAGGTGTGCGATTAATTATAAATTCATTAAAAGGATGTCCGCCTACCCTGATTGGAGCTGTTTGAGAAGTGGCAAAATATCCGGGACCTATACCGTTGACCTGAATATTGTATTTTGCCCACTCAGTAGCCATATTTTTAGTTAGCATTTTTAATCCGCCTTTTGCTGCAGCATAAGCGCTAACACTGTTTCGGCCTAATTCACTCATCAATGAGCACATATTAATAATCTTTCCGGGAGCTTTTCGTGCAATTAACCTTTGTACTACATTTTTTGCCATAATGAACGGACCAGTAACATCAATTTTAAGCACCTGTTCAAAATCAGCGACTTGCATTTCAATAATTGGAATTCGTTTAATTATCCCTGCATTATTAACAAGAATATCTATTGGAGCTACTTCTTTTTCAATAATGTCGAGATTCTTATTAACAGCAGCCTCATCGGTTACATCGAACAAATAAGCAGCAACGTCGAGGCCCTTCTCAGCATATTCTTTTACTGCAGTGTCTAATTTTTTCTGTGAAATATCATTAATTACGATTCTCGCTCCGGCTTCACCCAGACCCTTGGATATAGCCATACCTAATCCGTGTGTCGCTCCTGTAACTAATGCTGTTTTTCCTGTTAAATCAAATAGTTTAATAGACATAGTGGTTTGATTATTGTTTAATAAATCATCTCAGATCATTGGGTTGAATTACATCCATATCCCCGTAATCCAGATTTTCACCGGCCATTCCCCAGATAAAAATGTAATTGCTCGTTCCGGCTGCTGAATGAATTGACCATGTTGGTGACAGAACGGCTTCTTCATTTTTCATCCAGATATGCCTTGTCTCCTGCGGTTGACCCATGAAATGGCAGATAGCTTGTCCTTCAGGTACTTCAAAATAGAAATATGCTTCCATTCTGCGATTATGAACATGTGCGGGCATTGTATTCCATACACTTCCGGGTTTTAGTTCAGTCATCCCCATCTGAAGTTGACAGGTTTCTACCACGCTGTTCACAAGTAACTTATTAATCTTTCTTGCATTAGAGGATTCTAGAGTTCCTAGTTCAACAACTTCTGCATCTTTTAAGGTAACTTTTTTTACAGGATATTCTTTATGTGCCGGTGCTGAATTAAAATAAAAATGAGCAGGTTGTTTATCATCAGCACTTTTAAAAATCACAATTCTGTTTCCTCTGCCAACGTATAAAGCTTCTTTATACTCAAGTTCAAACTCTTGTCCGTCAACTTTTACATGACCTTTACCGCCAACATTAATGATGCCTAATTCTCGTCTCTCAAGGAAATATTCAGCTTTTAAGGGCTCAATAGTTTCCAGTTTTAAATCAGAAACCGGAACGGCTCCGCCGACAATATATCTGTCATATAATGAATAAACCATGTTGATATTGTCTGGAACCATTATGCTTTGTACAAGATATTCTTTACGCACTCTTTCAGTATCATAGTTCCGGGCATCCTCAGGATGTGTTGCGTACCTTATTTCATAATTTACAGACATAATTAATTAATTTAAGTTGCTAATTAAACTTGTAGTAATCAATAAATTATACAAATCTAAGCTATTTTTGATAAAATAAAACTTAATACTATTTTTTTTTCAAGTTAAATTCCATTCCTCCAAATAATTAATAACTTGGGCATAAACATTTTCTCCGGTAAATCCAAATTTTTCATCCAATACTTTATATGGAGCAGAATAACCGAATGATTCCAGTCCGAATACTTTTCCCTGTGGACCGACCAAACCCTGCAAGGTGACCGGAATACCGGCTGTTAAACCGAAAACAGGAAGAAAATCCGGAATAACTTCTTTTTGGTAATCTATGCTTTGTTCCCTAAACAGCCCTTCTGAAATGGCGGAGACCACCTGGACTTTTAAGCTTTTTTCCTCCCGGAGTTTTTTAGCGCCAGCCAAAAGGGTGGATACTTCCGAGCCGCTTGCCACCAGTACTATATCAGGTTTCCCATCATCTTTCCCGACAATGTAAGCTCCTTTTTCAGCAGCAAGAGCATCTTCATATCGTGAAGTACCGTTTAGCGGAATATCTTCAATATTCTGCCGTGATAACAGCAGGGCAGTGGGTCTTTTATTATTTTCCAGTGCGATCTTCCAGGCAATGGTTGTTTCAATGGCGTCAGCCGGCCGTAGGGCAAGAAGGCTTCTTTGTCCGGAATGATTTTTAAGGTTTTCCAGGAGCCTGATCTGGGCTTCCTGCTCGACAGGCTGGTGTGTGGGTCCGTCTTCTCCAACACGGAAAGCATCATGAGTCCAGATGTATTTAACAGGCAATTCCATAAGTGCAGCCATTCTTACAGCCGGTTTCATGTAATCGGAAAAAACAAAAAAAGTGCCGCAAACCGGGATTATTCCACCATGTGCTGCGATTCCATTCATGATCGTTGCCATGGTAAGTTCTGAAACACCCATCTGAAGAAAAGCACCTGAAAAATCACCTTTCACAAAGGGTTTGGTGTTTTTAAGGAATCCGTCGGTTTTGTCACTGTTCGAAAGATCGGCTGAGGCGACAATTATATTTTCAATATTTTGTGCAAAATAGCTAAGAACAGCACCTGAAGCTGCACGGGTTGAGATATTCTCCTTTTGAATAATTTCTTTAAAATTAACCATGGGAATTTCTCCTGACAGGAACCAGTGTAATTTTACTGCAAGTTCGGGATAGCCTTTTTCCCAATCCTTTTGTTTCTGTTTCTCCGCGATAGCAATTTTTCGTTTTTCTTCAAGGATTTTTTCGTAATACAGTTGAACTTCGGGGAATATAGCAAAGGGATCTTCCGGATTACCCCCCAGGTTTTTAATCGATTTTTCAAAAGAAGCACCGGCTTGACTTATGGGCATACCATGAGTGGCTGATTGTTTCTCGTAACTTTTTCCTTCTTCAGTAACACATCCCTTTCCCATGATGGTTTTACCGATGATCAGGAAAGGTTTCTCTTTTTCCTGGTTTGCTTCTTTCAATGCTTCACGGATCTGGTCAGGGTCATTGCCATTGATGGTTATCACTTTCCATCCCCAGGCTTCATATTTTTTTGCAGTGTTTTCCCTTGTAACGGCATCTGTTCCGGTTGAGAGTTGAATATCATTCGAATCATAAAACATGATCAGGTTGTTAAGCCCGAGGAATCCCGCAATCCTTCCGGCGCCCTGTGAAATTTCTTCCTGAATGGCTCCGTCGGAAACAAATGTATAAATCGTATGAGCCATCCAATCCCCGAACCGTGCTACCAGAAATCGCTCGGCAATGGCAGCGCCAACAGCCATGGTATGACCCTGGCCCAATGGTCCTGAAGTATTTTCAATGCCCCTTGAAACATTGATTTCCGGATGTCCGGGCGTAGGGCTTTTCCATTGCCGGAAGTTTTTAATATCCTCCAAACTGTAACTTCCGGTAAGGGTTAAAACGGAATAAAGCATGGGCGACATATGCCCGGGATCGAGGAAAAACCGGTCACGGTGTGGCCATTCCGGATTATCGGGATTGAAATGCAGAAATTCAGAATATAAAATGTTTATAAAGTCAGCTCCCCCCATCGCTCCCCCGGGATGTCCTGACTTAGCCTTTTCAACCATGGTGGCTGAGAGGATGCGAATGTTGTCGGCTGCTTTGTTTATGATAGTGTTGTCCATTGTATTTTATATGTATCGGAATTTACTCTCCGCCTGGCGGATCATGAGATCGCCACGCTATAAGCGTGGCTAAGTTCAATGTTTATGGCTTGATAATGGCTAATTTCATTATACTTTGCATTTTTAAGTCGGCAATCTTCAGTCGGCAGTCGGCAATCTGAAGACTGGGCTATTTATACTTTTCAGGATTTTGAATCATGTGATTAAGTAATCGTCCGATTTCTTCAGATCGTTTATTGAAATCATCAAAAATTTCTTTTGGTATATATTCACAGGCAAGAGCAAATGCTTTTTTATATACAGTTAAGTTTCTAAATTCAGTTGCCATTGTGTTATAATTGTTTGATTGTTATTTACTTTTTTGT
>CAZEWS010000164.1:0-8584 GCA_964515985.1 uncultured Rikenellaceae bacterium | reverse complement strand
CAAAGTATAATGAAATTAGCCATTATCAAGCCATAAACATTGAACTTAGCCACGCCTGGGCGGGGCGATCTCATGATCCGCCAGCTGGCGGAGAGTAAATTCCGATACAATTAAATAATAAACACAAAATATGAAAGGAAATGTTCAGAAAAAAACCCAAATCTCCGAGTTGGGGGAATTTGGATTAATTGAACATCTGACAAAAAGGATAAAATTAATAAATCCCAGTAGCAAGAAAGGAGTTGGTGACGATGCGGCTGTATTGGAATATCCTGATAAACAAATAGTAGTAACAACCGATTTATTGCTCGAGGGAATACATTTCAATTTAATGTATACTCCCCTGAAGCATTTGGGGTATAAAGCTGCCGTTGTAAATTTCTCGGACATATATTCGATGAATGCCAGGCCAAAACAAATTACTGTTTCATTAGGCCTGTCAAAAAGGTTTGCCCTTGACGACGTTGATGCACTGTATGAAGGAATATATCTTGCCTGCAATAATTATGGAGTTGACTTGATCGGGGGCGATACATCAGCCTCGGTTACCGGATTAATCATATGCATAACTGCGATAGGTGAACCCGGCAAGAATGATCTCGTTTACCGTGATGGTGCACAAATAAATGATCTTATCTGCGTTTCAGGAAACCTTGGTTCCGCTTACATGGGGCTTCAATTACTTGAAAGAGAAAAAACGATTTATGAGGAAGACCCAACAATTCAACCTGATCTTTCAGGTTATGATTATATTTTAAAACGACAACTAAAGCCTGAAGCCAGAAAGGATATTATAGAAATTCTTGGTGATCTGGAAATTAAACCCACATCAATGATTGATGTTTCAGATGGGTTATCATCGGATCTGATGCATATCTGTAAAAACTCGAACGTAGGTTGCAAAATTTACCAGGACAAAATTCCAATGGATCAGAGCACAATAGCCATGGCAAAAGAGTTTCATTTGGATCCGGTTATACCTGTATTACATGGAGGCGAAGATTATGAACTTCTTTTTACCATTCCTTTGAAACTTCATGATAAAATAAACTCCCTTTCTCAAGTTAGTCTGATAGGGCACATATGTAAGGAAGAAGAAGGCAGGTATTTGATAACAACCCAGGGAAGTTCCATAGAATTAAAGGCCCAGGGATGGAATACTCTGAAAGACACCTCGAAATCCTGAAAGATTGACCGAAAGAGTCTATCTGTCAGCCCAATAACTCTTAATAACTCCTCTTTCGGTACTTGTTATAAACGCAATAATGTTGTCTCTTTCTATGGAAGAAGGGAATGTTTTTTCAATATGTTCAATAGCCTGAGCATTATTCAAATTACTCATGTAAATGGTCCTGTATATCTCCTGGATTTCGTTGATCTTTTCATTGCTGAAGTTTCTTCTCCTGAGTCCTATTGAATTTACTCCCATATAACACAAGGGTTCCCGGTCAACTTTAATGTATGGCGGAACATCTTGTCTGACTTTGGAACCACCGCCTATCATTACATGTGCACCAATATGTACAAACTGATGGACGAGAGTACCGCCACCGAGTATAGCCCAGTCATGAATTTTCACTTCACCGGCTAATCCCACATTATTCACAAGAACACAAAAATCCCCAATTACACAATCATGGGCTATATGTACATAAGCCATAAGGACACAGTTGTTGCCAATAACAGTTTTGAAAGATGCTTTTGTTCCCCTGTTAACAGTAACACATTCCCGGATGATTGTGTTATCTCCAATTTCAGCAGTAGATTCCTCTCCCTGAAATTTCATATCCTGAGGGATTGCTGAAACAACAGCTCCAGGAAATATTTTACAGTTCTTCCCGATTCTTGCACCATCCATGATGGTTACATTAGGGCCTATCCAAGTTCCGTCACCTATAATTACATTGCCGGAAATGGATGTAAAAGGTCCGATTTCCACATCTTTACCAATCTTTGCATCGGAATGGATCCAGGTAAGGGCTTGGTTCATCATTCTTTATTTTTTACTATCTGCGCTGTCACTTCACCTTCCATAACCACCTTATTTCCTACAAAAGCCTGTCCAAACATGGTTATAATACCATGCCGTGCAGGCTCCGTCATTTCCATTTTGAACAAGATGGTGTCTCCGGGCACAACCATTTGCTTGAATTTCACTTTATCAACTTTAAGGAAATAAGTGGAATATTTCTCTGGTTCATCCACTTGGTTAAGCACAAGCACTCCC
Organism: uncultured Rikenellaceae bacterium; assembly: GCA_964515985.1. Classification (GTDB taxonomy): domain Bacteria; phylum Bacteroidota; class Bacteroidia; order Bacteroidales; family VadinHA17; genus CAZEWS01. The sequence continues at coordinate 6,357 of CAZEWS010000164.1, read as the reverse complement.
CCTACCTGGGCCATGGCTTCTATCTGCAATACACCAGGCATTATGGGTTCATCAGGGAAATGACCCTGGAAAAACAATTCATTAAAAGTTAAATTCTTCAATCCTATTACGGAATGATCATCCAGATGAATGATCCTATCAACCAATAAAAACGGATAACGGTGAGGCAATTTTAACCGTATCTCCCTTATGCCCATGACAGGTGGCTTGTTAGGATCATAAACCGGAATAGCACTTTTGGACAGTTCTTTTTTAATTGCCTGCCTGACTTTTTTTGCCAATTCGGTATTGGCATAATGGCCTGGCCGGGTGGCAACAACTTTACCCTTAATGGGCTGTCCGATTAAAGCCATATCCCCCATAATGTCAAGAAGTTTATGACGGGCAGGTTCGTTGCTGAAATGTAATTCAACATTGTTAAGAATGCCTTCAGAATTCACTTTTATATGCGGCTTATTGAACAGATCTGCAATCCTGTCTACTTCAGCCTGCTTAACTTTCCGGTCAAATATGACAATGGAATTATCGAGATCGCCTCCCTTAATCAGGTTTTGTTTCGCAAGTGCTTCCAATTCATGGAAAAACACAAAGGTTCTGCACATTGAAATTTCATTCTCAAAATCTGAAATATTGTTCAGAATGGCATATTGGTTACCCAATATCGGTGAATTATAATCGATTAAGACATTAATACTCAGATGATCATCAGGATAGATCATAAGATCCACACCGTTCTCTTCATCCGAAAAAACGATCTTTTCTTTTATTACATAGTAATTTTTTTCAACATTCTGTTCAATGATACCTGCTTTATGAATCGTCTCAACAAACTTTCGGGAACTTCCACCCATAATAGGAGCTTCCGGTCCTTTCAGTTCAATCAATACGTTATCCACCTGCATTCCATTAAAAGCTGCCAGAACATGTTCAATCGTAGCAACACGGTAGCCATTTTCCTCAAGTGTTGTTCCTCTCGAAGTATCAATAACATTTTCAGCGATGGCACTAATTATTGGTTTTTCAGGTAAATCAGTCCTGCAAAACTTATAGCCATGATTTTCAGGGGCAGGTTTAAAAGTCACCTCTACATCGACACCGGTATGTAACCCTTTACCCGTTAAACTAACGGTCTTTCCAATAGTTCGTTGCTTTTCGGACATTTGATACTTTAATTGTTGAAAATTTTTAGTTCCACAAGATACAAAAAATCAATAAATTTGATCATGAACAAACAAAATGTGTTAATTTGGCTCCAACGGGGTGAGGCCTTTGGGAATAAGTTGCTGGTTCCCGGTTCTCGGTTCCCGGTTCCCGGCCTGCCCCGCAGGAAAGAATGACTGTGTCGGGGTGAAATTTGAGGTACGAAAACGTTTCATCAGGGAAGGAGCATATTTCACCGTGGTTCTCGATTTTAGGTTTTAGGGTTGTTGTCATTCGCTTCGTTGAAGCATGGCCAGAAAATTAAGCCAATTATTTTCCCTTTAGTTCATTTATATCTTTTTCCATAGAGTTAATTTTGGCATTTAACTCCGGAAGTTTCCGGAAAATGACATAGGATTTATTGTAGTCGGTTATTTTAAAGCTGGGAGAACCCAGGGCAATCATTCCGGGTTCTTTTATGCTTTTGCCAACTCCCGCTTGAGCACCTATTTTTACGCCTTCAGCAATGGTGATATGTCCGATAAAACCAACCTGGCCGCCAAACATGCATTCCTTTCCTATCTTAACGGATCCTGAAATGCCTGTCTGAGCAGCAATTACCGTATTTTCCCCTATTTCAACATTATGAGCTATTTGTATTAAATTGTCGAGTTTCACCCCTCTTCTGATAATAGTTGAACCGATGGTTGCCCGGTCAATGGTTGTATTTGCACCGATCTCAACACGGTCTTCAATAATTACATTACCAACCTGCGGAACTTTTTTATAGTTCTTATCCGACTTCGGAGCAAATCCAAAGCCGTCAGACCCAATAACCGTACCGGCATGAATCACACACTCTTCGCCAATAACACAATCATGATAAATTTTAACCCCTGGGTAAATTATCGTGTTTTTATCAATCCTTACATTATCTCCAATATACACCTGGGGATAAATTTTAACTTGTTCATCAATACGTGCATTTTCACCCACATAACAATTAGCTCCCAAATAAACATCTTTACCCAATTTAGCACTCTGCTCCACAACAGCCGTATTGTGAATACCAACCTTGGGAGGTTTATTCCGGTTCTGCAATTCCAACAGGGATGCAAAAGCCTCATAGGCGTTATCGACTCTAATAAGCGTACACTTAACCTCCTTTTCCAGCTTAAATTCCTTATTAATAAGTACAATCGAGGCTTCCGTTGTATATAAATACCTGGTATATTTTAGATTGGACAGAAAAGCAAGGGTCCCTTTTTCCCCCTCCTCAATTTTTGATACATTATTGACGGTAACATCAGGGTTCCCTTCAACCTCACCGTTCAAAAACCCGGCTAATACTTTAGCTGAATATTCCATTCTTTTAATTGTTTTGTTTTGGACAAATCTATTAATAATTACGACACATTATGCCATTACGCCTAAAACTTCTTTTTGTAAAGTTTAGCTGAAATTACAAAAAGCAAATTTCAAAATATTTATTAGTTATTATTTGTTTTTGGTGTTTGTTTTTGCCTGCCCCGAAAGGAAGTTTACCCTGTGAAATGCGCAGCAATATTTAACAGGGAATAACTGTACGGGGGTACTTATTTTCGATTTTTAATAGACTCAATAAGTTAATTTGTTTGCAGCCATATGCTGCGTTAAGAGTTCTTGGGATAACATAAAAAATATTTTGTCACTGTTTTTGCCAGTACTTCAACATTAAGCATATCAGAAGCATCGGCGATATCAGCCAATTGACCGTTGTTATATAAGATCTTAATTTTCGTATCGCCCGGTATATATGCCTTATTACTAATTGAATTGGTAAAAACGTAATAATGTATTACATCCTCTCCGATTTTTAACTTTTTCTTTACTCTTAACTTAATTTCTTCAATTTTATTTATGTTGAAAGGCGTATTCTGTATTTCAACTCTGAATAGCTCACGGTTTATCATCCTTTTACAAAGAGTTGATAATGTAAAATCAGGATGATCAGTCCATACTTTTATCGATGCAATAATATCATTATCATCCAGTTTTGAAAACTGTTCAATGATCTCACTGTGATCAAATTCAGGAGATTCTGAAAAAATGGTTTCTTTGCTTATATCGTTGTAAAGAAAAAATTTTAATGCCGGGGTTCCAAACAATTGTACTTTATTATTGGCTAATTCTTTTGCACGTTTAAGTATTTTTACAAATAGCTGCTCAGCAGCTATAACGGTTTTATGAAGATACACCTGCCAATACATTAATCTTCTGGCAATCAGGAATTTTTCGATTGAATAGATGCCCTTGGCCTCCACTACCAACTGGTCATTTACCACATTTAGCATTTTAATTATCCTGTCAGATCCAATGGCTCCTTCAGTAACTCCAGTAAAAAAACTATCCCGGCGAAGATAATCAAGACGATCTGTATCAAGCTGGCTTGAGACCAGCTGATTGAGGAATTTTTTATGATACTGGTTTCGATAGATATTTATAGCAAGAGAAAGATCATATGTTTTGTTTAAATAATCCATAAATAATCCTGAAAGATCTTCATGTGTAATTTTTTCAACCAAACTGTACTCAAGTGCGTGAGAAAAGGGGCCATGACCTATATCATGCAGCAAAATGGCTGCAGATACAGCTTCAGCCTCCTCATCCGAAACGGTATGACCTTTCAACTTGATAATATTGATCGCCGAATTCATCAAATGATAAGCCCCAAGTGCATGTTGAAAACGGGTATGAGTGGCCCCGGGATATACAAAATTGGTTAAACCTAACTGCTTGATCCTTCTTAGTCTCTGAAAACAGGGATGCTCGATTAAATCAAAAATTATGCCATAAGGAATATTAATGAAACCATAAACCGGATCATTAATGATCTTTTGCTTATACTGACTACTCACATTACGGAATTTAAGCCCCTGAAAGTACGATTATTATACCTGAATACAAAATTGCCATGCAGAATATCCCGGTATTTATTATGACCAATATTTGTAAATTTTGAAAATTCGATAATATTCACTACATTTGTGCCTTGAACGTGGGGAAGTATTAATAAAAGGGGACAATAGTCCCCTATTTTTATAGCCGGTAAAATGATTGAAAGAGATAGGATAATAGAATTAGTTGAAAAAATTATTAGGGAAGCTGAGATTTTTCTTGTGGATATTACGGTCACAGCCAAAAACAAAATTTTGATATGGATTGATAAAAAGGATGGAATAACCATCGATGAATGTGCTGAAATTAGTAAGGAGCTGGAGAACCATCTCGACCGGAGTATCGAAGATTTTGAACTGGAAGTGTCTTCTCCAGGACTGGATACTTCGTTTAAGGTGAGGCAACAATATGACAAAAACATTGGCCGTGAGATCGAGATCGTAACTGAAGACAACAAAATTCATAAAGGGGAACTTCTGCAAGTCACTGAAGATGGGATCAAACTGGAAATTATAAAAAATAAAAAGGCCAAAGGGAAAAAAGAAGATAAAGCTACTGAATTATCATTAGGTTTTAACCAAATAAAATCAGCAAAAGTTATTGTGACTTTTTAAATAAAAACGGGTGAATTGAAAAATGGAAAATTTAAATTTAATCGATACATTCTTGGAATTCAAAGAATTAAAAAGCATTGACAGAGCAACGATGATGAGCGTTCTAGAGGATGTATTCCGGGGTCTCCTGTTAAAGAATTATGGTTCAGATGAGAATTTTGATGTCATTATCAATATTGATAAAGGTGACTTTGAGATCTGGAGAAATCGCGAAGTCGTTGAAGACAAGGATGTTATTGACAAAAACTTGCAGATTGCATTATCCGAGGCAAAAAAAATAGACGATGATTACGAGGTAGGTGAAGAAGTAACAGATGAAGTTAAACTTATCGATTTTGGCAGAAGGGCTATTTTATCGCTTCGTCAGAATCTCACCTCCCGGATCCTGGATCTGGAGAAAAATAATGTCTTTAACAAATACAAAGACCGTATTGGAGAAGTCGTCACCGGTGAGGTTTACCAGGTTTGGAAACGGGAGATTTTAGTCCTTGATGACGAAGGGAATGAATTAATTCTGTCTAAAACCGAGCAAATACCTTCGGATTATTTCAGAAAGGGAGATACTATCCGGGCCGTTGTGATTAAGGTTGAAATGAGAAATAATAATCCGTTAATTCTTCTTTCCCGTACTTCATCTGTTTTTCTCGAGCGTTTATTCGAGTTAGAAGTACCGGAGATTTTCGATGGACTGATTACAATAAAGAAGATCGTCAGGGTTCCGGGTGAAAGGGCAAAAATAGCTGTTGAGTCGTATGATGAACGGATCGACCCTGTTGGAGCGTGCGTGGGCATGAAAGGATCGCGGATTCATGGTATTGTGCGTGAATTAAAAAACGAAAATATCGATGTAATAAACTTCACTTCAAATACCCAATTATACATTACAAGAGCTCTTAGTCCGGCCAAAATAATTTCAATTAAATTGGATGAAGAAGAGCACCGGGCTGAAGTTTATCTGAAACCCAATGAGGTGTCTTTGGCTATTGGTAAAGGTGGTTTGAATATTAAATTAGCTGGTCAGCTAACCGGTTACGAAATCGATGTATACCGGGAATCCGATACAGAAGATGAAGAAGATGTTAATCTGGAAGAATTTGCTGATGAAATCGAAAACTGGATACTGGATGAATTAAAAGCTATCGGATGCGATACAGCAAAAAGCGTATTAGAGTTATCAATTGAAGACCTGGTTAAACGTACTGATCTTGAAGAGGAGACCATTAAAGACCTCATTAAAATTTTAAATGCAGAATTTGAATAGTTCTAAGTATTAGTTATATCTTCGTGTTTTTCTTCTATTCAGGCGATGTGTGACTACAATTATAATATTCTGAGAGGATAAAAATGACACAAGGGACAAAGGCAACAAGACTGAGTAAAGCAGCGAGGGAGTTCAATGTAGGAATCTCCACTATCGTGGAATTCCTTCATAAGAAGGGTGTTGATATTGATCCAAGCCCAAATACCAAGGTGCCTCCGGATGTTTATTCGCTTCTTGAGGGAGAATTCAGTTCTGATATTTCATTAAAAAAGGAATCGGAAAAGCTTAGTCTTAGAAATCTGAGAGAGGTTAAGGAGACCTTTTCTATTACTGATATTGAAGAACATAAATCCCAGGAAGTATCTGAACCTGAAGAAGAAGTCTTTATTAAAGATATAACCGGAT
>CAZEWS010000163.1:8135-8623 GCA_964515985.1 uncultured Rikenellaceae bacterium | reverse complement strand
CTTTTTTAGTTCCAATTAAATAGATAAAAGATATGACAAAAGTAATTTTAATAATAATCCTGGTGTATCTTTCCAATTATCTGGTTTGTATATCACCTCTTTTCCTGTCCAAACAGGTTTGCGCGGATAATCTTTTAAATGATTTTCATCTTCATCACCAATAAAACATAAACTCCTTATCTTTTGTGCCGAAGGATAATCAGGATTATGTACTATTAAATTAGGATATATTTGTTCGTATGCATCTAACTGATTTTCCAACCACGGCTCGTCACTATGACCACTTCGTTGAAATACTGAATTGGTTTCAATAATTGCCAATAGTTCTATGTCGCATGTATATAACAGGAATCGAACCATAGAACTATGGTCATCAATCTCACCATCTGTCATTGCTATTACTCTGGGTTTCTCTTTTATTTGTTTTGCTTCACAAATGTAAATTGTGCCAATTACCAGGATTATTATTAAAATTACTTTTGTCATAT
>CAZEWS010000163.1:6732-8125 GCA_964515985.1 uncultured Rikenellaceae bacterium | reverse complement strand
AAATTGGAACTAAAAAAGCTGTAAATCCTCCACCTGGAGCCATTTTCATCTTCAATGTATCTCCTTGTCTTACATCTGTTTCCATTTGTTTGGTTAAAGTTTCGCAGACCTCAATTAAAGAAAGGAAATCGTAAGCAGTAAATGAAAACTTAGTGGTTTCATCAATTCCCGTTTTATATTTCTCGGGTAAGTTTTCCAGTCCTAAAGAAGTAGCTAATATTCCCGCTGTCTCTTTGAGGAAATCAACAATCCCGTTGGCTGTATAAGCTGAACCTGTCCTAAACCACGAGTGGTACAATAGTTTCATCTCGCTGACAAAAACCAATAGGGGATGATAGCTTTTCGCACCTTTACTTGTTGTGTTAAACCCTTTGGCTGCCCCTTGCTGATTGCCACAGACTGATTTAACAGTTGAATCGGCATCCAACGTGATACTTTCCAGCCCGCTTTCGTGTAACCATCGGGCGTTTTTTGACAGCAACAATATTTTCAGCTTGCGGGCACCGGTTTGCCCAAGGTGCTTCAACATTGCGGATATTGCATTCTCATTTATTGCTTTGTTTTTTATTATTAACAGTTTAAAAATAAGCATTATACGTCACTTTCTTTTGTTTTTATTTTACATTTTTAAGTGATTTAATATCGGCATTATATATCCTTACAGCAACATAATTACTCGAAGGCCAATTGATTGTAAAAGTACCTGAATAGGTTCTATCCATTTCTGTAACGGTCATATTCCAGGTGTCAAGCACATCAACTCGGTATTCAATCCCTTCAGGCATGCTGTATGTCTTCTCTCTTGTAATAGTGTTGCCATAATAATAGAGGTAATAATCTTCACCCACATGCGCAGAGGTGCTGTCTTCAGCTTCAAGTCCTCCTGGCAGTGGCTTGTCCTCATTATTTAAAAGCTCTTCACTGAGCCAGGAAACTCGGGCAAAACTATGTCCTTGCGGTGTTCCGCCTTTCCAGAAAAAACCATATGGCTTGTAAGATTCACCATGCGTAGCATATCCGCCTTCAATGATCGCTATCCAAATACTACGGGTTGCTTCCTCGGGGGTAAGGCTACCCCAAGAGCCCCAATTACCCTCATATTGATATTCATCATCAATAACCGGTTTCTGATACTGTTCTCGCCACGAAGATATGTCAGTAACATCTGAGCTCTGAATGCTGATGTGAGTAACCCATGAGTTGCCCCAGCCCGGATAGTGGTCGCCTGGCAAGTTGTGGATAGAATGCATATGGCCATAGGGATCGGCGTCCGCGACTACAGCGGCAAGGGGTTCCCAGTATGATGTATCTTTATTGATAAGGTTATATTCGTTCGCCATTGACCACCATACATTACTGTAAGCCGAAAGTCTCGCAACTGCATATTTGAGGT
>CAZEWS010000163.1:0-6663 GCA_964515985.1 uncultured Rikenellaceae bacterium | reverse complement strand
AAGATAAAATCAGCCTGAACACCTCTGTCTCTCAGATCTTTTACTGCATTTTCCATGAACCGCCAGAAAGTTGGATTTGGCCTGTCAAAATCCCATTTATTCACACTACCTTCCCAGGGATTATATGGCGAAAATTTGTTGCCGCTGTGCGGAAATGGCATAAAGCGTACTTTATTAATGTTGGCGTTTTTAAGCGTTTTCAGGGTTTCATCATACCGTTCCAATTCCCAACAGTACAATGTTGTACCTACAGGGAAAAACCTCTTTCCATCAGTATATGCGAAATGGTATTGATCAACTACACGGATCGGCCCATGATTGCCGGCAGATGATGCTTCTACCGTAAACCTTCCACTTACTCCATCCAAAACAGCACTATTACTGGAAGTCACATAAGACCATAAACCCTCTGTATGTGGCATAAATCGAATTCGATAGGTGCTGTCACCATCATAAAAGCCGTTTACCGTAATCGAGGAATCTCCATGAGTGAACGATGCAGTTAATGATACATCCAAAAATGGATTTCCATTTTGCGGTCCCTTTAATTCTATATCGAAGATATTCCACACTCCTACCTGATTATTTTGCAATAGATTTGCTGGATCTTGTTGAGCAATAACATTGGTGCTTAATAAACAAGGTATACAATAAACCAAGATTGCTAAAACTACTTTTAATGATTTTTTCATATTCGTACTGTTTGGCAACTATTTAATTGGAACTAAATATGCTGCAAAGCCGCCCCCGGCAGCCATTTTTATTTTTACAGGTTCTCCTTTTTCCACAATTGTTTCCGATTTTACAAGTTTTGTGGCATCAATCCCGGAATCAGGGGCATCGGCGAAGGAAACCATTTTGTATTTCCCGGCTTCAAGGAAATCCAGGGTGATTTCCAGCTCACGTTCAAAGCTGTTTGACATTGACCCGATAAACCAATCATCACCCGATCTTCTTGCCATGGTAATGTATTCACCAATCTGACCATTGAGCACTTTAGTATCGTCCCATAAGGTCTGCACTTTCTTTAGAAATTCAATACCTTTTTGCCCTTTGTATTGGTCAGGGTGATCGCAAGCCACCTGATAGGGGCTATCGTAAATAACAAACTGGGCCAACTGGAAGCATCGTGTTCCCAATACATTGCTTGGTAATTCATTTGCGAATGTTTCACTACCGCGGTTGATAAATCCTCCCGGGGTAAAGTCCATCGGTCCGGCCAGCATCCGGGTAAAAGGCAGGGTCACACAATGCTCAGGGGTAACTCTCAGGGACCATTTGTTGTATTCATTCCCCAGAACTCCTTCTCTGGTCACAAGGTTTGGATAGGTACGTCGAAATCCGGTTGGCTTATAAGCACCATGAAAATCAACCATTAGATGATATTGGGCTGCAATTTTCACGATCTTATGATACCAATTCACCATTTCCTGATCATCACGCGCCATAAATCGAAACCTTGTTCTCCTATTAAATAGGATTGAGTTCCCGGATCAACACTCCAGCGCACACCATTCAGTTCAAAAATAAATGATCCTGCATCCATGTTGCCATGACTCACTGCACCACAGCCACCTTTTGCCGCAAAATAGTAATCACTGTTGTTACCTTCACCTTTGAAAACAGCAACTGGAGTTTTGCCTTTCCCCACCCACACCGAGGGAGGCTTTTCAGTTGAAAGCTCTTGATATTTATACATCCATGCAAGTGCAGCCCCTGTTAAATAGTGAAGTCTTATATCTTTGGCTGGAGTCAAGAACTTCTCTTTTTCATAAAACATGCTTTTCCCCGTCTGTGCTGCAAACCAGGCCAGGAAAATATCTCCGTCAGCTCCTGGTTTGTCACCGCAATCAGCAAAATTGTAGTACCATCCCGAGGGTAAATTACTGCACATCATTTTAAAGGTTGCACTTTCCATAAAACCAGGGTAATCTTTATATCCGAAATCTGTACCAAATGCAGTTTCAAGTATTGAGGCTGTCAGCAACGCATAGCTTGTGCAGTAATTCCAGTATCCGACGCCCTCGGGACAAACACCTTCCGGAAAATAATCTTCGGCAAGAACATAAGGAATGCCGTCCAATGCCCTTTTAATTGTTTTTTCTGCCAGCTCCGGTTCATCCTCTGCTATAGCTATTGAGGCTGCTATCATGCCACCATTGCAAACCTGGTTCCAGTTGTTATAGTGATCTATCCACCATGCATGTTGTTTATTTCCACCATATTCTTCCCAGCTTGGATATATACCTTTTTCAATTAATGCTTTTTTTGCTTCTTTAATCGTTGATTCCGGCAAATCATCAAGTGTCCAGTCCAAAGCCAGTGAAACAGCCATGCAAATTTCTGCTACATCCAGATAGACAGGTGGATTCCAATCTGAAAAATTGCAGGTTGCCAGGACTTCCTGATTGATGCGTTCAAGAATTACGTCGTCTCTCTCAATCAAATATACCAAACCAAGCATGTTTACCCTGCGAAGCAATTCCCTTGAGACATCCAACATTGCATTGGTTGTTTTAACTCTTTTTATAACCGGCAGGTCAAGAATCTCGAATGCATCTATACGAATTGCTTCGTACATATTTTTTATGACAGGGTCTGTTTTTATCTTAGCTTTAAGTTCTTCAATGATCTGCTCATTGTAAATCATCCGGGGTTTTGATTGTTTCAGGTTCTCTCTGATATACGACTCCGAAAAAGGATTTTGAAGTTTTGGTATATCTTTATCCTTTTCATCGGCAAAAGCTGTGTTTACCTGATAAGCTATAAAAAAAATGCTTAGTACAAATAAAGTTAATAATTTATTCATTGTTTAAATTTTGTAACTACTCAGCCTCAAAGATAGGCATTTGTGCAACAAGCTTTAATGCATGAAGTACGTGAATGTCATTTTTTTTGCAAGTATCAATAACTGACCTGATTTTAGCGAATGCATTATGCCCGGTTTTAAACTGACCAGATATTTTCAATTTGACTTTGAAGTTTCTGATACCTCTTTCAGAACCATTATTATCGGGAGGGACATCTTTGTTGTACAGAAAGGTAAACAGAGAATCCCTATTATCTCTTAGTGATTTTTGAAATGTCAGTGTTTTTGGAGTTTTGTCTTCATTCAACGTTTCGTTCAAAAGTTTGTTGAAGTTTGTTTCAATTTCCAACATTCTATAATCGTCTTTACTGTACTCTGGTATTTTTCGTTTCAATTCTATCGCTTGCTTGAATGCCGTTTTAATACTTGCAGCCCATGCTGTTTTTTCAAGTTCAATTAGATAATTCAGTTCCCTTAACAGATGTGCCAAACATAATTGATGGCCTCTGGCATATGTGTTAATATGAGACCTCCATCTGTCCGATACTAATACAGCATTTGCAAAGCCTCCGGGAAACAACTGGTCAATGACTTTCTTGCCTCTGCTTTCTGATACGGCAATGTATGTAAGCATTACAGTTTGCCATATCCATGCCCAGAATTTTTTTCCATTGACCTTAGCTCCTGATTCATCGCCACCTACAGCAGTTTTGCTTATGGCAACAGCATTTTGAATGGAATCATATACCGGCTGTACTCTTTCACCGAGTCTTTTCAACATATTCCCTATACTTCCTTCGCTGATAGGCAAATTGTATAGATGTAAAAACAACTCACTCATTCGTTTGTAAGGCAGATATTGATAAACAGAGTAATAACCTACGGCAGCCTCTACTGTTGGACCATATTGTATATGATTGGTTACATGGGACGGATAATCGACTACTTGTTCATGTCCACAAGAACATTTTCTGCTAAAACACTGATATTCGGTATATATTGGCTTGATTTCCGGAAGATCGACAACTTGCCGTCTTGATACAAACCTTGTTGCTACCTCACGCAAATTATTACCACAACATTGGCAATAATCCGATACAAGCACTTCTATTTTATCAGGGTTATCAATCATTTGAAGGGTTGTTCCCTTATGGCCCTCCTGACCGCCCGGTTTACGGCTACTCTTTTCTCTCAGGCTCCTGCGAACCGGACGGTTTTCATCCTTGGACGGGGGAATAGAACTATTGTTACTGTTTTTGGGTGTTTCATATCTTGATAAGCGTTCTTTCAATTGCTTGTTTTCTTTTTTGAGACTGGTAATTTCTGCTTCAATCTGAGGTATCTTTTTATTCTCCGCTTCCAATTGTTCAACTCGAAGCTTAAGCAATTGAACTTCCTTAATAAGAGTTTCTATCATAAATGCCTCAGACATTGTCTACCATTTTTTTACAAAGATGGTAGTATAAAAGGCATGTTTACAAATAATTAATCATGATTTTATTCAACTTTTTCACACAATCGTTAATAAAGACATTGATTTTTCGATTCTTTGAATAAAAAACTAAAAATCAGTGTTAACAACAGTGACAAATTTGTTAATATTGGCTAATTTTAAAGATCGGCTGTGTAGTTACTAAATTTTTAAGCCCTCTCGTCATTATAACTAATTGAGGCGGTTATACTTTATCCTTAAAAACCCAAATTGATTTTTTTAAGCTAATAGAACTGTAATTGGTTTTTATAAATACTTACGGAACAAACCTTTCATTTCCCATCATCGTAATTTATAACCAAATAAAACCCCGAACCACTTATTCATGATTGCGGGGTTTTAATATCTTCAACAGCTTCCAAAGTAAAATATCTAATACCCCGGATTCTGTGTTAATTCTGCTCCGGAATTGGCATCAATAGCTGTTTGTGGTATGGGCCAACGCACATGGTAATCGCGAATTCCGTCTTTTGATTTCGGATTTAAACGACGGACCCTGTCGAGTAATGTTCCTGTACGAACCAGGGTAAAACGACGATGTTTTTCGCCAAGTAACTCCCTCGCTCTTTCATCAAGAATATAATCCATATCAACATCATCGGGAGCAACCGGACTTGCATTCGATCTCGCTCTCACAACATTAATACTTGCAGCAGCCTCAGTAGTCTTTCCCTGAAGCATTTGTGCTTCGGCAAGGAGCAGGTAAGTTTCTGCCAGACGGATCTTATACCTGTCCTTCAGGTTACTCAGGAAATTAAGATCAACTGCTTTCCCGAAGTAAAATTTGGTAGTTGTTGGATACAGTTTCCCTAAATTTAACCATTCCTGTGTTATCTCAACTTTTTGTCCGAAATTATCTGAAGTAGGATCGTTATACCAATACTCTCTCTTGATATTATATTTTGAGGCCCTTATGTCTTGCGGTTCATATGAATCTAACCACCATTGCAAGGGAACCAGGCGCCCTATTCCGCGACCCCCCAGGGAATCGGCAAGCACCATTCCTGGAACTGCTGCATAATTTGGAACCCAGCCGCGTCGGGACCAATCGTTTTGGCCATCTGCCTGGCCACCGCCGCCTATTACTTTATATTCCTGCTGAACAGCCCAAATGGTTTCCAGGTTACCCCCTGCTCGATTTTGATTAAACTCTAAGAATAAATCGGAATAAACATCACCGGGTTCTCCTGCTTTTTGCCCAAATCTTTCAGTCATACTTGTTCCCTAAGTCATTCTGATCCAACTTAAACCTCCAATTACCTGCTAATGAGATTGAATTGTTATCTTTCTGTATTTTCTTAGCCTGTGTAAGATTAGGTGACAACGTAAGAATTGCGAACAGTAAAATGTAAGTTTTTAATCTATTATTCATCCATATTTTTTTAGGTTGGCTATAATAATTGGTTAGCCACGGGCATAATTTACTATAATTCTTCGAACTACTCTCTATTTATGTACTCCTTCCACAGGAACAATTATCAACGAGTGAGGTGGCAGATTTACAATACTTTTCTTAAAACTCAGTTCCACCTCTTTTGGGGCAACCCGGTTCGGGTGCTCAATATCATTGTAAGAACTAGTAGAGTCGCCGGTTAAGATTGTTGCCTTATATTTGCCATTTAGTGGTTTATCGCCTATTATTACTGTACAATCCACATTTTCTGAAGGGTGGCGATTAACCAATGAGATAGCCCAGTTTTCTCCTGTTTTGTCCACAGTAGCTATGGCATCGACCACTGCAACGGAGTCTTTGCCGTAAGTAAGTTTATCCGCTGTGATTTGTAACTTGGCTACTTGCGGCTGGAGTTGATTGGCATACATTGCCATGGTATGAAAATGGGTCCGCTTGACAATGCCTTTCGGATGAACGTAGAGCGGCCCACTCTGGTTCACAATCGGTGAAATATTTGCCATAACAACATCGTCTGCATTACGAAGGCATGCGTTGAAGAACGATGCACAAAACAGCGCGTCAGCCATGGTGTATTGCGATGGTTCCAACCCCTTATTCCGTTCACCGATCAATGCGATAACCTGCGGGTCATCATAATCGACCTTTCGTGCGTTATGACCGGAAAAACCTGGGTGATGCCAGGATCGAAGATTCCATTCGTCAAAGGCAATCTTGATTCGTTTTCTCATGCCAGCTTGTTCAATAGATTTGACAACGGCTCTGATATAAGCATCTGGTTTCTCGGAACGCACAATGCATGATAAATAGTTAGGGTTCATCCAGCTTTGATACCTGGGAACCCAGTATTCGTGTATCGAGATCAGACTCAAATATCTACCGGCAGTTTTAAAAAGATATGGATGAATAATAGATTAAAAACTTACATTTTACTGTTCGCAATTCTTACGT
>CAZEWS010000162.1:0-8629 GCA_964515985.1 uncultured Rikenellaceae bacterium | reverse complement strand
GCAGCTTCGTTGCTCCTGCTGCGCAGGGTTTCACAGGGTAAAAAGTTGAAAGTTAATTATTTAGATAAAATTATTTAAAATTCTATCCACCAGGGAGATTAAAATTTAATTTACTATGTCTATTTATAAAATAGATCTTAAAATTATCAGCACATTAAAATTATTGCTTTTTAGTTTTTTTATTCTATTCCTTTTGCCACGGGGATTGCAAGCCCAGTATTTTGGACAGAATAAGCCGGGGTATAAAAAAATTGATTATAAGGTTTATGAAACCCCGAATTTCGAGATATACCATTATCTCGAAAATGATTCATTACTGGACCAATTGGCCCGTTCGTGTGAGGAGTGGTATCGTTTGCATTTAAAGGTCTTTAAGCAACCGATAACAGAAAAGAACCCAATTATTTTTTATGAGAATCATGCTGATTTTCAGCAAACGACAGCTATTATGGGAAACGTTGGGGTAGGTACAGGAGGTGTGACCGAGGCTTTAAAAAACAGGGTTATTCTTCCCATTGCAACCACAAACCATCAAACCGATCACGTTTTAGGTCATGAATTGGTACATGCATTCCAGTACAATACCATTATTAATGGTGATTCAACCAATCTCAATTCCCTGAAGAACCTGCCGCTCTGGATGATTGAAGGAATGGCTGAATATCTATCCATAGGCAGTGTTGATGAACATACAGCCATGTGGATGCGGGATGCAGTACTTAACGATAATTTTCCAACGCTTAAGCAATTGACACGAAATTCAAAATATTTCCCCTACCGGTGGGGACAGGCATTTATAGCTCTCGTGTCTAAAACCTGGGGTAGTGATATGATTGTACCCTTATTTACTGCCACTGCCAAAATTGGTTATAAAGCGGCTATTGATTCATTGTTAGGCATGAGTGCAGAAACATTTTCCATGTTGTGGAAATCATCAACAGTGCATTATTACAGGCAATTCATGAAGGACTCAGTAGACCAGTTAGTGGGTGAAAAGATTTTGTTCTCAGGAAACTCCGGCGATATGAATATCTCGCCTTCCATCAGTCCGGATGGTAATTATGTAGTTTTTATTTCGGAACGCGATGTGCTTTCTTTGGATCTTTTTCTTGCCGATGCCAAAACAGGTAAGATTATTAAAAAACTTTCCAAAACAGTTCATAACAACGAAATTGACGCGCTAAATTTCATCGAATCTTCAGGGACCTGGTCGCCGGACGGACAAAAATTGGCTTTTGGTGTTTTCGAAAAAGGAATTAATAAATTGATTATACTTGACGTGAAACGAAGCAGGATACTTGAAAGTATTGAAATTCCGGGAGTGCCGGCATTTACCCATCCTGCATGGTCACCTG
Organism: uncultured Rikenellaceae bacterium; assembly: GCA_964515985.1. Lineage (GTDB taxonomy): Bacteria > Bacteroidota > Bacteroidia > Bacteroidales > VadinHA17 > CAZEWS01. The sequence goes on along the minus strand of CAZEWS010000162.1, from coordinate 7,274 downwards.
ATGGTGAAAGTATTGTGGTTGCAGGAACACCAGGAGGTATTAACAATTTGTACCGTTATTACCTTAAAACCGGAGAAGTACAATTATTAACCAACGATCGGTTTTCCTATATACATCCTGCCTGGTCACCCGATGGCAGGTATCTTGTTGTTTCTACTGACCGTACGGAAACGGAAACAAATGTTCCCTATATGGATTATAATCTTGCCATTATCGATGTGGAAAACACTTCCGAACAACCCAAAGTGCTGCATGTTTTTCCGGGTGCGAAAAATATGAATCCGGTATTTTCATCTGATGGTAATTCAATTTATTTTCTTTCCAATAGTGATGGTTTCAGGAATCTGTACCAATATGATTTAAAATCGGGGAAAGTTTACCGTTTAACCAATTATTTAACCGGTATAACAGGTATTACGCATCATTCGCCTGCTATCAGCATTGCCAGGAACAGTGATGAGATAGCGTATTCGTATTATTTTAACAGCAAATATACTATATACAGAGCAAATGCGGCTGATTTCCAGCCTGTTGAGGTTCCTGTTGATTTTAATGATATGGCTGCAGCCACGCTGCCACCCAACATTACTTTAAAGAATAATCTCGTTGACAGACAGCTGGATGACAGGGAAAGTTTCCAGGAGGTCAAACCGGAATTTTATGCTCCAAAACCGTATAAACCCAAATTTAAACTCGATTATATTTCAAATGTTACAGCAGGGGTAAGCTCAAGCCGTCTTGCTACAGGAATGTCAGGCAGTATTTTTGCAATCTTCAGCGATATGGTTGGCGATAACCAGATGTTTGTTACACTGGCTGTAAATGGGGAAATCTATGATTTTGGAGGCCAATTTTCCTATTTTAATCAGAAAAAGAAGTTAAACTGGGGGGCTTCAGCTTCCCATATGCCTTATCAGTTTGCATCGGCATATCTTGAAATGGATTCCCTTTCAGTTGGAGATGTGTATATACCGATACAAAATCTTGTAATGAATTTCATGAGAATATTTGAAGACAGATTTTCACTTTTCGGGTATTTCCCGCTTTCCACCACACGGAGATTTGAACTCGGTGCATCCCAATCCTGGTATTATTATCGTATCGACCGCTGGGAATCCTTTTATGATTTATATGGAAACCTTATAGGACAAACCAGGGAAAAGCAACCTGCACCAAAGGGCTTTAATATTAGAAAACTGGATGCTGCTTTTGTAACGGATAATTCCGTATTCGGTTATGCATCTCCACTTAAGGGGTCAAGAGCAAGGGTTCAGATAGAGAAATATTTTGGCGAGTTTAGTTATTTCACTACGCTGGTTGATTACAGGAAATATTTCCAGATAAGACCATTTACCATTGCAACCCGTTTTTATCATTATGGTAGATTTGGCCCCGGTTCTGAAAGCAATTTAGTAGCTCCGCTTTATCTTGGTTATCCCTGGTATATCCGGGGGTATGATAATAATAAAATTTATCAGGACCTGAGCATTGAAGATGTGGAGTATGTTATTCAGCAATTGTACGGAAGCAGAATGCTGGTGGGTAACCTGGAATTAAGAATACCATTTACCGGTCCAAAAAGACTTTCACTTATTAAATCGAAGATGTTCTGGACTGAATTAGCTTTCTTTCTTGATGCAGGTCTGGCATGGGATTCAAAAAGTAACATAGGGTTCGACTATGATAGTTCAGATTTAACCAGGAGAATACCTATTTATAGTACAGGTGTGTCGGTAAGAGTAAACTTATTTGGCGCTATGATCCTTGAACCGTATTACGCCTTCCCTTTCCAGGAAAAAGGGCTGAAAACAGGGGTGTTCGGATTAAACTTTATTCCAGGCTGGTAAAGATTAAACACCTCACACTGGTACCACATATCTATAGCACGATCAGAATACCATCTATTCCAGGAAGATGATATATTTGTAACTAATCAGGGTATTGAATGGAATATTCCTCACCACCACCGGGTTTCAACTTTTATGCCGGTTGATTATGAACTTACGGAGAATTCTGATGGTTCCAAAACAATTTGGGTTGGAGAATATGAAAAGCGTCATGGTACCAGATGGATCGTGGGTTTAACTACGGCAGGCACAGTTAAAATCCAGGGCTAATGCATATTTTTCTATGGGTTTGGGCTACAAAGGACAGGGTTATGACTTAAAAGCCAACACCCAGCTTAGAAAAGCGCTTGACATTGATCCGACACATTTAGGTGCACATAACTTTCTTATTAAGTAATTGGTTTGGCTGAAAACGAACAAATCCTGGTTGGCAAAACAGGCTGGCTGAAGAAACTTGGCCTGATTACTGGCCCCGTTGCGAGTCTTTTACTTTTAGTTTTTTATGACCTTGCTCCGGAGAATCCCCTGGTTACCTATACAGCTTCCGTTGCTTTATTAATGGCTGTTTGGTGGATAACCGAAGCAGTGCCCCTTGCAGTCACGGCTCTAATACCTGTAGCTCTTTTCCCTTTATTTGGAATAATGAATGGGAAGGAGGTTTCTTCCCTCTATTTTAACCATGTGATTTTTCTTTTTCTCGGTGGATTTATGGTAGCCCTTGCCATGCAGAAATGGAACCTGCATAAGCGGATAGCCCTTGTTACTCTTATGATCTTTGGTGTAAAACCTCGCAGAATACTTCTTGGATTTATGATATCCACTGCCTTTTTATCCATGTGGATTTCCAATACTGCCACAGCCATGATGATGTTGCCTATCGCCTTATCAGTAATTATAAGCCTTGAGGAGATACTCGGACAAAATGTAGTAAGAAAATATTCCATCGGTCTGTTTCTTGGAATCGCGTATAGTGCGAGTATCGGTGGTATTGCCACCCTTGTTGGAACTCCTCCCAATCCGATCTTCACACAAATACTTGTAATCACATTTCCTGGTGCTCCTGAAATTTCATTTTCCAAGTGGTTTTTTTTCGCACTGCCTATATCCATTATCTTTCTGTTTATTACTTGGTCAGTTCTTTCTCTCTTTTTTTGCAAGGTAAAATTCCGCTTATCCAGAGAGGTCTTTAGTCAACAATATAAACAGTTAGGTAAAATGCTTTATGAAGAAAAGGTTGTGTTAGCAGTATTTATTTTCCTGGCTTTATTATGGCTGACAAGGTCGGATCTGAAAATTGGGGAATTTACATTGCCAGGCTGGTCAGGGATTTTTCCTTACCCTAAGTATATAAACGATGGTACCGTCGCTATTTCTTTTGCTTTGCTTCTGTTTATCATACCGGCTAAGAGAAAACCAAGGATCATGAATTGGGAAACTACAAAACAACTTCCCTGGGGTATTGTTTTATTATTTGGAGGCGGATTTGCCCTTGCCGGAGGCTTTAAAGAATCTGGCTTATCGGAATGGTTTGGAAATCAGTTAATTGGCTTAGGAGAGTTTTCGCCTACCTTTCTGATTGGAAGTATTTGTTTTATGATTACTTTTCTTACAGAGCTTACCTCAAATACAGCCACTGTTGAAATGGTCCTTCCTATTCTGGCTTCATTATCAATCGCGATTGTTAAGAATCCCTTGCTATTAATGGTCCCGGCAACCCTTGCAAGTTCGTTTGCTTTTATGATGCCTGTAGCAACTCCTCCAAATGCCATTATTTTCGGAACCGGCAGGATAAGGATAATTGATATGGTTAAGGCAGGTTTTTTCCTGAATTTAATCGGTGTTCTAATTTTAACGATCGGGATCCTGATCCTGGGATTTTTGCTGGAAATTGATCCTGGGCAAATGCCCGATTGGGCTAAATGAAAAACTTGCAGGTTTTTTAATTCAAACAAATCAGTAAGATATGAATTTTCAGCTTTAAATTATGTTTTCATTTAATCAGGTTAATTGTTAATTATGGTTTAATGCCATTATTCTAATAAATTCAACAACCGTTTAAATACAGGAAGAAATTCCCAATTAACTTAATAATTCCCTGAAAAATCAATAAAACTTTTAGATGATGCTTAATTCTTCTTCGATCTCAGCAAATGCCGTTCCCCGGCTAAATTTATTAACTGAAGAACAATTGAATGAGGTACATAATTGGTCTGTTAACATTCTTTCTACAACCGGGGTTCGTATTGATTCAGGCTTTGCAAGAGAAATATTCAAAAAAGCCGGTTGTAAACAATTAAAAAATAATCAATTCCTGATCCCGGACAATCTCATTAGTTGGGCAATTAAAAGTGCACCATCGGGCATTACGGTTTATAACCGTCATGGCGACCTGGCTTTCCGTTTAGGAACCAAAAACCCGGATAAGACTTTTTTTGGAGTAGGGGTGACCAACACTCATTTTCAGAATATTAAAAAGGATGATGTCATACCTTATAAAAGAGAACATAACAGGACCTCAATCAGCTTGGGTAATACATTAAAGGATTTTGATATGATATCCACCCCAGGTATTCCAGCTGATCTGCCTCCTGAAACATTAGATCTGTACAATACCCTGGATTTATATACAAATACAATAAAACCCATTGTAATCTTAATATTAAAAGAAAGAAGGATTAATGATGTTTTTGATCTTCTTGAACATCTGCATGGTAATTTATCAGAAAAACCCTTTTTAATTTTGTATGTGAATCCAATTACACCGTTGGTATTAAATAAGAATACGGTAGATAAAATGGTAACTGTTATAAAGAGGGGAATACCTGTCATATATTCCAATTATGGTATGTATGGTGCAACTACACCGATCACACCTGCCGGAACCCTGACATTGTTGAATGCTGAACTATTGGTCGGGTTAGTGTTAAGCCAGTTAATCAGGGAAGGAGCACCTGTTATACTGGGCAGTCTTCCGGCCGCTTTTGATATGAAAACAATGGGGAGTGCCTATACTCACAGTTCATTTCTGTTGAATTTAGCGTGTGCTGAAATGATGGCATTTTATAATATACCACATTGTGGCACTTCGGGAAGCGGTTTGGGATGGGGGCCTGATCTTTCAGCAAGTGGAAGCCTGTGGATAAATCATTTAACCAGTTGTCTGGGAAAGATTGGTATAGTGCCTTTTGTTGGCGGAAATTTTGATTCCAGGGTGTTTTCTCCAGTTACGGTTGTTTATTCTGATCTGATCATCAAACAAGTAAGGGCTTTTTCAAAAGGTTTCAGGCTGGATGAATTTTCAGTTGCTTTAGATGAAATTATGAAGGTTGGGGCAGGTGGTGATTTTTTAACTTCTGAACTCACATTAAAACTTCATAAAGAACTTCAGAATGAAAGAAGTATTTGGTCGGGTATGACTCTCGAAAATTGGATACGGAAAGGAAATCCAAATGCAAATGAAATATTAAGAGAATATGCAAGAGATTTAATTGAAAACCTGGAAGAGCCCGAAGATTATAATGACCTGATCGAAAAGGGAGAGAGTTTTATTCGCAGTCTTTGAACTTTTTGTAGCTAATCAGCGTGTTTAGAGGAAAAGAAACAGGGTGTTATAAAATGTTATAAGTTATAAGTTATATGTTTATAACCTATACCAATTAATTGCGAAGAATCCCTACGTGAAACCCAGAACCCAGAAACTAGAAACTAGAAACTAATATAGAGAGACCATTGAAAATTGTCCACGGGACTCCTTCGGAGGATAGTTACATTGAAAAAAAATAAACAAAAAATAGGTTTTTGGATGAGCCTGTCCCTGGTTTCAGGTAACATGATTGGGTCAGGGATTTTTCTGCTACCAGCCGCTCTCGCGGTTTTTGGTGGTATTTCCATCCTTGGGTGGCTGTTCTCGACATTCGGGGCAATTCTTCTGGCTATTGTTTTTGCAAGGCTAAGTCGTATTGTTTCCGGAGTAGGAGGGCCTTACATATATGCCAGAGAGGGATTTGGGAGATTCACTGGTTTTATGGTGGCCTGGGGATACTGGATCTCAATATGGACAGGTAATGCAGCAATATCTGTTGCTGCTGTTGGGTACCTTGGTTTTTTCTGGTCACCACTCGGAAAAGATCCTTTATTGGCAGGATTAACAGCAATGGGAAGTATCTGGTTTTTTACCTGGATAAATTCAATGAATATCCGGAGAGTAGGTTATGTACAACTTATCACTACCATTCTCAAAGTTCTTCCTTTATTTGCAATTGTTGCTTTTGGCTTTTTTTCGTTTAATGTAGAAAATTTCAGACCTTTAAACTTAAGTAAAGTTTCCAATTTCACGGCAATTACAACAACTGCTGCATTAACTTTCTGGGCATTAACCGGCTTGGAGTCAGCAACCGTACCTGCTGATAAAGTAAAAAATCCTGAAAAAACCATTTATCGTGCAACTTTGTTTGGCACCTTTATCGTTGCATTGCTCTACATTTTAAGTACAGTTGCGGTAATGGGTATTATCGCTCCTTCGGACCTTCGCAATTCAACTGCTCCCTTTGCTGATGCTGCTAAGGAGATCTGGGCACCCTGGGCAGGTTTATTGATTGCAGCAGGTGGGGCGATTTCTTGTTTCGGTGCATTAAATGGATGGATCCTGCTACAAGGACAAATTCCGATGGCGGCAGCACTCGATGGTGTCTTCCCGGGGATTTTTCGCCGGAGATCCAAAAAGGGCATTCCCCTGCCCGGTTTAATCATATCCAGTTTGTTGGCTTCAATCCTGATATACATGAACTTCAGCCATGGGCTGGTGGCAATGTTTACTTTCATTATTATGCTCTCGGTCCTGACTAACTTATTACCTTATTTTATCACTACATTATTTGAAATAAAGTTATATTTTCAAAGTCATAAAAAAAACGGATTGATCCATCCCGGAAAGCTATCTATTTCTATACTGGCTTTTCTTTTTACTGTATGGGCAATTTATGGGCTGGGATTAAAGGTAATAGGCTGGGGCGTTGTACTCCTTTCGTTGGGAATCCCGGTTTATTTATTTGTTACTAAACGGCAGCGGTAGTAAGAAGTAAGCAGTCCCCCACCAAAGATTTTGGAAAAAAAGAAAAATAACAAAATTTGAACTTTCTAATATACAGCCAGTTGTGAGTTTAGTTATATAAAAGTAGGCAACCTGAAACTTTTTACTTCAAACTTTAAACTAGTACCCAGTACCCCAAAAACCAGGAACCCCAGTGAAATATGCTCCTTCCCTAGTGAAATGTTTTCGTACCTCAAATTTCACCCCGGCACAGTCATTCCCTGTTAAATATTGCTTCGCATTTCACAGGGTAAACTTCCCTGCGGGGCAGGCCGGGAACCGAGAACCGAGAACCGGGAACCGAGAACCGGGAACCGAGAACCGGGAACCGAGAACCG
>CAZEWS010000161.1:7492-8659 GCA_964515985.1 uncultured Rikenellaceae bacterium | reverse complement strand
TATGTTAATGCTGTGCATTGCAAAGGTATGATCTATCCTGATTGAGGTTTGTATTTACACTGCTTTTTTGTACTTACGTTTAACCCCGACAGGGTTCAGAACCCTGTCGGGGTTTTCCAAAAGCTGGGGAATGAAAAAAGACCGTAAAGAGCGAAGCTCTTAAAGGCTTTTTTCATTCCCGGATTCATTTTACCGGATGTGGGTGATTAAAATACTTTTTCTGAAACCTTAATGAAACATTTACCAGTGATATCAAAACCGGTACTTCCACCAGGGGGCCGATTACTGCGGCAAATGCTTCCCCTGAGTTGATTCCGAAAACGGCTATTGCCACAGCTATAGCCAGTTCAAAATTATTGCTTGCGGCCGTAAAGGATAGGGTTGCTGTTTTGGAATAGTCTGCGCCAATTTTCTTACCCAGATAAAAAGAGACCAGAAACATTACTATAAAATAAATCAGTAAAGGAATGGCTATCCTGACCACATCAAAAGGGATTTTAACTATATATTCCCCTTTCAATGAAAACATGACAAATATGGTAAATAACACGGCAATTAAAGTAAGCGGGCTGATTTTTGGTATGAATTTCTTATGATACCAGTCTTTATTTTTGACTTTTATAAGGATAAACCGGGTTAAAAACCCGGCAATAAAGGGGATGCCCAGATAAATGAACACACTTTTGGCAATTTGGCCCATAGTTATATCAACCTGAAATGATTGCAACCCAAACCAGTTAGGTAATACGGTTATGAATACAAAGGCGTAAAAAGAGAAAAACAGAACCTGAAAAATAGAATTTAATGCAACCAAACCTGCTGCATACTCCGTATCTCCTTTTGCCAGTTCATTCCATACAATAACCATGGCAATACATCTGGCTATACCTATCAGAATTAATCCAGCCATATAGTGTGGATAATCATGTAAGAAAAGTATGGCCAGAAAGAACATTAAAACCGGACCTATAATCCAATTCTGGATAAGAGAGAGCGAAAGTATTTTGACATTCCGAAAAACATCTTTCAATTCTTCATATTTTACTTTTGCCAGAGGTGGGTACATCATTACAATTAGCCCGATGGCAATGGGTATGTTGGTTGTATCATAGCTAAACTTATCCCAGAATGTTGCGATTTCAGGGAATAAAGAACCTGAAAAAACAC
>CAZEWS010000161.1:6529-7482 GCA_964515985.1 uncultured Rikenellaceae bacterium | reverse complement strand
ACAATGATAAAAACTTTAATGTTTCCCTATTTTAACTACATAATTATTTAACTCCTTGTTGCTTCAGCACCTTCACCAGTTCCTCTTTCGGGAAGTATCCTTCATGCCTGTAATATTCATTACCACCCTTATCGAGAAAAACCTGCGTGGGTATAACACGGATTTTATATTTTTCTCCAAATGGCCATCCTTTCTTTGTCCACACGTCATAAAAAACCACCTTAACCTGACCGGCATACTCTTCTTCGATATCTTTCATAATGGGCTGCATCATTTTACACGGTATACATCTTACTGATCCCAGTTCGATAAATGTAACCTTGTAGGATGGTTTTTCCTCAGTAGCGGTTTCCGGCTTATCTGTCTTTGCGGTTGTGTCCTGTTGAACAGTATAATCCTGTTTTGCAGTTTGACTTATTTGATCCCGGTCCGCTTCTATATTGCTTTTGGTATCTTGTCCGTTTGAACAGTCGGCAAACAACAAAAAACCGAAAAATCCGAATAGTACTAATAATTTTTCTTTCATAACGTTAACCTCAAAAATTTAATAGTTGCATTAAAACCTTTATTATTTTTATAAAAACTAAATATTACAGGCGTATTTTATACTCAGAGCAATGGTAAAAACACATCGGTGGTTTTTACTTTATTCAAAAATGCTTCAAGAGGCTGTCCTTAAAATGCTCATGATGATTAGATGTTTTTTAACTTTTTATATAGATTTTCAAGCACATTTTTAAAATAATCTCTAATCACTTCCTCATGATTTTTTAATGGTTTAACAGGAATAAGGTCTTTCACTTCTTCAACCGGCAGATTTGAGTAAAAGAAAGTCTCAGTGCTACCTTTTATCATACTGTTTAATGCACTCCTGGCTTCTTTCTCATCTAAGCCAAAGGATACAGCGAGTCTACACAATTCCTCAAACTGAAACCAAAAATATGTAGGTCCCA
>CAZEWS010000161.1:2097-6519 GCA_964515985.1 uncultured Rikenellaceae bacterium | reverse complement strand
GAAAGAGGAACTGGTGAAGGTGCTGAAGCAACAAGGAGTTAAATAATTATGTAGGTCCCATACCTGTAATTATAGCATATGCTTCAAGTTTGTTTTCTTGTACCTCAATCAATTCCCCTAGGTTAATCAATAGTTTAATCAATTCTTGCTTTGTATTACTGTCAAAATTTTTGGAAAAAGCAATCGGGTTATAACCCAGATTAATCATTGATGGTGCATTTGGGATCATTCTTGCAACCGGACAAATAATTCCTGCCAATTCAGTAATTTTGACGATTGACACTTTAGGTGCAAGCGACAGTAAGTTTGTTCTTTCTGAAAGATATTGCCGTATATCGTCAAACAGAGAAGAAATAATATCCTGCGGGTGAAGAGCCAGAACAACCAAATCGCATTCGGCTGGCTTCTCTTTCTGAGTTACAGTTTCAATATAAGGAAACTGTTTTTTTAATAAATTCAGCTTTTCAGTATCAAGATCATTAACCAGGACAGATTCAAAAACTACCTCTTTTCTCCGGAAAGCTTCAAGAAAAATCCGGGTAATCCTGCCTCCACCTATAAAACCAATTGACTTAAATTTTTTTAATTGCATGATAATTTTATTTTATGGGTTTAATCGAGTTATGTAAACAATATTTTCTTTTAGTAAGATGGATTTCATTAATTGCAAATTTTGTGAATTATTTGAAATTTCACATTGAACCAAAGATCAAGCCGGTAATGGTTGCCATAATAACTACCAGCAGGATATAAACAGTGGTTTTCTGTGTTCCAATTACACTACGAATTACCAGCATGTTGGGTAACGACAGGGAGGGACCTGCCAATAAAAGAGCCAAAGCAGGACCTTTACCCATACCTGCAGCTAATAATCCCTGTAAAATGGGCACTTCAGTTAGTGTGGCAAAATACATTAAAGCCCCCACAATTGATGCGAAGAAATTGGAAAATAGCGAGTTGCCTCCAACGAGTTCCGATACCCAATGATTGGGTATTATTCCGGCCATTTGGGTATCATCATGTGTAGAGCCCAGTAAAAAACCTGCAACAATAACACCTAATGCCAATAGCGGCATGATTTGCTTGATAAAATCCCAGCTTGACAAGATCCATTCCCTGTTTTCACCTCCATGTAATAAACAAATCGTACTTAATCCTGCAATGCCAACAATAAAAGGAACCAAGGGATTAGAAAAAACAAGAGCCATAATAGCCACAGATGCAGCTACCAAAAGGATTTGCCATAATTTTATATGTAGTATCCTAACCATGGAATAAATCAGGGAAAGTCCAAAAATAATTATGATTTGCCATTTATAAGTCCAAATGAAATACCATAAACCGGTAGTAACACCCTCGCCAGGCTTTCCCCAGTTGACAATTACAAGGATTAATATAAGGGTAAAGAAGTGGAAAGCTGTTTGCCAAAGCGGGCGAGCCTCGGGAGGAATGATAATATTCATTTGTTCTTCTGCCTTGATTCTCTCCTCCTTACGGTAAATCAGTGACATGAGTAATCCTATAAAAACACTGAACAATACTGCACCAATAATCCGGGCTGCTCCCATCTCAAGCCCGAGTATCCTTGCTGTGAGAATAATGGCTAAAATATTTATAGCAGGGCCTGAATATAAAAAGGCGATGGCCGGGCCTAATCCTGCACCCCTTTTATGGATGCTGGAAAACAACGGAAGTATAGTACAGGAGCATACAGCTAAGATTGTTCCGGAAACAGAAGCTACCGAGTAGGCAATCCACTTCTTTGCCCTTGCTCCAAAGTATTTCAAAACCGCACCCTGGCTTACAAAAACTGATATCACCCCGGCAATCAGGAAGGCCGGCAAAAGGCAAAGGATCACATGTTCCCTGGCATACCATTTTGTCAAATCAAGAGTGGCGTTGACTGCTTCCTGAAACCTGAGATTTTCCAGTGGCATAAAAAATACCAAAAGAAAAAAGGCTACAATCCAAAACAGTATATTAAATTCTTTTTTCCACTCCATATCAAAACTCTTATATTACCGGATAAAAAACATGTAGATATAATATAAACCGACTACCACAAAGATGACTGCTACGGATCGTTTGAACCAAAATTCAAAGATTTTTAGCTTTTCGAAAAAATTACTAATTCCTGAAGCGGTAAACGCAATCAACCAGGCAATTATGATAACAGGTAAACCTGTTGCCAAAGCATAAACTACCGGTAAATAAAGTCCCTTTACGCTGGCAATAGTTATTGGAATTAACATTCCAAAATAAAGGACGCCGCTATATGGACAAAATGCCAGAGCGAAAATGATACCCAGCAGTAAAACACCCCAGATACCGGAGCGGCTGTTTTGCCTGATTTTTTCGGTTAGTTTGCCGAATCCGGGAAATTTTATTTTAATTATACCCAGCATAAAGAAACCAATGATTAATAAAAGCGGACCCAGAAATTTTTCACCGTATCTTTGAAAAAAACCGGCAATTTTAAACATGCTGGCGCCAAAAAACAAAATACTGCCAATAGCAGTATACGTTAATGCTCTCCCGGATGTATATACAATCCCATTGAGAAAAACCCTTTTCCTGTTTTTCAGATCTTTACTGATATATGCAATAGCTGTAATATTAGTAGCCAAAGGGCATGGGCTGATGGCAGTCATGAGCCCCAGGATGAATGCAGAAAGGAATGGTAACTGCGAATTGTCCAACAGCTTTTGAAGAAATTCCATGCTATTTGAATTTATTCAATAAGAAATCCATATAACAAATCTTTTCCACTGATCTGATTAATTTTGACATCTATATAATAAAATTATTGTGTTAAATTAATGAGTTACAATCCTTTCACTCGATTATGTCAAATCAATCAGATCATTCGATCAATTTGGTTTTTAAGAATCAATCTGAATTTTTCAGGATTATTGTGGGCATAGGCAAAGCCCAGATTAGTTAAGTTTATTTCTTCCTGGCTTTCCGGCTTGACTAGTAGTAATGATGAACCCCAAACCTTGTACTTTTTTACAATTTCAGTATTCGCATCATCATCAATATTTAGTATATGCAGCCTGATAATACCTTTGTGCAATTCACTCTGGAAAAATATATTTAGTGTTTCTTTTGTTTCTGCCTCCAATGCTCTGCAAGTAACACACCGGTAAGTACTGTGAAAGTAATAAACATCTAATTTTGTTACTGTTTCTGTGACGGGAGTTTGTGCCGTAACTGACCCAACGTTTAAGATAAATATTGAAATGATAAATATGACTTCCTTTTTCATGGTACATCTTCCTTTTTTTCATTTACATTTCCTGAAATTCAGTATTCAAGACAAGTCTTAAAACACTAAAATTTAGTGCAGTATACACAAAATTAAACCTTTTGTCTACCAGTTTCAAATTCTATCCCGATTTCCGAACATTTTCTTTCCTTAATTTAAGACCATCTTGCCTAAATCACAGAATTCCCGGTGAATCGATTTTTACTAAAATATCCTGCCTTACACTTCCTTACTGATTATGTCTTTAAGTTCCTTTACAGATGGTATTCTGCCACTTAAAACCACCTTTTCATTGATTACCAATGCAGGGGTACGAATAATACCATAATTCACAATTTTGTTCATATCTTCTTCTTTAGTTACCTCGGCAGCCAGATTTAATTCGGCTAAGGCATTTATTGTTGCTCTTTCGAGATTTCTACAATTTATACACCCCGGCCCTAAAATTTTTATTTCCATTGCATTAAGTTTTTATATTCGTAATTCGCAAATCGGCGAACAATATTATTAAAAAAATTTAGATTTGTAAGAATTTTTTAAAAAGTTTTTGTGCTATTACCCAATTTTTTTTATTCAAACAATATTTGATTTTGGGCAGTTCTATTTCTCCTTGTATTAAACCGGCTTCTTTCAATTCTTTCAGGTGTTGCGAAAGGGTTGATTTTGCAATAGGCAGTATTTCGGATAAGTCACTACTGTAACAACAAGCTTGTCTGGATAACAATTCCAATATGTACATTCTGACAGGATGAGACATAGCTTTGGCATATCGGGCGACAAGCTTTTGTTCTTTTGTTATTTTACTCATACATTCGTTAGTTAGATTATGAAAATAGGAAAATGTCAATAAAAAATCCGGAATAATGAATTTTATTCGAAAAATAAGAATTAAAAGTATAAAGAAAAAAGAAACGGATTTAAAAGGTTTATTTAAAACTGGATTAATGTCGAAAAACCCTAATACAGATGAAAAAATTTAATCCTGCTTTCGGTTAAAACTTTATATCTTTGCAATTCCAGTTAATCTTCAGTTTATTATGGGCAAAAAGAATAGCAAAATCAGTAAATGGAGGTATAAATACCGTTTTATTGTTTATAATGACTATACCTTTGAGGAAGTTTGGCAATTGAAACTATCAAAAATGAATGTATTC
>CAZEWS010000161.1:0-2087 GCA_964515985.1 uncultured Rikenellaceae bacterium | reverse complement strand
GGAGGTATCCTGAATGCTTTGAAAATCATTCGGCTCTTTACCTGATACAATACTGATTGCCTTTACTCATCTACGTGAGTTTATACCCGGTTATCCTGATGGCAATATGCGCCGAAACATCATAATGAATGCATACCGGTTGGATTCCCTTGAACGGGAACTTGAGATAAGAGACCAATATTTTGTCAATCTGAATAATATTATATCAGGTAAAGAGCCGAATGATTTTCAAAGCATTCAGGATACCTCCATGGATTACAGTGAAATTATCTTTACCAGGTCTTTGGAAGATTCTTTATTAAGACTGGAAATTGAAATGGAGGAACAATATAACTTATCGGTTGGAGAAGAAAACAGATCGGAAGACAATTTATCAAGCATCCATTTTTTTGCACCTATCAAAGGAATGGTGACAAGTGCTTATAATCCTGCTGAGAGTCACTTTGGAACGGATATAGTCGGGTCGACGAACAGTGTTATCTCCGCCACTTTGAATGGTACGGTCGTTTTGGCTACCTGGACTATGGAAACGGGTTATGTTATCCAGATACAGCATAATAACAATCTTATTTCAGTTTATAAACATAATGCCGAATTGTTAAAGGAAGTTGGAGCCATTGTGAAAGCCGGAGAAAGCATTGCTATTGTCGGGAGCTCGGGAGAGTTATTTACTACAGGCCCGCATTTGCATTTTGAATTGTGGCTTAATGGTTCTCCTTTAAATCCGGAAAAGTACGTACTTTTTTAATTCAATGAGCACGTGACTTATGGAGCGAAGCCCTTATAAGTTACTGTGCGAATTCCTGCCCAACAGCACGGCAGGCGAGGACACTAATCTATGCGAAAAAAGATTGCCATATTGGGTTCGACGGGTTCTATAGGATCGCAAGCTTTACAAGTTATTGAAATGCATCCTGAGGAATTGGAACTTCAGGTTATTATTGCAAATAATAATGTTGATTTACTAATCCGGCAAGCTCAAAAATACCATCCCAGGTATGTGGTTATTGGAAATGAAAAAAAATATGATCAATTGGCATCCGCTCTGAACCAATTGCCAATTGATCTGTATGCCGGGAAAGATTCTATTAATCAGATTGTTGGACATGAAGCAATTGATATGGTGCTTACCGCTGTAGTGGGTTTTAGTGGACTGATTCCCACAGTAAGGGCATTAGAGGCAGGGAAAGATATTGCATTGGCTAATAAGGAAACCCTTGTGGTGGCAGGTGAGTATATTACCTGGTTGGCTGAACAAAAAAAGGTAAAAATTATTCCGGTAGATTCGGAACATTCAGCTATTTATCAATGCTTGGTGGGAGAATCGATCGATTGGATTGAAAAGATATATTTAACTGCTTCAGGTGGTCCTTTTAGGGAAAGGACAATTGAATCGTTACAAAAGGTTACCGTGAAAGAAGCACTTAAACATCCCAACTGGACGATGGGTGAAAAGATCACAATCGACTCTGCTTCCATGATGAATAAAGGATTAGAAGCTATAGAAGCAAAATGGCTGTTTGATCTGGAACCCGAACAGATCGACGTGATTGTCCATCCACAGTCGGTTATTCATTCGATTGTTCAGTTTGTTGACGGGTCTATGAAAGCCCAAATGGGAGTTCCGGACATGAAAATACCCATTCAATATGCACTCGGCTATCCGGCCCGGTTAAAGTCGACCATTCAAAGATTTAATTTTTTGGATTATCCTGATTTGACTTTCGAGAAGGCAGATACAAAAAAATTTCGTAATCTTGCACTCTCATTTGAAGCCATGAGAACGGGAGGGAATATGCCATGTGTTTTAAATGCAGCTAATGAGGTGGCTGTAGAAGCTTTTTTAGAGGGTGAAATCGGGTTTCTGGATATGCCGGATGTGATTGAAAAAACACTTCAAAAGAGTAGTTTTATTGAAAAGCCCGGCCTGGAAGATTATGAGAATACCGATTTTGAAAGTCGACGATTAGCCAGATCTTTTTTATGATGAATTATATATTAGTTTTGTATCACTAATTAGGCGCTTAGTCGACAACTTTTACCAACATGTTGTTCAAATTGGATGTTGTCGATAGTAATTAAAATAT
>CAZEWS010000160.1:0-8674 GCA_964515985.1 uncultured Rikenellaceae bacterium | reverse complement strand
AATGTAACATCCCGCAAAGCGGTTTTTTTTCAGGCTTGTCCTGAAAAAACGTAGAGTCTATATACACAATTATTAAGAATCATTTGTAACAACCTGAAAATGAATTACCAAATTTTAACTTTGTGTAGTTATATATTAGTGCCTTAAAATTCAAATTCTGTAAAATTTTGGCAGAAAATAACAAATGACAAATCCCAAAAATTTTACCCTGTGAAATAGCTTTGCTCCACTTCGTGGATTTCACAGGGCTGGTAAAATCCAAATTCAAAATAACAATGACCGAAACTTGTTTGGAATTTTTTTAATTGATATTTGTAAATTATTTGTCATTTGGTGCTTGATTATTGGAATTTCCGTTTTATCCGGGTTAGGGTTTATATATTACCTGTTGAAATTAGTTTTTGGTGTTTCTTAATTAAGTTATTTCAATGATCTTACAAGATATAACAAAGCCTTGTTAAAATCAAATATTTATTATCTTTCAAATTAAGAATGATACTTTATATTTTAATAGGGATAATTATTTTGATTTTAACCCTAATCTATTTTTTTCAGGAGAAACTTATATTTTATCCGGAAAAGATACCAACCGATTATCAATATCAATTTGTTAATGATTTTATTGAGACAAATTATAAGATTGATAAAAAAACTACTTTAAACGCAATACTTTTCAGGGCTGAGAGTTCAAAGGGACTTGTATTTTATCTTCATGGAAATGCCGGAAACTTAATTAGTTGGGGGCAAATAGCTCCACAATTTATTGATAATCATTATGACCTGTTAATAATCGATTACAGTGGATATGGGAAAAGTACCGGTAAACTAAGTGAGAAGTCCTTGTTTTCTGATGGGCAATTCATTTATGACCAAATCAAAAAAGACTACAAAGAAGATAATATTGTTATTTATGGCAGATCAATTGGAACCGGAATTGCCACCCATCTTGCTTCAAATAATAAACCAAAACAGTTGATTTTGGAATCACCTTTTTACAATATGATCGATTTGGCAAAAAGCATTTATCCCTGGTTGCCTAAATTTCTTATCAGATATCCACTCAGGACAGATAGATATATAAAAAATGTCGAGTGCCCGATAGCACTATTTCACGGAACCAATGATGAGATAATTAATTATAAATCAAGTTTGAAACTTGAAGAATTTCTTAAAGATACTGACAGGTTATTTTTAATTAAAGGTGGCCATCATAATGATTTATCCTCATTTGAAAGCTATCATTATCATTTAGGTGAAATACTATCTGGCAACTAAAATTAATTAATCAATATATTATATAGCCTAATTAAGAAGGAGTTAGTCTAAACAAAATTGCTTTTATAACTCATTTAGCACTCGAATAAGCCAAAATCCCAACCAAAGGCCTAAAAAAACAAAAAACGTGGTTTTTGTTAACACAGGGTTAACTTTTATTTGAATTTCCTTTCCTGAAACTATTTCAAACAAAAATTTCAGGAATAGAAATACCAGGGCAAAATAGATGACCGGCCCCATTAGATGTAATTGAAAGGCTTCCTGAAAATGCAAATGAGAGACAGCATGAAAGGAACGGGTTAATCCGCAGGTGGGACAACTGAAACCGGTAATCTTATGAAAATAACAAGGTAGCAGGTTTACTTTTTCGGGGTTCCAAAAAATTGAAAGTAGAAATCCTAATATCAGGATAGATAAAAAAATAGCCTTTGGTAAAATATTTTCTAATGGTATAGGTCTATTCAAGTGCAATCTGATCATTGTTTAGGTCGTAACTTTTACCAACATGTTGTCGATAATTCAATTTCTCCCGAATTAGGGATGCTTGTAGCACAATGTCTTAATTTGGTGTATTGTTCATTTATTTATTTGGTCATTTCTTAGATTAAATAGGTCAATTAGAAATTAGGTTAATTTAGCTATTAATGTTTCCCCGAAGTGCTTCAATTTTGAATTTACTTTAAAAATGTAGTTACTTAATAGTTCGGTCTATATTATTATTCCGTTATTGTTGAGCCGGACTGCTGGCTGATGTATCCTCTGCTTGAGGAAATACTGTAAATTCAGGACCAAATTGCCCAAGAAATTCCGGACCGAGAGCCCTGAAGGTATACGATACGGGTAACATGATTACAGAACCTATATAGGGAATAATTAATAACAAAAATCCAATACAACAGGTAAGAATTCCGGCAACGATAACAAAAATAACTACCAATACAACCAGTAAAAATACGAATATACCATAAAGCAGAAAGTAGAACAGGTATTGTCCTAAGAGTGGCAGAAACCGGTTCCATGCCTTGATGGCTGTCAGGTTATATTTGTACATTATTGGAACAACAAAGTCGTTCAGAAACAAAGAAATATATCCGGTAATAAGTATGAATGTAAGGAATAGAAGCACCATTCCAATGATGGAAGAAACTTTCTGCGCCCCTGAAATATCACCATGAAACATACTCAGTATAAGACTAAAGAAAAAGATCAACATGGCTATAAATGCAGCGAGGCAGATAAAACCATAAACCAGTCGCCAGAGGAACAATGAGTCACCCTGTTTTTTATACTGATACCATGGTTTAGTTATTTGGGCTTTATCATGTACAACGTTATCCAGGAACATGAATTTACCTCTGGAACTAAGCCAGATAAAGAGAATGGCTAAAGAGATAAAGAATACCAGACCAAACAAGATGAGGGAAAACCATCCGGGATGGTTCATTAACCAATCCCATGCTTCTGACGGGAAGTCAGCAATATCATCCAGATTATGAAAACCATCCCATTTATTGTTACCACCACCTCCTCCGCCAGGTCTATCCAGCAATCCTGCTAAAAACGCAGTGAATCCAACAACAAACCATTTGTTGATATCAAACGGACTGAACAGAGCCTTTTTCATCCGGCCCCAGGCCCGTGATAACGGATCAGAATAACTTATATTCATATTATTTACTTAATTTAAGATTATTATCACGCTTTTTGTTATGAAACTATAGAAAAATGCAAAAGAAATACCTGAATATTCTTACAGAATTAAATAACCTTTCAGTACGTAAAATAAATTAATAAATATTAAAAATCAAATTATTGGAATATGATTTCAAGATTATTTAATTTTTTGGTATGGATTAAATAATAAATATATTTGGTTTGGCAAAACTCTGGTAATTAATTCAAGTTGCGGGTTATCCCGAAGGGATGCCTATGGCACAGGTTGCCCGCCTGTCCCAGTCGGGCAGGCATGTTACAGGTTAAATTACTTACAACGTTTTTATTCCGAAATTAGAAGCAGCAACTTATGGAAGCACTATTATTGGGATTAGGTACCGGTACAAGTTGCCTGTTATATTGCGGACCCATTATAGTACCCTACCTGCTTGCAGAGGGTGGCTCTCTGAATGAAAAAGTTAAAGCACTTATTGCCTCAGCCCAAACCGAAAATGGCTGGATTGCAAGAATAAAACTGGAAAAGTAAATAAATTGATGTAAATGAAAAGAAATAATTTTGTTAAAACAGGAATACTAATTCTCTCAATATCAGTAATTCCGCTTCAACCGCTTCTTGCTCAGGAAGATAAAAACGAGTATAAAGAAAGTTGTACAAGCATAATGGTTGGTAAAGATGCCAGTACCGATGGTTCTGTAATGACAAGTCATACGTGTGATGCATATTACCGGACATGGCTGGAATTTGTTCCTGCTAAAGAGAATGAACCTGGTACAAAACATCCAATATATTGGGGTACTGTGCATACCCATACTGCATGGAGCAGGGAAAAACTTGAGCTTAAGGGGGAAATACCGGAAGCAGATAAGACATTTGCCTACCTGAACACTGCCTATCCCTGTTTGAATGAAAAACAGCTTGCTATTGGCGAAACAACTTTTGGTGGTCGCAGAGAATTACGAAATAAAGAAAGTTTGTTTCTGATTGAAGAGTTGGAAAGAATTGCCTTGCAACGTTGCACTACGGCAAGACATGCAATTAAACTTATAGGTGAATTAATTAAAGAGTATGGCTACGCTGATGGTGGAGAATGTATAACCATTGCCGATCCGCATGAAGTGTGGCAAATGGAGATCCTTGGTGAAGGACCCGATAAAATTGGAGGAGTTTGGGCTGCGCAACGCATTCCGGATGATCATGTTGGTATTGCAGCAAATATATGCCGAATCGGAGAAATTGATCTTAAGGATCCCGGTAATTTTATGGCTTCAGAAAATGTGTTTAAAGTAGCTAAAAAGATGAAATACTGGGATGGTAAAAAACCATTTAAATTTTGGGAGTCATACAGTGGGCGGAAACCTTTCTCTATACGGGAATATTTCGTTCTCAGCAGCTTAGCGCCTTCTTTACACCTGGATTTTGAAGCTGAAGAATTACCATTTTCTGTGAAACCGGAGAAAAAAGTTGATATTCGTGAAATATTGAAATTCTTTCGTACAACGTACGAAGGTACGGAATGGGAGATGATAAAAAATCTCAAAATAACGGTTGAGCGTAAAGATGAAAATGATAGTGTACATGTAGATACAATTATCAGCCCAAGCGCTCATCCTTGGCTGGCAAGAGATAAACGTAAATTGCTAAACTCTATAGAGCCCGGTATTGTAGTCAGGCACCGGCCTATAGCTGTTCAATATTGTGCCTACTCCTGGATAGTGCAGTTGAGAGATTGGCTACCTGATGAGATTGGAGGGCGACTTTGGTTTGGTTTTGATGTGCCCCGGGAAAGTCCCAGGATCCCAATCTATGCAGGTAACTTAGATCTGCCCAAAAGTTTTTCTATATGCGGGCAAGACCACTTTAGCCGGGAGTCAGCCGTATGGGCTTTTCGAAGAGCAAACCGTCTGGCAATGGTAAAGTGGGGCGAAGGAAAGAAAATCATCGAACCTGTTGTACAAGAATTTGAAGATAAAGCTTTTAATGAAATTGATTTTATTGAAAAAAGGGCTTTGGAATTCTTAAAGAAGGATGAGGAGAATGTAAAAAACGGGATCGAAACCCAATTGTGCCGGGAATTTCTTACCAGGTATTCAAATAATTTCGCCCGTGCAGCCATTGACAGGTGGTGGGAGTTGGGTGATGAACTTTGGGTGAAGTTTAGATGGGCATTTTAACGAGAAAGTGAAGTGACTTTCAAGAGTTGTTATCTTCAAGCAGGAAAAACAGAATATTTTTGAAAAATGTCTCTGCTGGTATTCTTGCCACTCAATTACCATTTTCCACCTTTTCAAGCCTGTTGTTCCTCTAATAATACTTATCGCGATTGGGCGTGGACTGGAGTTGGAAAAGACCTGAATCCGGATGACTGGAGAAAGCAACTTGAAAAGTGGATAGCAGAAAATCGTCCGACCGCTCTGCCGGATGTGGGGTGGAGCGGTCCGACGAATAAGGAGTGAGCAGGAAATTTTGGCACTTCCTTCATCTTTCATCCTTAATTCCACTTGCTTTAACCTAAATAAAATGACGAACCGGAGCTTCGTCTTACTGACTTTTCCCTTTCACCCGGTCACCTCATCATTCCTCATTCCCCTTTCCCCTTACCTACTGCATATACTGCCTGCTGCCTGCTTATTCCTGCTACTGCCACCTTTTCCTAAGCCTTTGCCTTAGCCTTTGAAGATATTCAAACTGCCATCTTCTAAATTCACATTATCTTATCCTTTAAAGGCATATCTAAATAAAACGGATAGTTTGGGTTTCTGGCAACTTGTCAGTATTAATGCTCTGAATATTCGTGATCCTACAGTAAAAGGACTTTCAAGGTTGTTCGTGCAGAAAAATTCAATAAAAATCCGCTTAGTGGATTAAAAAAAACGACCCGGTGAGTCGTTCTACAAAAAAAGTTTTATTAAGTTTCTCAATAAGAAAAAAACAGTTACTTTTGCAGCGCAAAAGAAAATGGTGACGTAGTTCAGTTGGTTAGAATGCCGGCCTGTCACGCCGGAGGTCGCGAGTTCGAGTCTCGTCGTCACCGCAACATAAAATCATATCACCTGCCCAGCACTTCTCTTTTAATTCTTTGAATATGTCCGCGTCCCATAGCCTTTACTTCGCAGCCCAATTCAAAGTAACGATAGATATTGTCATCTGTAAGGATCCCAAAACAATCGATCACCACAATCGGAGCACCGGATGATTTCACAATGTTGTCAGGCGACAGATCCATATATTCTTTATGCGGAACAGCAAAAATTACCGCTTCGACTCCTCTCAGTGCTTTATCCAGGCCTTTCAGAACTGTGATATCTTTCAACTTATCCTGGTTTCTGAAAAAACGTTTCCATGAATGACCCGGTGCAGGATAAACATCCTGTTTTTCCAGTTCGTACCAATGTTCAACATAAGGATCGTGGATCCTCATTTCAGCACCCATCTCAGTTAGCTTACGAACAACCAGCTCACTGCCACTATATCGTGTATCACCAACATCTTGCCTGTAACTGGCGCCGCATATTAAAACCTCCGCACCGGCAATATGCCTTGCCATGTTTCGAAGTGCATCACGGGTAAGCTGGGCAACATGCAATCCCCTTGTATCATTTATATCAATTGCTGCAGGAGTGATATTAAACATTTTATCACCATCTTCAAAACCAAGAATATGCTTATATGCCCAATAGCCTAAGCCGCCGTCCTTAGGAAGACAGTAGCCTCCAATACCTGGGCCGGGGAAAATAATATTGCTATGGGTTGGTCGAACTTTTATGGCTTTAATGACTTTTACCAGGTCTACTCCATTCTTTTCAGCAAATAAACTCCATTCATTCAGAAAAGCCAATATTGTAGCACGATAGGAATTCTCAACAATCTTGGTGGTTTCCGATTCAATCGGACGATCCATTACCGTTAAAGGATAATCATTTGTATTCAGCACTTCTTTTAAAAACTTTTCTACACGTTCCTGCGCCACCTGATCACAGCCGGCACATACTCTCCAAAAATCCCGAATGCTCGATACGTATTCCTTCCCCGGCATTACCCGTTCAAAACTATGTGCAAGGATTGGTATGGTATCCAAACCACGCCGGGCAAATTCTTTCTTCAGGATAGGCCAGGCAATAAATTCTGTGGTTCCCGGTGCTACAGTCGTTTCAATTAAAACAAGACAGTCAGGTGGTATCTTCTGACCAATGGTTTTCAGAGTAGCTTCAAGCGCAGCCATATCAGCTTCGCCGGTCCGCATATTGCCAAGGTCGGATTTAATATAATCGCATTGAACATCAACAACAACACAGTCTGCCAGGTTTAGACAGTCACTGTTAAATGTTGCGACCAGGGTTTCTTTCTTGAGCACTGTACGCTCAATCATCTCATCAACCTCGGGGTCTTCTGCCTTTACAGGTGCAACTCCACGATTGAGCAGTGGTATCTTCCAGTAGCTCCTGGCACTGGGCCTTTGACAACCAATAACAAACTTGGTTGAGCAACCATTTTCGTCTTTAGTATCAGCAACAATTGCAGCCATAACTGCTCCGACAAAGCCAATCCCCATAACAACAACAATTTCCTTATTGTCTTTACGTGCAACATCCACTAAATTTTTAACACGTTCATATTCTTTCTGATAATCCTGCTCTGGTGGCAAAGCAAACTCTTCTCCAGCCGGACTAACTGAAACCTTACTTTTATTCTTTCCAGTCATAATAATTATTTTGAGTAAAAATCCACCCTCTAAGAAGGTGGCTTTGAATTGCACCCATTGGGCGCTTTATTAATAGTGATCAAGGAATGATGGAAAAATGGAAAAATGGAAAAATTGTTACTTTCAAAGACTCGAATAGGGGCCAATTCCAATATTCCAATAATATTATTATGTATAACAAAAAAAGAACATAACCACCATCAAAGAAGGTGGATTTCTAATTCAAATTAAAATTGTTTTAGTATTTTTACCCTGCAGTGAGACACAATTAAAAGTACTGTGACGAAAAGTAGGAAAAAAACTTTTAAAATCAACGGAAAATGAATCCAATCATTGAAAAATTAACTAAACTCAAGATTATTCCCGTAATTAAAATTGAAAATTCAAATGCCACTGTTCCACTTGGAGAGGCTCTTATAAAGGGTGATCTGCCGGCAGCTGAAATAACCTACCGCACGGATGCTGCTGAAAATGTAATTAAAATAGTTAGAAAAAAATTTCCTGATATCCTGCTTGGGGCAGGAACGATCCTTACTATCGACCAGGTTAAATCGGCAATGAATGCAGGTGCTCAGTTTTTAGTCTCGCCAGGGTTTAACCCCCGGATTGTAGACTATTGCATAGAGAATAACATTACCATAATCCCCGGAATTAATACGCCCTCAGAAATTGAAAAGGCTTTGGAACGGGGATTAAGGTATCTTAAATTCTTTCCTGCCGAAGCTTCAGGAGGCTTATTGTACCTTAATGCCATGGCTGCCCCTTATATTAATGTAAAATTTATGCCAACCGGAGGGATAAACCTGAATAATCTGAAAGAATACCTTGCAAATAAATATGTCTTTGCATGTGGTGGCAGTTGGATGGTTAAAACCACCCTGATATCAGAAGGAAGGTTTGAGGAAATCGAAGGATTAGTTAAAGAGGCGGTGAGGATGGTGGAGGGGGGGTAGATTTTGGTTTTTGGTTTGTAGTTTTCAGTTTTTAGTTCAATTATAATCAAGTATCCAGCAACCAGTATCTTT
>CAZEWS010000159.1:0-8676 GCA_964515985.1 uncultured Rikenellaceae bacterium | reverse complement strand
TGTAACCTATTTAATATACAGTCAGTTAAGTCTTATAACCAGCTGCTTTAATAATTTCTTCAATAATCAATTCCGGATCTTCAAAAACGATTTTGTTTTCAAACCGCAATATTTTAATACCTAAGCTTATTAAAAAATCATCACGTTTTGAGTCTAAAGTCTCCTTACCTGGAATAGCATGGTATTCTCCATCTAGTTCGATTGCTAATTTTTTCTGAGGGCAATAGAAGTCGAGGACACAATTACTCACACTGTGTTGTCTTCTAAACTTAAGACCACAAACTTGTTTGTTTTTTAAACTTTTCCATAAATCAGCTTCAGCTGAGATAGCATTCCTTCTAAATTTCTTTCGGGTTTCTTTTAATTCTTTCTTATTATGCAATCTGGATTTCAATTTATAGATTATTTATAGTTTATCAATTGATATTTTCTTTGCACAGCTAAAATTCTCCTCCTTAGACAAGGAGGAGTACCCGACCGAAGGGAGGGGGAGGTGGTTGGATTTTTTAGTTAATTAACCACCCACAATTTATGAAATATTAATTATTTCCGTGTTGATTCAGTTGCATAAATTTTAAACGCCCAGGCATGCTGACATGGTGGATTTTGTACCATGGCTTCGGGCACCACGATTAAAACTCCTTTACCAATCTTTTCCCATTGTACTGGTTTGTTATAGCCTAACATAAAAACTTCAGTGCCGTCATCGGGCTTAATTGTTTCCGGCCATAATCAATATGATTAATTTAATAATCAAAAAGAAGTGTTGTCTTTCGGTTATACCTTTTTTCATAATGATTGTAATTTAATAACTTGAGTTCGAGATAAAATTAAATTAAAAAGCTTAACTATTAATTATATTTTGGTAACATAAATTTCAATCTTACTACTGTCCGGTTGTTTTTAGGCAAAATCTCTACACAATTCTAAAAAACGGGCAGGCGGGCCTGTTACCTTAAAATGGATAAAAAATATGTACATCTATCCTTGACATAACCCAATACGTTTGTATCTATGTCACCGGTAGTTATCTTTTGATTCTCTTACAAGATCCTGATAAAATTTTTGAAAATCAGTTTTCGTGTACTTGCATAAGTATACAGGTGTTCCATTCTCCCTGGCATAATGATTTTCTATTTGTCCCATTAGTTTTACTTCCTGGAATAGTTCAGCGACATTGGTTGTATCATCATTGATATATATTAGAATGTCAATATTGACGGAATCTGGTGCCCAAAGTAAATAACTCGAGTTAAAACTTACAACTTCCGGCAAGCTGGATTTTTTCCCATAATAATCCACTGCTCCTGCCTGTCCGTAATTTTCAGCATAAATCAGGCATTTGTTGCGTTCTTCAGGCGTTAATTCAAAATATGTTTTTTCTACAATCCCGGCAAGTTCTTTCCATCCGAACATATCTGCGAAATCCTGGGGTAGATCATGTACTATACCGGTTTCCCATCGGAAAGCTGACTCTAACCCAATTTTTTTTGCTTTTTCCCCATATTTAATCAATTTATCGATTTTAAGAACAGGCAGGCTGATGGGCAATACAGGAAGAATACTTATGATCATAAAAACCAGAATCAAAACAGGTACCCACTTAGTGTTCCAGGAGTCTGATAGTTTTTCCCAATAACATGCACCAGCAGCTATTAACATGGGATATGCTCCCATTGAATAATACCCCTTTCCGCTAAATAACAAGAGGAAAATGATAATGAAAATATACATATATCCAAGGATCCTGAAGGACTTGCCCCGGTTTGTGAAAAGGAGGAAGTATAAGCCGAAAATCCATATTAAAACGTTTGGAGAATTCAGGAAAAATTGTTCCAACAGAAAACCTGCCGGTCTGACATTGACTAACTGGGTACGGCTTAATTCTTCAATGTGGCTGACTAAAGGAAGATTGTGGACAATTTGCCAAATCAGGTTAGGTAAAAAAATCAGTGTTGCAATGGCAATAGCCAGGTATATTTCTTTCGATTTATACAATATACGATGAGGTGAGAGTAATATTCCGGCCAAAACAGCTAAAAGGTAAACTCCTACAGAGTATTTATTTAGCAGACTTAAACCTGCAATTACACCAAAATAGATCAACAGTTTTTTGTTTTCTGATTTTAAAAACCGGATAATTATCCAGGAAAGAAGCACCCAGTAAAACACATTGAAGGAGACTGGTTGGAATAATTGGTTGATTCTAAGGAAGGCAGGAGATATAATAACAGCAGAGCAAGCCAGGATCTGGGCCATTTTTTTACCTCCAAATTCTTTGGTTATTAAACCTGTAAAGAAAACAGTAAGCGCTCCTAATAAAGCAGGAATTATCCGTACAGTAAACTCCGAACCACCCAGAATATGTGTTACAATCCATGAAAAAACAGCCAATGATGGTGGTATTTCCAGGTACCCAATACTAAGATGATCCCCCATGGTCAGATACAGGAACTCATCCCTGTGTAAGCTATAAAGGTTACTGGTGAGTAAATGTATAAGGAGTTTAATAAAAAAAAATAAAATGAGAATCCTGTAATTTTTCAGGGTATTGACAAAAGTTTCCATCTATCGAAATTTTTATTTTGGAAGCTTCCTGACTTTCCTTGTTATCTTCTTTTTTATTTTTTCATATGAAGGTGGTGGACCAGTTCGGACCGCTTTGTTATCTATGTATAATGCATCAGAAATTCCCCATTCAATCGGAACATACTGGATCATACCACCGACCTCTCCATTATCATCCAGAGCCAGTTTTACGCAGAGACCTTTATCTTTCATCTTTATATACCAGTTTTCTTTATGATCTCCTATTTTCTTCATTTCGTCCGACCAATCTTCAAGACAAACAAAGTATAGCTTTTCGTATTCTTCATTTAAGTTGATAATTTTCATAGTAATTTATATTTTAACAAAATCCGAAATAATTAGAACAATGGAACCATTCTGTGAGCTTGCCCTGTGAAATGCTGCTTCGCAGCAGTGGCTTCGCCACTATTTCACAGGGCAGACGAACAGAATGTCTCACGAGCAGGTTTGAGCGAAGGATAGTGGGAGCGAGTAATACTGGAATACTGGAACACTGGATAACTGTATCAAAAGCATCCCTTTGTCCCTGCCTTCGTCAGCTTGGGCAAGCAGGCCATGTGAAATTTTTAAAAACAAAGTATATTTCACAGAGGCAGGTTATATTCTGCCATTGGCATCCCTGCGGGACAACACTCCATTATTCCATTTCCTTTTATACTTGATCTCTTATTTATCTGATTAGTTACCATAGCTCAAATCAAAAAGTAACTATAAATTTTCAATTATCTCTTCCATTTTCTTCTCCTGTTCTTCAATAGAGCGTATCAGGGCAAACTGATTCCGTGTTCTGTCAAGGTTATGTTCAGGATAATTAATTTTATAGTAAATATCTCCCTTTAAATAATCAGTTAAATTCCTGATACCTTGCATAAGGGTTATTAGTTTACCGCCATAGACCAGGTTGAATTTTTCCACAGGAGTGAGAAAATCGTTTGCTTCTGATAAGTATCCCTCTGCCATTGCCCTGAAGATATTTAAACGCATTTTAACTTTTGACACATCCGGAACATCCTCATTGACCGAGTTGGTGAATGTCCGTACCATATCACCAAAATCCGATAAAACAGTGCCGGGCATTACCGTATCCAGATCGATAACACATAATCCCTTCAGGGTTTCACGGTCCATCAGGACATTATTGATCTTTGTGTCGTTATGTGTTACCCTGACCGGGATTTTACCCTCGTTTAGGAGGTTGGTTATAATATTGCATAGGTATTTCCTGTCTAGTGCAAAATCAATTTCTTCCCCGCATTCACCCACACGGTTTACTTCGTCTTTTTCAATCGATAGTTCAAGAGTCTCGTACCGTTTAACAATGTTATGAAAATCAGGAATAGTAACATGTATTTGTTTTACATCCAGGTCACTCAGGTAGTTACCAAATCTTCCAAACATTTTTGCCGCTTCAAATGCCTGTGCTTCAGATTCAACCGTATCAAAACCTATCGTATTATCTATAAAAGAATACACCCTCCAGTAATTCTTTTCTGTGTCCTGATAAAATGACCTTTCATCATTTGCATAAACCAGTTTCAATACTCCGCGTTTGGGATCCAGATGATCCGGATCAAGCATAACCTTCTTAGCCTGATGGTCAAGGATCAGGTCAATATTGGCCATTACTTCAACCGGTTTGGTAAAAACAAGAGTATTTATCCTTTGTAGAATAAAACGGGTTTGTTTATTATTTTTTTCATGTACTGCAATATAAGTGTCATTAATAAGACCGGTTTTATTGACCTCAGTGGATATGAATTTACCGGGAATACGGAAGTTTTCAAGGATTTTTCTGGTATTATATTTCATAAGTTAATTGTAATGGAATTTACTCTCCACCAGCCCTGTGAAATTTTTATGAACGAATTGTATTTCACAGGGCCAGCCAGGTATTCATTTTTTTATTTTATCTCGCGTTGCTTAGAATAATTACTTTATGGACAAACACTAATTAACCTAATTTGTCTAATCAAATCCCAATTTCTCCTCCCAAGGGGAATCCCTTCGGGAAAAGGAATCCTTCTGACCAATATGTGAATTTTTGCTCATTTTGTTTTGGTCATTTTTTAGGTCAATTAGAAATTAGATCAATTAGAAATAAATAAATTATCCCAATTTTTAAAATTACGCAGTTATGTTCTTAAATATTTGGTTATCAATTAGCACGTAACTTGTTAAAAGATTTAAATAAAAATATTATACCTGCAGTTGCCACAATCGCCAGCACGGATCCCCACAAGACATCATGATATACAAAGCTTCCGATTGAAAACAAAAAGGAATAAATGACAATGCAGCCGATAAATACACACAGTATCTGTAAGGGCATTTCCCATGCAAGTCCTTTGTCTTTTTCGTCAATAAAATCACCATCAGCTACAGCCTCTTTTACAATTTTGCTCCAACCGGGTCCACCGGGTCTTGTCAACCGGTAGAAACTTCTCAGTGTCTCTTTACTTTCTGGTCTTGTTAAAAGCATTCCAAGGATCCAGGCAATGGTTGTACAAACGACAGCTAAAATAAGCTTTATGGGAAATACAGTTCCTGAAAGCGCTTTTGGATCAAGCTCATGGAAATTTTCAGGTAATGGATAAACTCCGCTGAAAGTATTTGCCAGCGCAAGGTCATTAACGACAAAAATAAGGATCACAGCGACAATGGTAGCCACAACCATGGCAAATACTTCAGTCCATGCATTAATTCTCCACCAGAACCATCTTAACAGATAAATCAGACCGGATCCCGCTCCTGACAGCAGCAGAATATTAAATGCCTGGGTGGCATCTTCAAGGAATACTAATGCAATAAATCCTGCAATCACCATTAGAGTTATGGTAGAAAGGCGTCCCATCAGGACCAATTTCTTCTCAGGCGCCTTGGGATTTACAAACCGTTTGTAGAAATCATTGACCAAATAAGAAGATCCCCAATTCAGGTGAGTTCCAATGGTTGACATATAAGCTGCAATGAGGGAAGCAACCACCAATCCCAACCAGCCGGGACCTATTTTCGAGAGCATAACCGGGTAGGCAATATCGTCTTTCAGGTATTCTCCGGTAATTGCCGGGAACTCGGCTTTTATGGATGCCAGGTCAGTATATAATAATTGAAGCAAGAGCCACAATGATCCACGGCCATGGGCGAAGTGCATAATGGGCGAAGTTGAATAGCAGGGTAGCTCCAATGGCATTTTTCTCATTTTTTGCAGCGAGCATTCGCTGGGCAATATATCCTCCGCCACCCGGTTCAGCACCGGGATACCAGACAGCCCACCATTGAACCGCAATGGGGATGATTAATAAGGGGACAAAAAACGAAGGATCGGAAAAATCAGGCGTAAAGGATAGTTTATCCTGCAAGGCAGGATTGGTTAATAAATTACTTAAGCCTCCCACTTCAGGTTGGCTTACAGCCACTACAGCGGCGAATACAGCCCCGAACATGGCGATGCTGTACTGGAAAAAATCAGCCCAGATTACACCTTTTAAACCACCCAATCCCGCATATATAACAACAACTACGGAAGCTCCAACAACCGTAACCCAGGGTTTTAAGCCAATCATTACGGCTCCGATCTTAATGGCAGCCAGGGTAACGGTTCCCATGATCAGACAATTGAAAAATAATCCGAGATACACTGCCCTGAACCCTCGCAGGAAAGAAGCAGCCTTTCCACTATACCGTTTTTCGTAAAATTCAAGATCGGTTAAAACATTGGATCGCCGCCAAAGTTTTGCATAAATGAATACCGTAACCATTCCTGTGATCAGAAATGCCCACCATGCCCAGTTTTTGGCAACTCCGTTCTCACGAACCATTCCGGTTACCAGGTTAGGCGTATCGGCTGAAAAGGTACAGGCTACCATCGAAATTCCCAAAAGCCACCATGGCATCCCGCGCCCTCCCAGGAAAAACTGCGTGGTGTCTTTGCCAGCGGTTTTGGATGCGAACCATCCGATGGAAAGAACAACAATAAAAAATATTCCTACAATTGTCCAGTCTAGTGAATTTAATGCCATTTTTTTCTAATTTAAACAGTTAATATGAAAAATATGCGAAAAGCATGGATTAAAAGATACATCCATGCTTTTCATTTACCCTCCAAGTAAAGAAAAATTATTAATATTCATCTCCCATTACAGCAAAAATGGGTTTATTGGTTACCCACCGACCTCTTGTGAAATCAGGGAACGGCTGTGGTTCATCACCATAGGCTATGGATCTTTCCGAGAGAGGTGTAATAGCACTCCAGGCAGCGGCATCGTAAACGTCAATAGGTGGTTGTTCATTCCTCTTGAGAGATTCAACAAAAGCATGAACAACAAAGAAATCCATGCCTCCATGCCCGGCTCCCCCGGCATATTTTCCATACCGTTTCCACAATGGATGATCATATTTTCTAAGCCATCCTTCGTTCATGTCATCCCAACGGTGTGGTTGGCTTGTACCTTCAATATATATTCTCTTTGTATGATAATCAAAATCAGTTAATCCTTTTGTTCCTTGTACACTGAAATCCAGGGAATATGGCCTGGGCAGGTCAGTATCGTGTGTAACAAGGATCGTTTCGCCATTTGCGGTTGTAATGAGTGAAGTAACCACGTCCCCCAGTTTCCATTTGATTTTTGCATTGGGATGATCTTTTCCGCCTTCAGGGTGATTAACAATATAGTCGTGTAATCCCCTCGCTTTGGTAGCTGTTGATGTGATTGAAACAAAACGGTTTCCCCTGTTGATGTTAAGCATGGTGGCGATTGGACCGGCGCCATGTGTGGGATAAACATCACCGTTTCGGTAAATTGAGTGTTGTGTCCGCCATCTGGCTTCCCCTTCGGCGTCTTTACCAAATACAACTCCCGGATTGAATTTTACACCTCTCAGGTCGTGCCGGTAACCACAACGGCAATGGGCTAATTCTCCAAAAATACCCTGACGAACCATATTCAGAACAGCCATTACATCCCGGCGATAACAGACATTTTCGAGGATCATGCATGGAACACCGGTTTCTTCAGAAGTATTTACCAGGTCCCAGCATTCCTGTAGTGTATTGGCTGCTGAAACCTCAACCCCTACACGTTTACCTGCTTTCATGCCCGCAACAGCCATTCTGGTGTGCCATAGCCATGGTGTGGATATAATCACTGCGTCAATATCTTCGCGTGCAAGTAAATCCAGGAAGGCAAATTCACTTTTGTCGTATACAACAGCCTTTTTTTGACCGGCTTTTGTAATTAAGGTTTGTGATTTTACAATAGCTTCAGAATCAATATCACAAATTGCCGGAACAATTACATCATCTCTTCTTAAGAGGTTGCCGAGATGACTTCTTCCGCGTCCTCCCACACCAATTAGTCCGATTCTTGCTTTTTCAGTGTTGGCCGGTTTCCCGAAAACCAAACTCGGTGCAAGGGCAACACCCAAACCAGATATTGCAGAGACTTTAAGAAATTTCCTGCGTTTAAAATCTTTTGGTACTTTTTTGGAATTTGCAAATGCGGTTTTCATTTGATATTTTATTGAGTTGGTGCTTTTTGGTATTTGTAATGGCAATAATAATAGCTGTAAATCTAAATTTTTCACCAATGGTTTCCAAATAATTTATGTTTTTTAATCCGGGTATTGCACAAATGGGATTGGATACGTGTTACGGGTTTCGGTTCGGACGAATACAATTCGGCTCTACATCCGCACTTTTCAATTTTCACTTTTATCTTTTTTCGTTCAGATCCTTCCTTTTATCGGGATAAGTTCGACTATTGTTTTTCGCTGCATCAGTTTGCAAAAATCAAGTCTCACTTACTTTTATCTTTTTCCTTTTCTCTTTTGTCTTTTCTCTGGTTCCTGGTTTTCCCGAAGGGATGCCTTTTTCATAAATGTTATTTTTTGCGTTTCTTAGCGAATTTTGCGGTTTAACTATATTTGTGGATAAAAACTAACTGATTCGAGTTGCAGGTTACAGGCTTGCTACGTTCACCCCGTTGGAATAATTATCCTACGGGGTGAAATGCGATGCTTGCCCTGCCTGCCCCGTAGGGAAGAATTACTGTGTCGGGGTGAAATTTGAGGTACGAAAACATTTCACCA
>CAZEWS010000158.1:6432-8737 GCA_964515985.1 uncultured Rikenellaceae bacterium | reverse complement strand
GAAAAATATTTTGGTGAATTACCTTCAGGAGATAAAGTTACTGATTTGGAGCCTATACCGTTTTCTCTTGAAGAAACAAAGAAATTATATCATGAAGATAATTTTGCTAAAGCAGCTCAGTTCAGGATGGTTTGGCCAGGTGTTGAGGAGTATAGCAAGGATGCTTATGCACTTGATTTTTTAGGACAGCTACTATCAGATGGGAAAAAAGCTCCAATGTATAAAGTACTGGTTAAGAACAAAAAATTAACCTCCAATGTATCTGCTTATAACAGCTCCCAGGAACTGGCAGGGAAATTCACAATTTCGGTAACTGCTCATCATGATGTTAGTCTGCCTGATATCGAAGATGCCATTTTTGAATCGTTTACCAAATTTGAGGAAGAAGGGATAACGGACAGAGATTTGGAACGAATAAAGGCGCAACTTGAGAGACGCTTCTACAACGGAATCAGCAGTATTTTGAATAAATCATTCCAGCTGGCATTTTATAATGAATTTGCAGGATCCCCTTCATTTATTGAACAGGATATTGAAAATATTAAGGCGGTAACTGAAGAGGACGTCATCAGGGTTTATAACACATATATCAAGGATAAACCTTTTGTATCGACAAGTTTTGTGCCTAAAGGACAGTTGGAATCTGTTGCAAAGGGATCAGTAAAAGCTGAAGTTAAAGAGGAAAAAATTTCTGAAGCTACAGAAGTTATTCTTGGGGAGGTGGAAGAAGAAGAAATCCAAAAGACTCCTTCCAAATTTGACCGTAGTGTTGAACCGGCTCAGGGACCTGTGTCTGAAATCACATTGCCTGATGTATGGAAGGATAATCTCGCGAATGGAATGAAAGTTTATGGGATTGAACAGCATGAGTTGCCTTTAGTTCAATTTAATATTGTCATCGATGGAGGCAAGTTACGGGATGATATGGAGAAAATTGGAGTTGCAAACATAGTAGGCGATTTAATGATGGAAGGCACAAAAAATAAAACACCTGAAGAACTGGAAGAAGAAATCGAACTGCTGGGTTCAAGTATTAATATGTATGCAGGTTCCAATTCTATTACCATATCTGCTAATACGTTGGTTAGAAACTACAGGAAAACTCTTGCTTTAATGGAAGAAATTCTTCTTGAATCAAGATGGGACGAAGAAGAATTTGAATTAGCAAAGATAAAGATTATCAATAATTTAAAAAGACGCAAGGCCGATCCGAATTATATTGCATCAAATACATTTAATAAATTAGTCTATGGTGAAAATCATATATATGCCTATAATATATCAGGTACTGAAGAATCGGTTGAGAGTATAACTATAGATGATTTAAAAGAATATTATGAAAAAAGTTTTTCTCCTTCCATTGCTAGATTTCATATTGTAGGAGATATTTCACAGACGGAGGTGATGAGCTCATTGGAAGAACTTGATAATAAATGGGAAGCTAAAGAAGTAACAATACCTGAATATGAGATTCCACCTGTCCCTGAAAAGTCAAAAATATACTTTGTTGATGTACCCGGAGCAAAACAATCAGTGATCCGGATAGGTTATCTTGCCCTGGCACGAACAGATAAAAATTTCTATCCCGCTACTGTTATGAATTATAAGCTGGGTGGGTCATTCAGTGGAGTGTTAAACTTGATTCTGCGGGAGGAAAAAGGATTTACCTATGGTGCAGGGTCCTACTTTTCAGGGTCGAAAATCGTGGGTCCGTTCTCAGCCTATTCCAGTGTACGTTCCAATGCGACGTTTGAATCTTTGAAAATCTTTAAGGAATCTATGGAAAACTACCGGAAGGGTATTACACAGGAAGACCTGGAATTTACAAAAAATGCCCTGGCCAAATCAAATACCAGAAGGTTTGAAACGCTCTATTCACTGCTTGGAATGCTGCAAACTATGAGTGCATATAACTTTCCTGAGGATTATATTAAAAAGGAAGAAGAAATTGTAAAGAATATGGCACTTGAAGACCATAAAGTATTGGCACAGAAATATATCCTTCCTGATAAAATGTTCTATCTGGTAGTTGGGGATGCCGAAACCCAGTTGGAACCATTGAAAAAAATCGGGTTTGGAGATCCTGTGCTTATTGAAGATTAATAATCTTAAATAAAGTTTGTCAATAAATACCAATAACCAAAATTCAAATATCAATTTCAAAATTCAAAACTAATTTTTTGAAATTTAGATATTTGATAACTGTGTTTTACATACCCGCCTGCCATACTTCTGGCCAGCGAAATGGCAGGCAGGTAAATTACAATGTTCTAAGTTCCAAATTCAAAACTCCAAACCCTTCTTA
>CAZEWS010000158.1:0-6240 GCA_964515985.1 uncultured Rikenellaceae bacterium | reverse complement strand
CGTTTCCGACATAAATGGCAGCAGGTACCTTTTCCTGAAAAATATTGAGTTTATTTGCTTTTATTTGTTTATTATCAATTTAAAATATTTTGTGCTACTCGTTCACTACTGCTGCCAGGAGATCAGATTGGGATGGAGAATATTGGTTTGAATTTTATTTTGAATTGGAAGCCATATTATTATAGTGGTCAGACGAGTAGGTTAAAAAATTTAAAAACCAACAAGATTATTGAACATAGCCAAATATTTTGTTTGTATCATGAATAAAACATTTTTTAAATTAATTACACATATCCTGGTTTTCTTTTTCGTTTATTCCACTTGCTTTTCACAAAAAAAGAGAGTGCGTGAACTGGGAATAAAAATAGGAGTGATGGAACCGGGGCAAAAGAATGCGATCACTGACGTTCAGGGAGTCAGGGTAGGACATTTCACTCTGGTAAATGGAGAGGATGTGAGAACAGGAGTAACAGCAATTTTACCCCATGAGGGAAATATTTTTCAGGAAAAGGTACCTGCTGCCATTTATGTCGGAAACGGTTTTGGAAAACTCACCGGCATTAGCCAGGTAAAAGAACTGGGAAACATTGAAACACCAATTGTTTTAACCAATACATTAAGTGTGCCAACTGCGGCAGATGCCTTGATTGATTATACATTAGATAAGGCAGAGAATAAAAATGTAAGATCAGTCAATCCAGTGGTGGGAGAGACTAATGATGGTTTTCTGAGCGATATCCGGGGGAGGCATATTAAGAAGGACCATGTTTTAACAGCTATCTGGAATGCTACACCAGGTAAGGTTGAAGAAGGGGCAATTGGTGCCGGTACCGGTACTATTTGCTTTGGGTTTAAGGGAGGAATAGGGACTTCCTCAAGAATATTACCTGAAGCCCTTGGTGGGTACATCGTTGGAGTCCTGGTCCAAACTAATTTTGGAGGAGTATTGCAAATTGATGGAGTTCCTGTTGGAGAAGAACTTAATCAATATTACTTAAACAAAAGATTGAAAAGTAATCCTGACGGATCATGCATGATCGTGGTGGCAACCGATGCACCACTGAGTCCAGGAAACCTTGAAAGACTGGCTAAACGGGCAATGCTGGGATTGGCTAAAACAGGAGGAATCTCATCAAATGGGAGTGGTGATTATGTAATTGCCTTTTCAACAGCAGAAAATGTTAGAATGTCGTATCATTCAGAAACACCCTTATTTTTTTCATTGGTTTTGCGAAATGATCGAATGTCCCCGCTTTTTATGGCTGTCATCGAGGCTACGGAGGAAGCGATACTGAACTCCCTCTTCATGGCTGAAACGGTTACCGGAAAAGACGGTCATAAAGCAGATTGTTTGCCTGTAAAGGAAGTATTGACCATTATGAAACAATATAATCGTATAACAATCGCAAAATAACTTCCAAATGAAAAAGAAGACCATTGGCATATTAGGTGGGTTGGGACCGGAAGCCACTGTTTTTATGTTTAATTTAATTGTTGCCATGACAAAAGCAGAGAAAGATCAGGATCATATCCCTATTCTGATTAATAATAATCCCAAAATACCGGATCGTACGGGTTTCTTTAACGATAATGGGATTTCACCATTGAATGATCTGATTTCCAGCGCACAACACCTGGAAAGAATGGGCGCTGATTTTATCATTATGCCGTGCAATACAGCTCATTATTTCTACAAGGATATGAAACAAAACATCAATATTCCTTTTATTCATATGATTGATGAGGCGGCAAAATATGCGTCAGATAAATTATCCGGGATCCGTTCATTTGGTTTACTCTCAACAATTGGTACCTATTTATCAAGGTTGTATGAAGAAAGTTTCGAAAAACAGGGATTGCAAATTATTGTCCCGGATGAAAATTTCAAGAATAAAATAATGCAGGCAATAACAGGTAAGCAAGGGATCAAAGCAGGGTATAAAAAGATACCACTGGAGATTCTCCTTGAAGTTATCAACCATTTAAACCAGAAAGGATCAGGGGCAATGATTAATGGGTGTACTGAAATATCACTGGTTATCAGTGAAGAACATATGAATATTCCCCTGTTGAAACCCATGCAGGTTCTTGCCGGGAAAGCCATTCAATTCGCCGGGTATGAATTAAAGTAAACTAAATGACTAAAATGTCTAAAATGAGCTAAAATGCCTAAAATTAAAAGAAATGGGAAAAATGAGAAACAAAATCATCTAAATAAAAACTTAGTTTATAATTTTATAAACTAAAAAAACTTATTATTTTTGTTGTGAAAAAAATCTTCCTTATGGAAACACATAACCTGGAAACAAGAAAGAAAGAATTAATTGAAAAAATCGGGGTGTTTTATGAGAAATGGGGAATGCAACCTGTTCCTGCCCGGATAATTGGATTATTATTGGTGACGGAAAAACCTTATCTCACATTTGACGAAATAACAACAGAACTGAGTGTAAGCAAAAGCGCTGTAAGTATTGCGGTTAATCTGTTACTTAATACTGAACAGATCGAGTACATTACCTTACCGGGAGACCGGAAGCGGTATTTTAAATCCAGAATAACCAATTGGAAAGATATGATCGGTAGTGTTCTGGGTTTTGCCAAAAGTTATAGCAGTCTTTTTAATGAAATTCTCGAAATACGCTCTGATAAGGATAATGAGGTGAACCGGAGCTTGAATGAGATCATACTATTCATTGAATATATTGAAGAAGCCTTACCTCATCTCATTTCGAACTGGGAAGAAAGGCAAGGGTAAATATCAAAGGTTGTTAAGTTTTTTTTGATGTTTACCTGATTTTTTTGTTCAATTAGTTTAATAAATTATAAACTAAATAGATAATATTAAATCAAAACGAGTTAATGCTGTTTTAAAAAATTGAAACATTCATTTTTACTTTTTAAAATCCTCCACTTATAATATGAAAACGATTTCTGATTATGTTCTCAGGTTTAGAAAGGTCATTATTATATCGACCATATTCATAACCTTTGTTTTAGGGTATTTCATTAAGGATCTTTATATTAACCCCGACGTATTTGACAGTTTGCCCAGGGATGATAAGGTTGCCATATTGTTTAACAAGGTGGGCGAAGAGTATGGAGGAAATTACTATTGTATTATTGGAATTCAATCAGAGGATATATTCACAAAGGAGGTTTTTGAACACATCCGGCAGATCACTGATTCCCTCCGGTTTATGAATGGGGTCGGGAGCATCATGAGTCTGATCGATGTGATTGATATTAAAGGAAGTGATTGGGGAATTGAGATCGGGAAATTGGTTGATGAGTATGATCTTCCGGATACGGAAAAAGAATGGAATGATCTGAGATCCTATGTTTTATCAAAGGAAATGTACAAGGGCACCCTTGTTTCAGCGGATGCAACCATGACGATAATTATGGTTCGTTTGCAGGGAGAGGTTGAAAAAATTGAAGTAGCACGCAACCTGCGCAGGAAAACCATGGAACTGGGGTTACCTGAAAAACTATACTTTGGTGGACAAC
This sequence comes from uncultured Rikenellaceae bacterium, assembly GCA_964515985.1. GTDB lineage: Bacteria > Bacteroidota > Bacteroidia > Bacteroidales > VadinHA17 > CAZEWS01. The sequence continues at coordinate 2,733 of CAZEWS010000158.1, read as the reverse complement.
CGTTTTTTATTGAAGCCATCGGGAATGTGATTTCAAAAGATCTGACATTGATTGGCCCTTTTAGCTTTCTCTTAATCCTATTCGTACTTTACTTTAGCTTTCGCTCAATAAGGGGAGTGATTTTACCCGTTCTTACCATTCTGATCAGCATTATCTGGACGTATGGGGTAATGGGATTGACCGGAGTAGAAATATCCATCATAACAAGCATTATTCCGATATTACTAATCGCAATTGGTAGTGCTTATACAATTCACGTATATAACAGGATTGAGGAAACCATTGCAGAAAACAGGGATTCAGGATTAAAGGTTGCTTTGGCTTATATTATGATACCGGTATTTTTCGCATCCCTAACGACCATTTTTGGCTTTCTTTCCTTTATCTTCGGGTCCTACATCAAAATCATCAGTACTTTTGGTGTTTTTACCTCATTGGGTATTTTCTTTGCTATGTTACTCTCCCTGTTCTTCACCCCGGCTTTAATTGCAACCTTCCCTGCCAGGAAAAGCAAACTTAGCCGTCGAAGCAGTGGATCTTTCCTTATTCTGCTATTGGATAAACTCCACCGGTATATAAACAAATATCCAAAAACGATTGTAATCGTATGGGCATTTATAATCATTCCCTTTCTTTTCGGCATTTTCAGAATTGAGAGAAAAGTGGATTTTCTGGATTATCTCAAGAAGGATAATCCGAACCGGATTACTGAAAAAGTGCTGACCGAGAAGATGGGTGGAACTTCCCCTGTTTATGTGTCAGTTAAGGGCGATGTACTTGATCCTGAAGTCCTGAAACAAATTAAGGCCACATCTGATTTCATGCTGAAGGATAAAAATCTTGTCAATGCCCGGTCTGTTGCAGATCTTTTTGAGCAAATGAATGATGTTATGGGCGAGGGTAAGAAAATTCCGGACGATCCGGAAAAGGTAGCCAACCTCTGGTTTTTACTGGAAGGACAGGAAATACTTGAACAACTGGTTAGTCCTGAACTGGATGAAGCTATGATAAATGCCACATTCGGGTCCACCGATATTCAGGATATAAAGATATTTATTGATGGATTAAATCAATATATTTTGGAAAAGGGGGATATAAAAATAGAAGTTACAGGTATTCCTTCCCTGGTTTTAAAGCTTGACAGGAGTATAATTACCAGCCAGATGCGGAGTCTTGGTATTGCTACTATTCTGGTTTTTATAGCAGTTTCGTTCCTGATGAGGTCATTTTTTAAAGGTACAATAGCCATTATCCCAATCATTGTCACCCTGGTTATTCTGTATGGTTTTATGGGATTATCTGGCATACCTCTTGATATCGCGACGGTTCTCGTAGGCAGTATTTCAATCGGTATCGGAATTGATTATTCGATTCATATGATCACCAATTTGAACCATGAAATGAAATATTCCGGAAAGCTGGCTGAAGCGATAAAAAATTCAATAAAGATCAGCGGTAAATCCATTATCATAAATGTGATGGCTGTAAGTTTCGGATTTCTGATTTTGCTGTGGTCTAATCTGATCCCTTTGCAGAGATTCGGTTTATTGGTATCCATAACAATGATCACGTCCGGACTTGGGTCTTTAACACTTTTACCGGCAATCCTGATCCTTATTGAAAGAAGCAAAATAATGTTGTTTATTAAACCAATAAAAAAGTAATGTAAAATGAAAATGAATAAACAGAAAATCCGAAGCTTGCTGATACTGACGGCATTTATGTTTAGCCTGTTTTCATCAGCTCAGAGTGCATCAGAAATATTAGAAAAAATGGATGAAGTGATGTACGCATCAAAAGATCAAAAGTCAGTAACAACCATAGTTTTGACCGACAGGAATGGAAAAACAAGGGAACGAAAGGCAGTAATAATGCAAAAAGGCAGGCATATGCGTTTGACACGGTTTACAGCACCTGCCTCTCAGGCAGGAATAGGATTTCTTTCTCTTCCCGGTGAGGTAATGTACGTCTATTTACCTGCTTTTAAGAAAGAACGGCGAATTGCCACACATGTAAAAAACCAGAACTTTGCCGGAACCGATTTTACTTACGAAGACATGGAAGCCAAACCCTATTCCGAGAAATATATTCCTGAACTTAAAGAAACGCTGTCAGATCAATACATTCTGATACTCAAGCCAAAACCTGGTATCCGGTCCGATTATGCCAGGCTTGTCCTGTACGTTGATAGAAACAATTTTTATATGAAAAGAGTGGAATATTTTACCAGGGCTGGTGTTAAAGCAAAAGAACTGGTAAGCACATTTGAACAGAAACAAGGTTATTGGACACCGGTTGTTATGGAGATGACCGATTTGAAAAAACAGCACAAGACCAGGATGATCATGACGGAAATAAGTTTTGATAATAACTTTTCGGATGAGGAATTTACAGTACGAAAACTTAAGCAATAGGCTTTTTCATGTATTGATATAAGGATTACTAATCAGTGTATTGAGAGGAAAAGAAATAGAAAGCTAAAAATTTCAGATTGTTGATTGAGGATTGTTGATTACTCGCACCCGCATAGCGCACACACCAGCTGCTCGTGAGGTTTTCACTCACTATGTTCGTTCAAACGTTGAGGATTTCTGATTGATAGAGAGACTGGGAGAGGGGGAGAGACCTGCCAGGGTTTTCCAGAAGGGATGCCTGTGGCAGGAGAACCTGGCAGAGTCTGTGAAGGAGAAGGGGAGAATGGGAGACTGGGTGACAGGGAGAGATGATACTGGT
>CAZEWS010000157.1:0-8758 GCA_964515985.1 uncultured Rikenellaceae bacterium | reverse complement strand
TACCATCATTAAAACAACAAGGTCGGGTCCTATAAGTCAGTTATGTTAATATAGCTTGGGGTTGTTTTTCCGAGGGACGGCTTTGCAGCTCTTTGTAAAGTATTTGGTTTGCAGTTCCGGCCTGTAGGGCTTTACAATGTGCTGCAAAATAGGCTGCCGGGCAAAACAACAGAAGCCCCGAAAGCTTTCGGGGGGCGTGGGGAGTAGCCAAAATTTGGCTGATGCCGCACCCTGTAGAACACCGCTTCGCCGTAATTCCGGAGGCATTATTCCACAGGGCGAAGGGAAGGTAAGATTTTGGCTACGTGGGTTGTGGATTATTTCTCTGACTTTTTACCCCTAAAGCTTTTAACAACCGGAACTTTCTTCCCTTCAAGTTCTTCCTGCTTGATCTGCTCCAACTGCTTCAGGTATTAAAAGATCAACATGATCTTTTCATCCTGCTCGATGTCTTTTCTTTCCAGGTGTTCGAGTTTTTTAAGGATCTCCTTATGAGTTTCAAGCATTTTACGCATCCGGGTAAATACCCGCATGATCTGGATATTTACTTTTATGGCTCTATTACTATTCAAAACACCAGACAACATAGCTACCCCCTGTTCTGTAAAAGCATAAGGAAGTTTACGCCGACCACCCCAACTTGATGTTCCAATTTGGAATAACAAGTTATCGAACTCTTCCCTTGTAAGCTGGAACATAAAATCCTCAGGAAAACGGGCTATGTTTCGTTTAACAGCCTTATTCAGGTTTCCGGTGGTTACTCCGTAAAGCTCGGCCAGATCTTCATCCAGCATCACTTTCTTATCCCTTATAAAATAGATCTTGCTGGTTATTATTTCGTCTGGTATAACAAGTTTGTTGGTTTTTTCTGCCATTTCTTTTGCTTTTATGTAAATAGTGAGGGCTTCACTTAAAGTGAAACCCTCACTGTTCATGGGATCGGGTCCCTATATCATAATCTTCCGACGAAGTGGAATACTTCGCCGAACGAGTTTCCGTGTATTCCTGTAATAAAGGGTTCCTACTTCTCCAATGTCAGGTGGAAACACCTGACTTCATTTAACAGAATTATTTCTCCGGAATAGCTTTTAAGGTTTCTACCATGAATTCCCAGAATCTTTTAACAGTTTCAATGTTCACTTTTTCATCCGGTGAGTGGGGGTAACGAATGGTTGAACCCAATGAAATCATATCAAGGTTAGGATAAATACCACCTATTATACCACATTCAAGGCCTGCGTGAATTGCCCTGATTTCCGGAATCTTACCGAATTTTTTATTATACACTTCCTGCATGAGCTTTAAAACAGGAGAATCAAGGTTTGGCTTCCATCCCTGATATTCTCCGTCGAAATAAATTTCAGCCCCGGCAAGCTCAAAAACACTGGTAAACATATTCTTCAGATCCTCTTTAGCTGAATCGACTGAACTTCGTAATAAACATTGAATTGTTATCTCACCATTTTCAGATTTAATGATAGCAAGATTGGTTGATGTTTCAACCAGCCCTTTCATATCATTACTCATACGGATAACCCCATTCGGACAGGTATAAACCGAATCGAATAATTTCTTCTGAGTATCTTCATCAATCAGGCCGGCAGGTTTATCGGTTTGAACAGCTTCAAATTTCAGATCCGGATCAATTGTTGCCAGTTCCTTCTTATAAACCGCCTCCATTTCCTTTACACAGGCAAGAAAATCTTTTTCATTCTTACCGGGAACAGTAACTATAGCAAATGATTCACGGGGAATGGCATTTCGTAGATTTCCGCCTGTGATACCCGCCAAACGCAATCCATGTTTCTTTGATGCATGCCAGAGATACCGGTTAAGGATTTTATTTGAATTTCCCTTTTCAAGCGGTATATCAATTCCGGAATGCCCCCCTTTCAGTCCTGTAACTGCCAGTTTGAAAGCGACATGTCCTGCCGGGACAGGTTCCTCCGTATATTTAAACTTTATATTTGCATTGGCGCCTCCTGCGCAACCCACATACAGTTCACCCTCATCTTCAGAATCCATATTAATTAATATATCCCCATCCAATACTCCTGGCTTTAAACCGAAAGCTCCCGTCATGCCTGTCTCCTCATCAATGGTAAATAATGCTTCAATGGGTCCGTGAGATATGTCTTTCGACTCCAGAATAGCCATTGCTGCCGCAATCCCCATACCATTATCCGATCCTAAAGTAGTCCCATTTGCTGTCACCCAATCACCATCAACGTAAGCATCGATGGGATCTTTTTCAAAATCATGGTCTGTATCGCTGTTTTTTTGAGGGACCATATCAAGGTGTCCCTGTAAGATGACACCTTTCCGGTTTTCCATACCGGGTGTTGCCGGTTTTTTTATGATCACATTTCCAACTTCATCAACGATTGTTTCAAGACCCAGATCTTCTCCAAACTTCCTTATAAACTCAATGATCTTCCCTTCTTTCTTTGATGGTCTTGGTATTTGGGTAATACTATAGAAATGTTTCCATAAAACCCTTGGTTCGAGATTTTGAATTTCTTTGCTCATATTAATATATTTTAAAAATATGTAACCACTCAGTTTTTTTCATGTAATTAAAGATTATCAATTAGTTTCCAAAGGACTTGGAAAAATGGAATTATGGAATTATGGAATACTGTAATGTCCAAATATTTTTTTTCAATTCATAGAATTATTAAGTTTTTACACTATTTCATTCTTCCAGATTTCCAATATTCCAATATTCCAATTTGATCGACTGCAACTTGAGTTTATGATTGAACGATTTTTTTCAAATTGATTGATTGATTAGTAACAACATCATTTTATTCCTGCTTTACACCCGAAGGTAATTCAAGTCCGTATTTATCGATTTTATCTCTTTTTCTTAACTGGTTGGCAAAAATAATTGCAATGACTCCTAAAATTACCAGCATAAATATCGGCACGGTATAATTATAATTCATTTCACCGGCCCTGATAGCATCAAGGTTGCCTCTGTTAGCCAGATCCAATACTTTGCCTATTCCCCAGAAGAAAAGTGCCAACCCTACATTTTGGATGGTGAACATCATTGCATAAGCGGTACCCAAACGGCTTTCGACAACAATTTTTGCCACCGAAGGCCACATGGCTGCCGGAACAAGAGAGAAAGCAATTCCAAGCGACAATAAACCGATATAGCCCAAAGTTAAATTCTGGAAAACAGACAGGGATAGATGAGCAAATATCAACAACAGGGAACCAAGGATCATCAGGGAGGCAGCTTTTCCTTTCTTATCAACAATTCTTCCAAAAATCGGCGTAAAAAGGATGGTGCCGAGAGGAATCAAACTTGCCACTTTTGGCCCGTTGGAAAAAATAGCACCCAGCCATTTAAGGAAAGATTCACCGCTCATATCCGGAAATTCGGAAGTTAAACCGAATTTATTCACCAGAAGGTCCGGTGCGTACTGGATGAATGGAAATACAGCAGCATAGAAAGAAACACAAAGTAAAGCGATTAAAATAAACGACCGGTTTTTCACCAGCTTAACCAGATCTTCAAGTCTGAATTTTTCTTCATCTCCCTGCTCACCAGCTATAGCAGCTTTCTGCTTATCAATGCGGACATCAAAAATTAAATGGATCAGGAAAGCTAAAAGACCAAGAGCAATTAAAGTACCTGCAAAAGCAACAGCCGGTGCAACAGTACCACCTGCAATATCAATGGATAATGCCATCCCTAAAGCCGAACCAAAACGGCCAAAACCCATATTGATGCCAAATGCCAATGCAAGTTCATGACCTTTGAACCATTTTACAATTGTTTTGCTTATGGTAACACAGGTGACTTCCAAACCCGGTCCGAATAATAACCGGCCAGTCATCATTATGATTAACTGTGTCTTGGGATTGTCAGACACCAGACCGCTGGCTCCCAGCCAGTTAAGAAATGCGCCCAGCAAAGCAAGTGATCCGAATAAAGTCCCGGCTAACCGTATGCCCCACTTATCCAGTATAATACCTCCAATAATAATTCCACCAACCAGGTTTAACCAAGTTGTTGAGCTGATTAACAGTCCAAAATCACTACTACTGAAATGCAACTGTGATTCCATCAAACCCTTAAGACCTGAATAAAAATCCTGAAACCAGTAAGTTGCAAACATCAGAAGGCTGATTAAAACTAAAACAGTCCACCTGGCAGCGGCCGAATCCCTTAACGTTTTCTTTACTTCATCCATATGATTATATTTTTAATTAAACTATTAATATGCTTTAACCATTTTGTTTTCAAGTGTCTCTTCTTATTTATTAATTGTTATAAGTTATAAGCATAAGACCATAAAAGTAAAAAAAAAATGACGGATCAAAACTGTTATGTAACAATCCGACAAACAAATTGTAAAATGAACTAAAATGAGCTAAAATGCCTAAAATGAGATAATAAGAAGTAAAATGAAAAGGGATGAAGAAAATTATGATTCCAAAATTAAGTGTACTCAAAATTTTAAAAATTTCAAATTTTGACATTTTAGACATTATTAACTTATGCATTTTAGGCACTTATAACTTTAGGCATTTATTTTCTTAGGCATTTAGATCCCGAATAGCTTCGCTTTCGGGATTAATTCGACTAAACACTTTTATTTCACATTCGCTCATAAAAGTGTAGTCTTATTAACTTTAGGCATTTTTAACTTTAGGCATTATTTTCTCAGGCATTTCAATCCGCATCCTGTAAAAATTTATTGCGGATTTCAGGAAATATATGAATTAATATAATTATTTATATATCTTGGTATATTTTTTGAAGGAAACCCTGTCTAAAAATGTAAACATATTAAATCTGATCATGAAAAAATTATTCAGCATATTCGTTCTTGTTCTTGGTGTCAGTTTAAGCCTGTTATCGCAGGATAATTCAAAAGTTAAATGGTACACATTTGAGCAAGCCGTTGAATTGGCTAAAAAAAATCCCAAGAAACTTTTTATTGATGTTTATACGGATTGGTGTGGCTGGTGCAAAAGAATGGACCAGACAACATTTCAGCATCCGGTCATTGCCAGGTATCTGAATGAAAAATTTTATCCGGTTAAATTCAATGCCGAATCGACAAAACCGATAGAATTTTCAGGTAAAACCTTTATAAATGAAGGAGCCGGTAAAAGTAGAAGTTCCCATCAACTGGCTATTGCATTATTACAAGGCAAAATGTCTTATCCCTCGGTAGCCTATATGAATGAGGATTTACAGCTACTTACTGCTGTTCCAGGGTATTATCCTCCCGAAGATATGGAACCTTTGATAAAATTCTTTGGGGAAGACAGTTACAAAAAAATGCCTTTCGATGAATACCGGAAAAATTTTGTTAGTCAGATAAAAAAATAGAATTCAAGACCCTAAGGGTCTCTTATAATAAAATTAGAAGGAAGCTGAAGCACTTTCCCAAACTGGTAAATCAGGAATTTCTTTTTAGCCAGGACATTTTCCCCATCCGTTATCTGAACACGGGCAAGGTCAGGGACACGGTAATACAATTTCGCAATATTTTGTTCCTCTGATCCCTGCTCCAATACGATGGTTTCCAGGGGGTCAGTTTTGCCGGTCCTTGCAGCCTCAATGGTAATCGGTCTGCCCGTAAGATCGTTTTCAGGCAGGATCCCTTTCTGAGAAGAGAACCGGAATAGGATATTGGCTTGGTCAGCAACATTAATTTCGGGGACAAATTCAAAAGTGCAATGCTGAACTTCTGAATAGGTTTTTCCTAAAAACAAAGCCAGATATTCATCTTCTAATTTATATAATTCCTTTACTGCAAATTCCAGTGCAATTCCTTCCGGAAAAACATCATATTGTCCTGACATTAATTTGAATCTTCTTTTTCTTATTTTAATGATATAATTGGCTGCTTCTTCAGCCTTCTCTTCAAGACTTTTTTGTACTATTTCTTTATGCAGAAAAGGGATGCGGATAATTGCTGTATCCGTTTCCACCACCCGGTACATTGTATCCTTCACCTCTTTCAGGTTTCTCTTTACAGATAAATCAGTAAATACGACTCCTTCATATTTAGTTGGGAGCAAGTTAACATTAGTTGGCAACTCGCGATAACTTTCAGGGTTTGCAAAAAGTATTAACCCCTCCCGGCTTAACGCAAGAACGTTCGATTCAAATATACCATCAGCTTCAATTACATAATAATGTTCCGGATCAATTTCCTCATAGGAATTAAATTCAATATTCGAAATCGACCATTCCTCTTTATCTTCTGTAATTCCACCGGTAATCCCAAGGTATTTTTCTGCATAAGCTTGATAAGGGCCCTTTCGGTATATGGTTTTTCTGGCCTCGACATCAATTTTCAGGATTGTTTTTGGAAGCGCATAAATAACACTACCCTGCTTAATAACATTTGTATTGCCAAGTGACTTTACTGTACTCATAAAGGTTACAGGAGGGTTACAGGCAGTAAAAAACATGAAAGCGATTCCGGTAATATACAATTTAAGTTTCATCTCCTTAATTATTTTAGTTCTTGTGACTATTTAGTTTTTAGTTTTTGGTTTTTGGTTTTTTTTGTTTCAAACATTTAAACACACAAACACATTTATACCTCAATCCCCAATAAACATAATGACGAACCGGAGCTTCGTCTTACTGTTATCTTTTCGCCCCCTCGCTCTTTCGCCACTTCGCCATTATCCAGTACCCAGTATCTATATTAACATATAACTTTAAACTTATACCATTTTATTACATCCTATTTCCTTTCCTCCCAAAACACTGATTAGTTATACATTCTTTATTCTCTTAAACGCATGTCCAAGATAATCTATTATGTCTGAAGCGATCAGTGCCTCCTGCCCAACGTCTTCCGCAGCAAGATCACCCGCCAGTCCATGAATATATACACCAATAATAGCTGATAATTTCGGGGAATATCGTTGGCCCAGAAACGAAAGGATAATGCCGGTTAATACATCGCCGCTTCCTGCCGTAGCCATACCCAGATTGCCGGTTGTATTAAAATAGCAGGTCCCATCAGGACATGCAATAGCGGTATAAGCACCTTTTAAAACTACGTAAACTTTATATTTTTGAGCAAATTCGATCTGTACCCGGTTTCGTGTAAAGTGATCTTCTGTTCTAACTGCCAAACGCTCAAATTCTTTCGGATGAGGTGTAAATATACTGTTTTCCGGTACTTCTTTTAACCATTCTTTTTGTGATCCAAGAATATTGATTGCATCGGCATCCAGAACAAGAGGGACTTTTGCCTTATTCAGGAGTTCCCTAATGGCTTTTTGAGAATTATTTTTGCAACCAATTGCCGGTCCTGCCCCAACAGCATCATATTGGTTAAGGTCCGGTACTTCAGTAAAAAGTATATCCGACTGATCAATACTGATCATTGCTTCGGGTACTGTATTCTGTATAATCTGGTAACCTAACTTTGGAACATGTGCTGTAAGCAGACCGATTCCTGTTCGTAAACAAGCCTTCGACGCCAATACTGCAGCGCCCATTTTACCATAACATCCCGAAATTAATAAAGCATGACCATACGTCCCTTTATGGGAAAATCTTTTACGAACCATCAGGTTTCTTCTCACAAATTCCCTTGTTACAAAATAATGACTTACCGGCATTTGGTCAATAATGTCCTTATGCAGCCCGATCGGCAGAACGTACCAGTCACCGACAAAGTCCTCATTTTCAGCAAAGAAAAAAGATACGTTCGGGAACTGAAAAATTAACGTTACGTTTGCCGTTATGATATTGTTCTTATTATTCCCGGAATTATCTTCCCCGAACAGACCCGATGGAATATCTATGGCAATTACTTCAGCATTGCTTTGATTAATATGATGAACAATTTCAGCAGGAAGACCTTTTAAAGGTCTGATAAGCCCCGATCCGAAAATACTATCAAGAACCAATTCATCTTCACGGATATCCGGGAATTCATTTTTTTCGGCAATGGTACAAAGTTTAACCTTTTTCTGCTTTTGCAGTCTTTCAAAATTAATTTTCCAATCTTCTGATACTTTATCGGTAAACTTTACATAATACATCTCAACCCTGAAATTTTTATCAGCAAGCATTCTTGCCACTGCCAATCCGTCGCCACCGTTATTACCGGGACCAACAAATATCTTAATGGGTTTCCTGAATGAATACTTATCAACAACCCAGTCAAAGATTTTACCGGCTGCCCGTTCCATAAGATCAATAGAAAGAATTGGCTCATTCTCTATAGTGTATGCATCTATTTGTTTTACCTGGTCGGCTCGAAATATTTTCATATTTTAATTTATTCAAAGGTAATCTTTTACAAAAATAACAGGTTCAGCCCATTATTAAAAAATTCTTTTAAGCCAAATTATGAAATTTTTCATGCTACTGAAAAAAGATGTATATATTTGTTGAAATTCATTTTAAACCAAATTAATTAACAAAAATTTAAGACCATGTTTAGTGAGCATCCCAAAGGGTTATTTGTAGCATTCTTTGCAAATATGGGTGAGCGATTCGGGTTTTATACCATGATCGCCATTTTCAACCTGTTTTTGCAGGCAAAATACGGATATAATGCTGCCGAGGCAGGTCAGATTTACGGTATTTTCCTGTTTTTTGTTTACTTCCTTCCTCTTTTCGGTGGAATTATTGCCGACAGAGTGCTTGGATACGGTAAAACCATCAGCATTGGCCTTGTGGTTATGTTTGCAGGGTATTCCCTGTTAGCCCTCCCGACAACCATGAACAGTGGATTAATGTTAGTGATACTTG
>CAZEWS010000156.1:8543-8793 GCA_964515985.1 uncultured Rikenellaceae bacterium | reverse complement strand
TGGATTATATAAAAGAACATGAGATTGCCGCAAAAATCAGGGATGCTATTACCAAATTGATCCTTGAAGGAAAGATCAGAACCTACGATATGAAAAAGATGGCCGGGCAGCAGGATGTTATAGAAAAAGGTGCTTCATCAACTGAACAAATGGCTGATGCAATTATTGAGAACATAGTTTCGCAAATTGAATAAAAAAACCTTAATTTTCCGGGTTCATAAATAATTAGTTAATAGTCGGCAGTCCACAT
>CAZEWS010000156.1:1002-8533 GCA_964515985.1 uncultured Rikenellaceae bacterium | reverse complement strand
AAAACATGGGAAATTGCATTGGAAAGAAGTGTTTTGAGTCCGGAGGATCTGGAGAAGATACCTTTCACTCTGAAAGCGGGAGCTGATTTAAAGGTTAGTTTTATGGCACACAAAAGATGTGTTGTAAATATAGCACAGGAAAGTGGTGAGAATATTCAAAGTTTTTTTGGTGAGGAACTGCCTATCGATATGGATGTTCTCATCTCAGGTGCTATTCTTGCAGATGTAGGCAAACTTCTTGAGTACGAGCTTGATAAGAATGGGAAAACTATTCAGAGTAAGTATGGTAAATATTTGCGCCACCCTTTTTCCGGGGTTTCACTTGCCGAGGAATGTGGTGTGCCACCCGAAGTTTGTCATATAATTGCAACCCATGCTGCCGAAGGTGACCTCGTGAAAAGATCGACAGAGGCATATATCGTGCATCATGCTGATTTTATGACTTTTCTTCCCTTTATTAACAGGATTTTATGATAAGTTTTCACCTTATTCTTGTTCTGGTTATTATTTTCTTCATTATTATTTCCCTTTACATGGAAATACTTGGAGCAACTTTTACTTTCCTGGTAGCTGTGGTAGTGCTTGGTTTTTTCGGTGTTCTTACTCCACGTGAGATACTGAGTGGTTTTGCCAATGAGCAAATTGCAGTGATAATCATGTTACTTCTTTTTGGTGATATTATCCGACGCACAGCAGTAATTGATAATATGTTTGAAAAAATATTTTCAGGTGCAAAAAGCTATAAAGGATTTCTAAGCCGTATGATGCTGTCAATAGCCGGCTTTTCTGCTTTCCTCAATAATACTCCTCTAGTTGCAGTAATGATGCCTTATGTAAATAACTGGTGTAAGCGGAATGAAGTCTCACCATCAAAATTTCTTATTCCCCTTTCATATGCAGCTATTTTAGGTGGATGCGCCACTCTAATCGGCACCTCTACTAATTTAATTGTTAGTGGTTTAGTTGTTGATCAGACTATTGTACAAGATCTTGCACCTTTAAATATATTTGATTTTATATGGGTTGGATTTCCCATGATTATTATCGGATACTTATATTTTATGTTTTGGGGTTACAGGTTACTGCCTGAAAGAAAGCACCCATTAGATGATATGCAGGGAACAAACCGGAACTATATTATTGAAACCCAAATACGTAAAAAATCAAAGCTAGTTGGAAAAAATGTCGGAGAATCAGGACTTAGAGATTTAAAAGGATTGTACCTTGTTGAAATACAAAGAAATGAAAAAAAGATTTTTGTAGTTTCAAATAGCCTTGTCCTGGCCGAAAGTGATATTCTTGTTTTTGCCGGTAATACAGATAAGGTTACTGATCTTATTGGTAGAAATTTAGGCCTTTCTATTCCATCAGTGGGTATGTTAAAAAGGAAGAAAAAGACCGAGATTGTGGAAATTGTTATTTCACATAACTCATCTCTTATTAATAAAAGTCTGAAAAGAATAAACTTCCGTTCGAAATTTGATGCAGCAGTTATCGGTGTTCACAGGAATGAAGAAGAAATTGAAAGTAAACTCCGGGATGTTGTTTTAAAGGCAGGTGATGTTTTGTTGTTGTATTCAGGCGATGATTTTATAAGCAGATCAAGAGATACAGGAGACTTTTATTATATTTCAAAAGTAAAAACCTTTCAGCGTTTTGAAGCCTATAAAGTTCCCACACTGGTTGGTGGTTTGATTTTATCTATTATCCTGTCAGCATTACATATTATTCCACTGTTTATGGGTCTTATAGTTTTGCTTCTGGCTTCACTTGTTATGAAGGTTACTAATCCGAAAGATCTTCCAAAAGGTATTGATTATGACCTGGCTCTCATTATTGTTATGTCACTTGCATTAGGTACTGCTATGATTAAATCCGGAGCGGCAGACCTGATTGCTAACTTTTTCATTAATATTTTTATCCCTTTTGGCAAAATAGGTATCCTGTTTGGTATATACCTGATAACAGCATTTATGGGAGCATATATTACAAATAAAGCAGCTGTGGCAATTATTTTTCCAATTTCGCTGACAATGGCAGTAAACCTTGAGTTGCCATATATGCCGTTTATTCTTGTTGTAGCTTATGCTGCAGCAGCTAATTTTATGACACCTGTTGGGTATCAGACTAACCTGATGGTATATGGTCCGGGAGGTTATAAATTTAAAGACTTTTTTAAAGTAGGTTTCCCGCTTACTATGATCTACATGTTTGTGACTGTAACAATTTTGAGCTTACTTTATTTTTAATTGTTAATATGAAATTATGAGAGACAATGACAAACTTCTTTTGGATGCTGTTCATGCTTCTCTCAGAGCGGGAGAGAAAATACTGGAGGTCTATAACTCAGAGGATTATGAGGTGCAATTTAAAGAAGACGAGTCTCCCTTAACATTAGCCGACCGTAAAGCGGATAATCTTATTAGAGAGATGCTTTCTGTTACAGGTATCCCATATTTCAGTGAAGAAGGTAAAAAGACTCCTTTTGAAGAAAGGTCAGGATGGGAGAAATACTGGTTGGTTGATCCGTTGGATGGGACTAAGGAATTTATTAAAAGAAATGGAGAGTTCACGGTAAATATTGCACTTATTGAGAAGCATATCCCGGTTATGGGAGTTGTTTTTGTTCCTGTGCATAAACAACTCTATTTTGCTGAAAAGCAAACAGGCTCATACAAAATAGAGAATGTTCCTGACAAGGGAAAATTTTCTTCTTTAGACAAGTTGCTGGCAAGGGCTGAAAAAATTGAGGCAAACAGAATAATTAAAAATTTTCGTATTGTAGGCAGCCGTTCACATTTGTCTCCTGAGACAAGAGATTATTTTAAGAAACTGCAACAGGAATACGGAGAAGCTGAGGTTGTGATAAAGGGCAGTTCACTTAAAATTTGCATGGTTGCTGAAGGTAAAGCAGATATTTATCCGCGGCTAGGGCCAACCATGGAATGGGATACTGCTGCCGGTCATGCTATTGCTTTATATGCAGGTTGTTCGGTTTTGCAGTTCGATTCTGGTGAATCGTTGGTTTATAACAAACCTGATTTGGTTAATCCATGGTTTGTTGTCAGGTCATGTGCATTTTAATAGACCGGCTCTAAATGGTGTCTGAACGTGAAATTATGAAAAACGATTTGTTACTCCGGCTTAAATATTTCCTTTTATATTTTATTTTCTGGTTGGCTTTTTTTGAAGTTGTAAGGATACTTTTTCTTGTCTATCAGTTTGATAGTACACTGAGTTGTAGTTTGTTCAATTTACTGGCATCTTTTATTCATGGCTTCAAACTCGACCTGTCGGCTACTGCCTATCTTCTCGCCTTGCCTTTCCTGGTGATGGCTGCCGGATCTTTTCTTGGAGGGAAATGGTATTCAGTATTTATGAACATATATACTTTTCTTTTTCTTTTTTTTGCAGTCTCTGTTGTTATTGTAGATGTTGAATTATACAAATACTGGGGTTACCGGCTTGATCATACTGCTTTTAATTATATAGACACAACAAAGGAGATGTTTGCCTCGGTGAAGATATGGGCTATTTTGAAACAGTTGGGGGTTGGGGTTATTATGTTTAACGTGTTCTGGATTGCTTACAGAAAGTGGATTGCCCATTTAATTAAAAATCTGAAGTCTGGAAATTTTGTCGCCGCTGGGATTTTTATTTTCCTTTTTGCCTTTCTTATTATTCCTGTACGTGGTGGTTTGGGAATTGCTCCGGCTAATGTTGGTATGGTATTTTTTCATAAGAATCCTTTTCTGAATCATGCCGCAATAAACGTTCACTGGAATCTTGGCTATTCATTTGCAAACCTCAACGAAAGTGAGAATAACTATAAAGTTGTCTCTGATAAGCAGGCGGAGGATTTTATTAAAAAGCTTGATAAATCTGATGGTTATGTGGAGAAGGTTATTTGTGTGGATCGTCCCAACATACTGATAATCACCCTTGAAAGTTTTACAACTAAAGTGATAGGTGCTATGGGTGATAAAAGAGGTGCTACTCCGAATATTGACAAATTTACAGAAGAAGGGATTTTGTTTACTAATTTTTTTGCTACCGGTGATCGTACTGATAAGGGAATTGTTGGTATCCTTAGCGGTTATCCTTCTCAGCCAACCAAGTCTATAATTAAATTTACCGGAAAAAATTCAAAGCTTCCCAATTTAGCTTATGATTTAGAAGAAACAGGATATTTTACTTCTTTTTTTTATGGTGGTACAATTGACTTTGCCAACTTTCGATCTTATCTTGTTAATTCAAACTTCAGTTCAATGGTAACAATTGATGATTTTGATCCTGAATTCAGAACATCAAAATGGGGGGTGCACGATCATATTCTCTTTAGCAAGGTATTGGATGGGCTTAATAATTGCACTGAACCGTTTTTCTCGGTTGTCCTTACTCTTAGCAGTCATGAACCATTTGATGTACCCATGGAGACGTTTATACATGGCAGAGACGAAGAAAACCGGTTTCTGAATTCTGTGTATTACACTGATAAAAGTCTTGGGAATTTTATAAAAGCAGCAAAGACACAATCCTGGTGGGATAAAACCCTGGTTATTTTGGTTGCAGACCACGGTGCGCGTAATCCTGGAAACAGTCCTGTTTATGCGCTGGAAAAATTCAGGATTCCCATGATCTGGATTGGAGGAGCTGTTGCAGATGGTGGCAGAAAAGTGACAAAGTATGGTTCACAGACAGATATTCCCCAAACGCTTTTTGGTCAACTTAATATGAATAAAAATTATCCTTTTTCGAAAGATCTTTTTGCAGGTGAATCCCGGTCTTTTGCATTTTATACTTTTAATGACGGCTGGGGATTTGTTACCGATACCCTAACCCAGGTATTTGATAATATCAACCACCTGCTGATTATTGAAGAAGGGGAGGGGAAAAGTAAAACTCCTTTTCAGGGCAGCATTTACCTGCAACAGACTTACCAGGATTTCCTAAATAAATAACCCCTCAACCCACTCAACCACTCAACTACTCAACTATTAGTCATCCAGGTGAACTGATCCATACTTAGTATTGATCTTTACAACTGATGATGTATTTGGGTCGGTACCAACTAAACCATTAATGGTTAATTTTGTATTCTCTTCAATCCTGCTGAGTTTTGATCCTGATGGGATACGAATCTTAGCATATTCAGCAAATCCGTCAATTTTATATGACGCATTGCTATCTATCCCAAGCTTTATGCCACCATATCTATTCTCAATTTGAATTTTTTCAAAACCGGAAGGAATATAGTCAACGCTGCAACCGGTATATTTCATGTCCAGTTTCAGTGTTTTGTTCACCTGATCAAATTTGAGTGTCCCATATGCTCCGGTGAAAACAAAATTATCAACCTTTCCTATATTGTATGTATCATATTTGCTTTCAGCTACAATCGATCTGCTATCATTAACATATAGTCTTGAGTATTTACTCATAACCATTAAAGCTTTAGAAGTCTCAAATTCGATTCTTGAATAGCTCATGTTAAGTTTAAGCCAGTTGACTTCAGTAACTTCAGCTTTACTGTAACCAATATTAATTTCATTGCATGGTTTTGTTTTATCCCGCAGGAGCTTATTGACTTTCAGGTATCCATATTTTATATAAATATTTACATGCCCGGATAATTCATTTATAAAGGTATCCCCGTATTTGTTTCTTAACTCAAGATCCATATCAGTAGGCATATTTACTGTATAATCTATGCTAAACTCTTTGGATTCATTATCAAAGAGCGACCAGTTGGATTTGCTGAACTTACTATCAAAATGAGTAACTGCCCTGATCTCTTTGCCTTCCTGACTGAATTCAACATCAAGATATGACAGGAGTTTCTCTGCCCTTTCACGATCACGATGTTTGACAGTTATAACTACATCAATAGTTACCTGGTTTTTATCCCAGTTCCTGACATCAATATCTCCATATTTGTTTTCTAAGTAAAGTTGAGAATTTGCTGTTACGCTGTATTCCTTGTGGTACTTCTTCTCAACCTTATCTTTTTGTGCATGTATATTTGTGGCTATCGCTATACCAAATACAACAAGCAATAAAAGTGTTTTAAATTTGATTGCTTTCATGATTTTTATTTTTTATTAGATTTTCATTTTTGATTTGTTCCAGTTGATGCAAAATTTGATTCATTACATCAACTTTTAATTGGTAATGTTCTATCATGGCGTTGATAATTCTTTTGTCTTTCGGATTTGCTTTAAGTTCATCCTGTAGGTTTGTATAGATTGAATCCATATCAGACAGTTCTTTTAGCAGCATCGATCTTTGGATACTATCTGAAAAAATATCCATGTTGCGTATTTGTCCGTACCTCAGATTAATCTGTTGTTTGTAATATACTTCTACTTCCATGTATTCATCCGACACTTCACTCAGACTGATCCCTGAATTTTCAGGTGAAGGTTTGATCAGATTGTGGTATGTCCAGAGGAACGATAACGTAACAAGTATTGCTATCGAAGCGGCTTTAAGCAAGAATGTATAAGATGTTAATGAACGGTTTTTCCTTTTTTGCCGCTTCAATTTGGCAGCAAACCGGTTGAAGTGCCCTTCATCCGGGTCAGCCGTATCGAACAACTCCCTGTTATTCCTGATTATTTTATCTATATTTTTCATAAGCTCATTTTTTCTTAAGTTCCTCTATCAGTTTCTTTCGTGCCCTGGTAAATTGTGATCTGGATGTGGACCCGGAAATTCCCAGGATCTGCCCGATTTCCTCATGGTCATATCCTTCTATAAGGTAAAGTGAAAGAACTATTCTATATCCGTCTGCAAGCTTGTTTATGCAATTCTTAATATTTTCAACGGAAACTTCCGGGATTCCTGATTCTTTATTACTGCTCTCATCTTCAATTCTGTATTCCTGTTCTTTAATTGGTATAAGTTCAACTCTTTTTTTCTTAACATTATCAAGTGATTTGTTTACCACTATCTTTTTTAACCAGGCACCAAAACTTACTTTGCCTCCATATGTATCAATCTTTTCAAATGCCGCTAAAAAAGCATCCTGCATTATATCTTCAGCTTCCGTGGAATCATTGACTATCCTGAGACTTGCATTATACATTGCCTTATAATAGAGCTTGTATAATTTGAACTGTGACTTCTGATCTCCGCTAACACAACCGTCAATAATATCCTGATGTATATTCTGGTAAACTGTTTCCTTATCCATCATTTTCACCTTAAAGACGTTCGAAAATTATTGGTGCTGCATACAGGGGTAAAAAAAAGCACTGATTTTTTACTAAAGATTGTTCTAAAATTATAAAAAAACAAATTACACTAATAAATAGTTGGATATTAACATGTAAAGTAATATATTTGAAAAAATTGTATTCTAATCCAAAAAAAAATCACAAATGAAAAAAATTAAGTATTTATTTCTGGCACTTGCCACCGTATGTTTTATTGGTTTATATGGCTGCAAAAGTACACCAAAAGAAGAACAAGCTGCTGAAGAAGTTGTTCGGTTTTGCAGTTCGATTCTGGTGAATCGTTGGTTTATAAC
>CAZEWS010000156.1:0-938 GCA_964515985.1 uncultured Rikenellaceae bacterium | reverse complement strand
GTTGAGGAAGCAGGAGAAGTTGAAGATGTAGGTGAAGAGGAAGAAGAAGAAGAATAGATTTACCAGTCAAAAATCCGGTTTAAAACTGATTTAGAAAGGCTATCCCCAAAAAGGGACTATACTAAGGGAAATCATGTTAGTAAGAAAGTTTCGAGGTTTATACCACGGGGCTTTTTTTGTCTAAAGTGTAAACACTAGCGTCAAGTCAAAAGTATTTTAATTATTTCCTTGAAGTAGGTATTGATAAGATAACTAAGGTGCCAATTACTCCAAGTAGTGCAATGATTATCTTGACCGGTATAATTTTTATGAATATATAAATAGATAGACTAATCATGATCCACATCACGATAAGCGAAATAATTTTGCTACGTAATGATATTGATCGTGTTTCTCTGAAATTATATATGTATTTGCCAAATAATTTATGATTTAACAACCATGAGTATAAACGATCTGAACTTCTGACATAACAACCGGCTGCTAATAATAAAAATGGTGTAGTCGGTAGTCCAGGCACAATTATACCAATAAAACCTGATCCAAGTAAAATCAAAATATGTTTAGTCAT
Source organism: uncultured Rikenellaceae bacterium (assembly GCA_964515985.1). Taxonomy (GTDB): domain Bacteria; phylum Bacteroidota; class Bacteroidia; order Bacteroidales; family VadinHA17; genus CAZEWS01. The sequence continues at coordinate 367 of CAZEWS010000156.1, read as the reverse complement.
ATATTTAGTCTCAAAATAAAAATAATTGCACCATTCCTGTAATTACCTCACCTGTTTCCGGATCGAGTTCAGATCCGAACATACTATGGGGAATTGAAAAAATTATTAGCATTATTGCAGCTGCCAGAATAGTTAATGAGGGTTTTTCCCGTTTCCGGTTTCCTGCAACTGCTAATACCCAGAAAAGAAAGGCAATTAATGTTTTATTGTCAGTGAGGTCCCATCCAAAAGGGATTCCTGTCCAATATTCACCAAAAGCATGGAACTGAACCAAAGGTCCAAATATCATTCCTCCCAGAAATAGTATAATTAGTGTAATCCTTCCGTATATCCTCTGTTTTGGGGATAGCCTTTCTAAATCAGTTTT
>CAZEWS010000155.1:0-8894 GCA_964515985.1 uncultured Rikenellaceae bacterium | reverse complement strand
ATCAATAGCCCCGCCTTTTAAGGCGGGGTTTGAAAAGAAACCAACTCCCCTCCCTCAAAATTTGGGGAATTTAATAAATTTGAAAATAAAATTCCCCAAATTTTGAGGGGAGATAAATAGGCTAACTTTGTTCCCCGCCCTAAAGGACGGGGCTATTGATATTTTTTTAATCTATAGTTTATGAATAATAAAGGTTAAATTGGTTATAAAAGGCTGAGGCCAGGGGGGTAGCATTATTCCACAATCATTCAAATTTAGCAGTTTCATGTGAATAGCATTTATCTTTTAAAAATTTGCGAAGCCATTTTCAAAATATTAGTAATTTTGAAGTAAAATTCAATGTAGATCTTTTAACCTGCATTATACATGCAGGTTAAATTATTTGATATGAAAGAAATATATATCGAAATGAAAAGAAAAATATCGACGTGGAGTTTTATAATGCTTTGGATTTTCCCGGGATTGATATACGGACAAGCGGATTGCAAGGTGCTGAAACCGGAAATATCCCTTATTTATAAAGGGGAATGTAAAAATGGCCTGGCTCATGGAAAAGGTGAACTATCAGGAAGGGACGTGTATAAAGGAGAGTTTAAAAAAGGTTTGCCCCACGGACAAGGAATTTATGAATGGGTCTCAGGTGCAATATATGAGGGGCAATGAAGAAAAGGTAAGAGAAACGGACAAGGAAAATATAGTTATGTGGAAAACGAAAAAGAGGTAAAAGAAGGAAAATATCAAGGTACTTCGGTTAATGCTGGTGTAAAGGTGATCCGCAAAAGAAATCTTGATCGATACTCTGTAATTAGAAGAGGAGATGGAAACCAGGTATTATTCCGGCTAATGCGAACGGGAACGGGAACGGGAAATACTGATGTACAGAATCTTATGCTTATTGGAAGTAGCGGATCACAAGTTGAAATTGTGAATCTGGTGGGATTTGATTATGTCCGGTTTCCATTCATGGGAAAGATCACTTATAGCTCCTGGAACAAGCTGAAAACTAAAGACTGGAGGTACTATTCGAATTTGAAATAAAACAGCCAGGAATCTGGGAGATCACAATTCATAATTAACTTTTAAGGATTTATAACTTCATCAATTACGTTAAGCAAACTGATACTATCTTCGGGGGCAACCTCTGTAATTAACCCAGTAAGCCAATCCGGTGGATCCTTCGTCAGATCCTGATCCAATTGCGTCTTCATAAGAAGAATGAGGACCCGAACCAGTCCACCAACCTGAGAAATAAACCTCTACACCTTGCGCATGTACTGCACTTACAAGCTCGTCCATTTTAGTTAAATAACTTACATTTAAACTTCCGTCCAGGTTTTGAGAAGCAAAAGCATATACAACCCGTGTGATTTTATCCCACTTGATAGACGATATTGGCAAAACATCATGTTTCCAGGAAGGATAGAATCCTACCACACTGTAGGTATAAGGTTTTGGAGTAAACGTATCTTTACATAGCGGTTCTGTTAAATAGTAATCGGGTTCTATATCTTCATCTTCGTCACTACAACTATAAAATGGTAACAGGGCAGCAGCATACAATAAAAAGAATATAGCTTCGCAAATATAAATCTTAATAGAATAAATTTTATTAGTTTAGGGCAATAATAAATTTAAAAAGTGTTTCCTACGATTTGATAACTCCAAAACTTAATTAAATTTATTGTTATGAATGAGCAAACTATAACCACCCCTGCCAAACCCAAACGTTTAATAGCGCTGGATGCATTGCGGGGTTTTACTATCGCGGCTATGGTTATCGTAAATGATCCCGGTTCGTGGAGTCATGTATATTCGCCCCTAAGACATGCCGAATGGAACGGATGTACTCTTACCGACCTGGTCTTTCCTTTCTTTCTTTTTGTTGTTGGTGTTTCCATTGCTTTAGCCTATTCCTGGCGTCTGGAAGCTCACCTACCTAAAAAAGATCTCTATAAAAAAATTATTTTTCGAACGATTAAAATATACTTGCTGGGCCTGTTTTTGTGGTTATGGCCTGATTTCGATTTTGGAGGTATACGGTGGGCTGGTGTTCTGCAACGGATCTCAGTGGTGTTTCTTGTTTGTGCTTTACTGTTCCTGAACACTAACTGGAAAACCCAGATAAAGATTGCAGTCTCCATTCTTGTATCCTACTGGATTATAATGGCTTACATTCCTGTGCCCGGTATCGGGATGCCCGACCTTGGAGGACCCGAAAAAAACTGGGCACACTGGATCGACAGCGTTCTGCTTCCGGGTGTGATGTGGCAAAAAACATGGGATCCCGAAGGAATTCTCAGTACTTTCCCTGCCATTGTTTCCGGGATTAGCGGGATGCTTGTTGGCAGGCTGATCCTTACGGTGAAGGATGAGAATAAAAAGCTTGTATGGCTATTTTTCACCGGGTTTGCTATGTTTGTCGTCGGAGGGATCTGGAACTGGGTCTTCCCCTTAAACAAAAATATCTGGACAAGTTCATATGTCCTGTACACCTCAGGACTTGCAACCCTGGCTTTAGCTGCATTGATCATCATTGTGGATGTATGGGGTTATACTAAATGGACGCATCTCGGCAGGGTGTATGGAGCCAATGCTATTACCTCATACGTGCTGGCAGGTATGCTGACCCTGGTATTTTACAGTAGTATATTCGGCGGAACCTCACTCAACGGTTTATTTATGGATGTCATGGCCAATATTGGTGTCGCGGCAAAACTGGCATCACTGATGTATGCGGTAATATACACCCTTATTGTTTATATTCCGGCTTACATACTGTACCGGAATAAAATTTTTATCAAAGTCTGATCCTTTTTAAAAAAACATATAAAGCGACATATTGCTCTAAAAAAATAAAGGATATACTAAGTGTATCTTCTTGGTTCTCTTAAAATAAAATCCTAAATTAGTGTAACTAATTTATATATTACTTCATCTAATACAATAGTGGTCTCAAACTAATTTGTTAATCATGATACGTAACTACATCAAAATTGCTTTACGCAATATCTCACGACAAAAATTTTATGCATTCATCAATATCACGGGTCTTACGATCGGATTAACAACAAGTTTATTGATTTTACTTTATATAGTTGATGAGTTCAGTTACGATACATTTCATAAAAATGCAGAGGATATATATAGGGTAAACCTATTAGGACGCATGTCAGGACAGGAATTTAATACTTGCTATTCATCTGCTCCGGTAGTTTCTGGTTTTGTCAAGGAGATCCCTGAAATTGAGGATGGATGTCGTATTACAGATTGGGAAGATATCATTGTTAAATATGGAGAAGATGCCTATACAGAGAAGAAAGTGCTGTTGGCGGATTCCAACTTTTTCGATTTTTTCAGCTTTGTACTTATTCAGGGTGACCCGAAAACAGTATTAAAAAAACCGAATTGCATCGTATTAACGGAATCAGCGGCTAAGAAATTATTTGGATATACAGGGCGTGGTGACAACAGGCCAATTGGTAAATCATTATTAGTAGGCACAGATGAGTGGGCTTGTACCGTTACAGGAATAGCTGAAGACCCCCCGCATAATTCACATTTTCATTTCAGCATGATCCTTTCGATGGAATCATGGGATTACAGCCGAGGCACTGTTTGGGTAAGCAATGCTTTATTAACGTACATAAAATTAAATGAAAATGCCGATTGGCAGAACGTTCAGGGAAAATTTCCGGGACTAGTTATGAAATATATTGGCCCTCAAGTACAGCAGTTCCTGGGGATATCAATTGAAGAATTCTTCGAGCAGGGTGGTGCATATGGTTTTTACCTTCAACCGTTATTGGATATCCATCTATTTTCTACTACCGATAATGATCTGGAACCGGGTGGTAATATTAATACCATCTATCTTCTGACCGCTATTGTTTTTTTTATTATTGTCATCGCTTGTATAAATTTCATGAATTTGTCAACTGCCCGTTTCTCTGACAGGGCCAAGGAAGTTGGTGTCAGGAAATCGCTGGGAGCCTCAAAGAGTCGGCTGAGGCTACAATTTCTGAATGAATCTGTATTTTTTACAATAATATCGATGATCCTTGCCCTGATTGTTTTATCCCTTGTTCTTCCCCAATTTAATTTATTATCCGGCAAACAGATGTCGGTCGGACTACTTTATAACTTTCAGTACCTGGCAGGGATGCTTTTACTGGTACTTTTTGTTGGCATTATAGCGGGAAGTTATCCTGCATTTTACCTTACATCATTTATACCGGTTGAAGTATTGCGGGGAAAGATAAAAGCCGGACTAAAAAGTGGTGGTATCAGGAGTATACTGGTCATTTTCCAGTTTACTTTATCCATGGGATTGATAATTTGCACCCTGCTCATATATAAGCAGCTCAACCACCTGCAGCATAAAGATCTTGGTTTCGATAAAGAGAATGTACTGGTGATCAGGAATGCAGAAGCACTGGGTACAAATAAACTGGCTTTCAAGGAGGAATTAATGAAATTACCACAAATAGAAAGTGCCAGTATTTCGAACCTGGTACCTCCGGATGTAGATTATTCTGACGTTTTCCGTCCAAGGGGAGGAGATGAACAGGATCATGGATTTAATTATTGTTTTGTTGACCAAGACCTCTTGGAAACATTAAATTTGACCATGACAGATGGCAGGTTCTTTTCACGTGAATTCACTTCCGATTCTGGTGCTGTGGTAATAAATGAAGCTGCAGCAAAATTGATTGGCTGGAATAATCCTGTAGGAGAAAAACTTCAAACATTCTGGAAAGAAAATGATGAAGATGTCCGCGAAGTAATCGGCGTAGTTAAAGATTATAATTTTCAATCTTTAAAGAAAGAAATTACATCATTGGTTATTTTCCTGGGCACTCAAGGAAACAATATTCTTGTGAAACTAAATGCCGGGGATGTTGACAAAAAGATCGAATTAATTGAAACAAAATGGAAATCTTTTGCACATGGGGCACCTTTTGATTATTCTTTTATCGATGATGATTTTAATGCAAAATTCAGAAAAGAGCAGCAGCTTGGCAAAATCTTTTTTGTATTTACTGGTTTAGCAATATTTATTGCCTGTTTGGGGTTACTTGGTCTTGCAACCTTCACAGCTGAACAACGGTCTAAGGAAATGGGTATTCGGAAAGTGCTGGGTGCTTCTTCAAATGGCATTGTAAAATTATTGTCTCAAGAGTACCTTAAGCTGATAACAATTTCATTTATAGTAGCAATTCCTGTTTCGTACATTATAATATCATGGTGGCTGAAAAACTTTGCTTATAAGATTAACATTGGGGTGTTCAGCTTTTTATTGGGAGGGATAATTGCCTTGATCATAGCCATATTAACTGTGAGTTACCAATCCATTAAAGCAGCTTCTAAAAATCCTGTAGAATCATTGAGGTACGAATAAATTATTGTTCGATTTCAGAAACAGAATAATGAAAGCCGATAATTTGAAACGCATCATTACACTTTGCTTTTTCCTTATTTTCTTTCAGGATATGGAACATCCTGTCGCCCAAACGCTTTCACTTATTTCTGTAACTAAATCACTCGAATTCATCTCTTCAGATTTGCCTATTATAGTGATCGATACAGATGGACAGGAAATTGTCGATGAAATCCGTATTGTTGCAGACATAGGGATTATTGACAATGGAAAAGGACAGAGGAATTATATTACCGATCTTTTTAATGATTATAATGGAAGAATTGCTATCGAGCTGAGAGGAAGTGCGACATTGTACTATCCCAAAAAGCAGTATCGTTTTGAAACACAGGATTCTTTGGGCAACAATCTTAATGTCTCCCTTCTTGGCTTGCCTCCCGAGAATGATTGGATTTTTTATGGACCTTATGATGATCAATCTCTTATTCGAAATGTGTTGGCATACAAACTATCTAACGATATTGGAAGGTATGCCAGTCGAACCCGGTTTTGTGAGCTTGTGCTTAACGGTGATTATCGTGGCCTTTATGTATTGATGGAAAAAATTAAGCGAGACAAAAACCGGGTGGATATTTTACGCATGGATCCATCAGATACAACCGGTGACGCACTTACAGGCGGATATATTATCAAGATTGATAAGGTGAGTGGCGAAAACGTTGGCATATGGCAGTCGTCCATGGGCACCCTCTATCAATACCACTATCCAAAAGCAGACGTGATAGTTCGTGAGCAAAGAGACTATATTAAGAATTTTATGGACGAGTTTGAATCGATGATGGATGGGGCTGATTATGCTGATCCGGTAAATGGGTATTTTAAATACATTGATCTGGATTCTTTTGTGGATCATTTCATCATAAATGAGGTCTGTAAGAATGTTGACGCATATAGAATCAGTGCTTTTTTATACAAAGATCGTGACAGCAAATCTAGAAAACTTATTGCAGGTCCAATCTGGGATTTTAATCTCAGTTTTGGAAAAGCCTGGTTCCAGGAAGATCTATTTCTGATAGCAGGTTGGCAAGTAGATTACAATTCTCATCGTCCCTGGGACTCGTTTAAGGTTCCGTTTTGGTGGGAAAAATTAAGTCGTGATTCAACCTTCGTGGACAGGTTGCAAACAAGGTGGAATGAATCGCGAAATGGAATTTTGCAAAAGGAGAACCTGCATCATATCATTGACAGTTTAATTGGTTCATTGTCTGAAGCAAGGTTAAGAAATTTTGAAAGATGGCCGGGATCAGCAGGGAACCATTCATATACAGATGAGATTTACATGATGAAGCAGTGGATTGATTCACGGATGGCATGGATTGATGCTAACCTGGGTTACCTCCTGCCAAAAAATGATTTAATCCCTGGAAAATTTCTCCTAAGGCAAAACTATCCTAACCCATTTACCTCAACTACAAAAATCGGATTTGATTTGTATTTTGATTCCCGGGTAAAAATTGAATTATTCAATATCAACGGACAAAAAGTCATCGAACTGTTGGATTCAAGAAAACCTGCCGGTTATCATATTATAGAATTTAACGCTGGCGATTTACCAGCGGGTGTATATTTCTATAAAATGCGAACCGGGCATTTTGAGGATATAAAGAAGATGATATTACTGAAATAGCCTGTATTACATCCTTTTTTTGAGGATATTGCTCCAACATCTCCCATGCCCAGAAGATAACGCCATGGGATGGAGGTTTTAATGCCTCCGTGAGAGATTCTTTAAACTCTTCGATGAAAAGTGTATCCCCCAAATAGGCTTCTTTTACTTGAATACTTGGAATAATTTTGCTTTCAGTCTGTTGGTAAATGTCTTGTACAACTGAGTGTACCCAGGAAGGTTCTCTTTTCACCATGTGAGCATAGGTCATCGGTGAGAGATAATCGACATATTTTGCTATTTCGGAAACGTCCTGACCGACCACAGACTTAATGGCGCCATTGAAATCGTTTTGACGCCAGGGAACGATGTGGACATTGATTGCAATTTCGGGTTTGAGTTTTCTTGCTTCTTGAGTGATATCACGAATCATACTCGTGATAAGTTCGCACTTCCATTGTGTCCACTCAGTGAAGTGATTGGATTTTATCCAATCAGCAATTTCATCCGGGGTTGTGGTTGAATCAGGGATAGTAGTCTTGGTTTTCTTCTGGAAACTATTCAGGCAAACTGAATCGAAGCAAGTATTTTGTATGGAATCAAAGTTTGTTTCGGGATAAACTTTTTCCCAAAATACGAAATATCGAATAAAATCAATGCTCAGGCCATCAGGATCGAGGTCAAGGATTAGCTTCCTGACAGATTCAATTTTTTGCTTACGAAATTTCTCACGTGAGGGGCACACAAAAGTGACCCAATCATCCTTAGCCTTCTTACCTTGATTTGTGATTGAATATAGATTGGGGTTTTCCTGGAGCGCTTCAGGATCAAAAAAGATGGGGATGATGATGAAAGTGGTAATATTGTTCTTTTTTGCCAATGTCCTGAATTCATGATTTGAATACATTGAAATACTTGAAAATACAGTGTTAATTCCCAACTCCTTCCACTGGCTAAACAATGGTGAAAGTTCCCCTTGATGGTCATAAATTTTTACACCAATAATCCGATCCTGCAAGTGAGTTTTGTCCTCTTTGGTCTGGCAGCCCAATAATAACACAACGCAAAAACCCAAACTGCATATAATATCAATTCCGGTTTTCCAACTACTTTTAAACATTGTTTTCGGTTCTTTGTTATAATACCATTACTTATTGCGTTTTAGCAAAATTTCAATTATTAATCTCTCATACCGTGTTAAGGATGGTTCTCCATTATCAGTACATAAATGCTTCAAAAATTGCTATTTAAGGTTTTATTTATTGGTTATGAAAGTTCCCCTTTTATAGAATTTTTATTCTTTTCTTAACCAAAGAATTGCCTTCTTCATTGATAAATTCAACCATGAATTCTCCTCTATCATTAAAAACCATATAATCTATTGCATAGCTTTCACCCGGATCTAATTTAAAATCTTGTGCTCCTATGAAAACTTTTTTATTACCATTTAATGCATAAAGATTACCTGTTATTGTTTCCCCGTTGGATGGTGTATTTAATTTAAGCAACACCCATACTTTACTTTTCACTGGAAATTCAGTACTTTCTCCTATACAAGGTTCATTAAGAGAAATAAAATCACAAAATCTAATGGTTGCTTTTTGGTCTTTGGCACAACTAAAAGCAATTATTGTTAATATCGAAATTAATGGAATAAACTTTTTCATCTTTTTAAATTAAGAGTTTTAGTCCGTCTGCCGCCTTCATGGCGTCCAACGGATTTTATATGAACAAATTTAAGAATATTGACTCCTATAATCTATTATCCCGAATAATCCGTCCGCTCCCGGATTTCGGTATCCGACGGATTTATTCAAAGAATTTGTTGATAGCCCTGATATTTTACAACAG
>CAZEWS010000154.1:3745-9071 GCA_964515985.1 uncultured Rikenellaceae bacterium | reverse complement strand
AAAGTATAATGAAATTAGCCATTATCAAGCCATAAACATTGAACTTAGCCCCGATGGCTATCGGGGCGATCTCACCGAAGGTAATCCTTGTTCGATATTCGCTTATTAATTAAAAAAACTAATAAACTTTGAAATTCCTGTACAAGTACAATAAACTCATTACAATCAAAATTTTTACCTTTTTTTTGTAGGATTAAAAAGATTTTGGAGAATTAAAAATGGTGTCAGATGTTTCCATCTGACATTGAGGAGTATATACGATATATTGGTAATTTAAATTATTTCACTTTGTCGACAAGATGGGTGTAAAATTCTTTTGGATTTAGCTCCCCGAATTCATTTTTCTCGACAAGAAACCGTCTTATATCAACACATAAATGGCATTTTGATAAATATCCATTGTTTTGTTCCTTATATCCATAATCTTCGGCAAAGGATAATAAACCGTTAAAATCATTTTTAACAATAAACGTTAGTATAGGATACTGTTGCGTGTTAATTCCATTCTTCAGTATTTGATCTAATTTATACCAGTCTCCCAGGGATAATCCGCCACAATAACCCGGAATAAAATTCCCGTAATTGTCGAAATGATTATGCCAGTTACGCAGGATGGGAGGATTACATTTATTCATTATAAGGAATTTTACTTTGTATTTTGGAAATATGCCAAGTTTTTCCATGCTGTAAGCAGCACGGCCCATGATAAGAAACTCGGTGTATCTCGTAAAATGTATTCCATCATCCATTCTTCTGTATTCCTCAAGAGTAACTTTCCCTTTTATTTTTAGTTTCCTGAATTTACGGAAATACTCAAGTTGGTAAACGAACATATTAGTACCAAAAATTTCAGATGCTATCCTTACTGTTCTTTCTGTTCGTTCGAATGGAACAAATTCCAGGAAAAACGGATTGACTGATATCAGTATTCCGTTTAATCCTTTGTTTTTAAGAATTAACAATTTTTCTCTGGTAACATCATCAGAACTTGCCCAATAACAATTTGTTTCGACAAAAAGTGAAGGAATGTTCAATTCCTTTGCCATTTCAACTCCTTCACACAATAGTTCAAAATTCAGGAAAGGCTCACCCCCGGTAAAATGTATACCAAGATTCAGGTCTATTACATTTTTCCCATAAAAACTTGGCTCGATTTTATCAGCTAAAATATTCAGGAGGGCGTATAGGTCTTTTTTTGAAATCCAGTCAGCATTCCATTTTGGTGAACATGCATACATGCAATGCCGGCATTCAGCATTGCAATTGTAAGAAAGAATAATTCCTCCTGAGATGGGCTTTGGAACTTTTATCTTCATTTTTTGGCTTCGAAGTTTCGTTAGATTCTTAGGGATTTAAGCACAAAAAATTAAAATTAATCAATTAACTTAAATTTTAATATGGTTCCGAATTTTTTTCTTAATTTAATATTTTGTTGATTTTAATAGAATTTTATTAACCATTATGACTAATTCGAATTTAAATCGTTTGGTGATACTAGCCGGTCCGTCATGTGTTGGGAAAAGCCCGATCGACCGGACTATGGCTAAATTTTATCCTGAACTCCGGAAACGGATGCGAAAACTTATTGTTTATAACAGTCGTTCGCCGCGACCCGGTGAAATGGATGGAGTTGACTATCATTTTCGTTCCCGGGATCAGATTGAAACACTGCGGGATCAGGAAAATTATCTTGTAATGGATGTACGCGGTGATCTTCAGGCAATAAATGTTGGAGAATTGGTGAAGATGTTGCTTGAAACTGATGTGTTTTTCGAGGGAAATCCTTTTGTTGCAGGGATGCTGCAAACGCATCCTAAACTTTCCAAAATAAAACGATTGGGAATATATCTTTCACCTATATCAAAGGAAGAGATAACTTTTCTGAAAAATCCTGAACTACATGTTGCTCTGCCCGACCTTACTACCGATATTATGAGACGTAAATTACTGCGCAGGACAAGAAAACAGAAAACGGAACTTTCAATAAAAGATCTGGAGAACATTGAGAGAAGGGCTTCAAGTGCTTACAAGGAACAAAAGGAAGCCTGGCGTTTCGATTACGTAATTCCTAACCACGACGGAGAAGACAGCGAAAACTGGGATGCATTTTATTATCCGCTTGGAGACGCTCGCAAAGCCCTGCTTGCATTTGCAGAATTACTGGAAGGCAAAATTCCCCCAGGGGTTGAAAAATGGGAAGAAGATCTGTTGCCTTAAAAAACGGATACTGCAGCGCCTATGGCAGTGGAATATTCTGAATAATCAGGAATATGAAATTTTTTATTATATAATTTTCCGACCCCTGTAAAAATGGCTTTTGTCTGAGGCAATATGGCGAGTTTGCCGGTAAGGATAATGTTGTTATTATTTGTGGCCCGGGCTGCTGAAATCGCTATAATACCAATGGTTTGACAAACCAAATTAATGATGGCGATAGCGAAATCATTTTCTGAGGCATCATCAAGGGATTTGCCAAAATTTGAAGCAGTAACCGTACTGGGAAGGGTATTGATCGATCCGTTCACAATATCTCCAACCGTCAGATCTACCTTGCCAAGCGATCCTTTTTTGGCTTTTCCGGTAATGATTTCAATGTCTGTGGTATTCAGGATCTTTTTTGCCAATCCAACCAATGTGCCACCGCCGACACCGCTTCCTCCCCAGTGAGAGATATTTCCGCCATCAACCTGAACAATAGCCGTGCCTGTTCCCATGCTTACGACAATGGCTTTGTTGATTCCTGATAGAAATTTTCCGCCATGACCTATTGATATAAATTCATCAACCTTTTGAACCGATATGCCTAAAATACCCGATTCGATGTATGATGATCCAACTCCGGTAATTCCAATGGTTTTGATATCCGATAGTTTGAATTTATTTTGATCGGTATATTTTCCGAGAGCCCCGGCAGCAGAGGTAATGGGATCATCTGCTTTAATGGTAAGCGGCCTGATTATTTTTCCGTTCTTAAAACCTACTATATCGGTTGTGGTACCACCAATGTCTATTCCTAAAATCATTTTGTTTTATTAATGGGCTGTTCTTATAAATATAGAACATAATAAATATGGAACATAGCTTCGCAAAGTAATTAAAAGGTTAATACTATTCAAATGAAACTGCTAAATTTAAGAAACTGCTAAATTTAAATAATTGTAGAATAAGGCTGAGGAAAAAAAGTAAATAAAGAAAAATTAAATCAAGGGTGCAAACAGAACGACTCTGGAAGGTCGTTGGGAATGGAACCTTGCCAGAAAATATTTGAAGTTTACAACCGCGCCTAAACTACCAAAGTATATCAAAGGTAAATCGTTGCTTTCTTCCGCAGGAATGCCTTTGGCAGGTGCCATGATCCAACAGATTGTAAATCAATAAACAATTTTAAACTTAACCCCGATGGCTATTGGGGCGATTTTATGATCCGCCAGCTGGCCCTGTGAAATAAAGGCGAAGTCTTTACTGCGAGGCAGTATTTCACAGGGCTGGCGGAGAGTAAATTCCGATACGTAGAACATTGTGACTTTATAGATGGACTCTGTTTACTCAGGTATCTTGTAAATGTAAACAGTTTCCATTTTCAAGTGACCGGGATTCAGGAGATGCATAAATCTGTCAATAAAACTCGGTAGTATCTTAGCCTCAAATTGAATAGACGGAAAGCTATTCCTGAATTCTTGCGTTCTGTTTTCCAGATCAATGTCTTCCCAAAAGATAATGTAGTTCGGTTTATTATAAGAATCATAATATTTTACAATATTACTTAATGGATTATTCCCTGTCACATACGCATAGCTGACCCATTTGTCTAAATAAAATAAGGGTAATAAGGTATAGTCGCTTTTGTGTGAGCTCTCAATAATAAAATTCCGAAAGTCATCCTGCTTCGACAAATATATCATTGATTCAACCCTGCTTTTTTTCGAGTATGCAATTGAAACAGGAACTAGTAAGATGCTGTTTATTATCCAGAAAAAGACCCAGGTTGATTTCAGGATTTTACGCTTTTTTCGTAAAAAATTTGATGTATCTAAAAATTGTTGCCAACCAATCAACCCCAGAATTATTATAAATGGAATTACCGGCAGAATAAATCTTTCCTGTTTGTTGGGGAATGCTGAGTGAAAAACAAGGAAGAATGTTGCCGGTAAAAAAAGTATTAAAAATTTTTTCCAGTTTCTGATAAAACCAAAAATCAGGTAAAGACTGATGGGGGGAATTAGCATACCTGTAACAAATAAAAGGTACATGTACCATTTTTGGGTAAGGTACTGGTAGGCATGGTTTATATTGTATCGAATGTATTCGGTAAATTCAGCAAAAGGGCGCCCCCAGGTAAACAGATCGGTAGCCTGGGTAAGAAAAACAGCGATTAATACGCCTAAAATGAAAAGGAACGTTCCGAGGAACTTCCTGTTAATAAAAACGACCAGAATAAGCCCTCCGATAAAGATTATACTTTGAAAACGAATTGAAACGGCTACTCCTGCAATAGTCCCTGCAATCAGAAAGGGGATATATAAACCTTTGTTTTCATTTTTAAAGAGGATCCAGGTAGAATACAACAAAGGCGGAATACAAACAAATTCAACCAAATTACGCACACTCAGGTTGGGAAAAAACCATAATAATGCCAGGAATATTCCAACATTACGTGCCACTGTTTGACCGGCTGCTTTATAAGCTATTTTATATCCATAATAGATGATGGAAAGAGAATATAATGCGTGTAATAGTCTTACAATTAGCATTTTAAATTGAGGGTCGTGAATTTTAAAGAATTGGAAAACCGAAAACTACATAAAAAAAACTATGACCCGTTGGTATATTATCCGGCCTGTTTATTGGCAACCAGTTATTGTAGTCAAAATCATCAACCCAACTTTGAGCCGCTTCAATAACCAAAAAGTGATCATCATGCATTCCATACCCTTTTGAAAAGAAAACTGCCAGAAGCCGAACAATCGCACCCGTTACCAAAACAAACAACAATGGATTTTTATTCCAGTAATTTGTTAAAATATTGCGTAATATTTTTTCTTTTTTCATTTTAGCACAAAAACAAGACATGGATTGCGACCGAACTGATATTTAAACATAAAACAATTAGAACTATATGTATCAAATTAATTATTAGCATATTAACCCGATACCTGGCCCAAAGGGATTCCCGTCCGACCGCCTGACTGACCGAGTCATTCAGGCAGGATTGTAATTCCGGCGGCATATGCAGCACATCCGCTGATGAATTCACGCCTGTTCCAGTTATTGGTTAATGCTTGCTTTTTTTTAGAATGTGTTTTGTTCATGATTATAAATAAAAATT
>CAZEWS010000154.1:0-3735 GCA_964515985.1 uncultured Rikenellaceae bacterium | reverse complement strand
TGCATGATGATCACTTTTTGGTTATTGAAGCGGCTCAAAGTTGGGTTGATGATTATAAATAAAAATTACCCAGTACAATAGTAAAAATAATCCAAACAAACCATATTATTAATCATTATTGGAACTTTCATATAGAAAATTCATAAATTTTAGGTAAACTTACTTTATGGAACAAGATAAGAACAAAGCTCATTTTTACGATTTGAGGTACGAGGTGGTAACTGATCCGGGTGAAGATATACGCAAACATATATCCAATACTATATTAGGGACTCCGGGTGGCATGCTGTACCGCCTGAAAGATTCTATTAAAAAGCTGGACGAATTGCCCCCCCCCCCTTTTTTTTAACACTCCGGAAGGGACACAGGTTATTGGGAACCGTCGGGCTGGTTCATCGTATGGTTAAGAACGCAAATATAACCTATAGTTCTTATTACGTTCGTTACTTTTCAATATTTGCTCCAATGCGGTCTAAGTCGCGTTTAAAAAAGAAAGAGATTCCTAAACGTAATCTTCTGCTAAAGCAAAGTAACCTGAAAGAAAAGATCGTTGGGTTCTTCAACAATATGCCCGACTTGAACGACAAATCCATGGATAAGGAAATTAAAACAATTTCCTACGCCTTTATTGAAAAGGAGAACTATCGGTCCATGGATTTCAGTAGTATGATAGGGTATAAAACAGTAAGGGAATTAAATGCGATTTTTTTCAGCAGGTTTTTTCCAAAAGAGAAAAAGAATGTAGGACGGATATTGCCGGAAGAACGGGAGAAAATAATTGAATCCCTGAAAGAGATGTATTCAGAATATACCATGTTTTTTACGGATAATCTGTTCTATAACGATCAGTATTTTGTTCTTCGCCAGGGGGATGAGATCGTGGCTGGAGTTCAGGCAAATCCCGTTGAATTTGAGATTTTTGAAATGCCGGGTTTCACAGGAAAGGTTTTAATGAATATTCTTCCTGAATTACCCCTGCTATCCAGGTTGTTTCAGCCCGGTAAATTCCGTTTTGCGGCTTTCGAAGGCATTTATTATAAATCAGGGCATGAAAGATTTCTGATTCCCCTGTTTGAATCAGTTTGTGCGAAGTATGGGGTGAATATTGGTGTGACCTGGCTGGATAATGGCAGCATGATATTTCACCACCTTAAAAAGATCGGGAGGATGGGTTTTTTAGGGAAACTCAAAAAGACAGTCCCCGGTGCGGTCAGGTTAAAATTTTATAATGTTCCGGAAGAAGAACGGATGAATTTCTATAAAAAACCTGCCTATATCTCGGCTTATGACATTACCTGATCGATAAGCAGTGCACTGCATCGTTTCCCCCGAAGGGGTGCCCGCCCGACCGAAGTCATTCGGGCAGGCCTTCGGCAAATGTGCTTTACCAGTTTGTTGCCTGCCGTATTAGTCGACAAAAGTTTCTTTAATAATTGCTTTAATTTTTTTTTGTCTCAGTTTTTGAAGCATTACCCATAACCTTCATTACCCTCTGTTTGTCAATGGTCCTGATCTAATCAAGTACTATCCCGGCAATTATTTGTAGCGTTAAGCTGCATTTTCTTTGTGCTTTTTAATATTAGCAAATTCATCCTTCTTTCTGATCATTTCTTCTTCAAGATCATAATCGTTTTGCATCCCCAACCAGAATTTTGCAGAATTCCTGAAATAATTACAAAGTCTTAATGCTGTATCCGCAGTAATTCTTCTTCTTCCTTTTAAAATTTCACTTATTCTGGTTTGTGGTATCCCAATATATTTAGAAAGTCTATAAGCCGAAATACTTAAAGGTTTTAGAAACTCTTCAAGAAGAACTTCGCCAGGGTGTATGTTATCTAATTTTGCCATATTACTATTCATTTATGATAATCAAAAATTTCAACTTCATAGGAATGGCCTTCAATCTAATTAAAAATAATTCTCCATTGGTAATTAATTCTGATACTGTAATAATCTTTTAATTTACCACTCAGTTTTCCCAATCTGTTTGCGGGTGAGATTTTAAGGTCATCCAAATCCAGTGAGTTGTTAATCATCCTTAACTTTTAATGATTTTCCCGGTTCAGACTGGTGGCAACTACCGCACAAAACCGCAATTAGATATAAAATTATTATTGAAAGGTCCTTATTCATTTTATAGTGATTTAGTATTATTCAAGATACTGATTACCATATACCGCCATTTTATTGAACACATCTCTTTTACCGGTTAATTCAATTTCCTGAGACAGGATAGTAAGAACCTGTTGAATAAGCTGTGAATTCTCATCTTTAGTAATCATACGAAACTCTTTCTCATCAGTACATTCACAATCTGAAATATTACATCCAAAACCAGGTTCTAAAGTAGAGGGGTTTAATTTTCTAAAATCAATGATCTTTTTTTTGCTGCAAGTATGAAATCTGAAATACACTTTAAGGTTTGTAATATCATAAATAATGCTCCATTGTGTATCTTCTTGTTTTACAGTATATAATATGCGGAACGAATAATCAACGGGAGCTTCATTTTTGTAATTTGAAAGCATATTTGCAACTGAAACAAATCTTTCATTCGATCCTTGTCTGTTCAAAACCGGAAGATCACCTCCAAAACCCCGGAAGTTTTTTAAGTATCTTAAAGACTCTATTATTATTGCTTAAAATTGGATAACCAGTGTCTCGTTTGGGAAATAATAATTGAAATTGCTGCCATCGGACTCAATTATTGCACTATTTCCAAAACTGTCGGCAATGAAATAATGCAGGGTCAGCAGTAAAGGGTTGAGTTGTAATTTACCAAGATGCGCAATAGCTTCATCAACTGACCTGCAATTGTCAAGCACGAATTGCACCAATTGAAATCCGTTCAGGCATGATTTTGAAGAATCAGGAATAATTTTAACCGGGGACATATTTAATTCTTCAATTACAAGTCCCTGGTCGTTCATACCACCCAATGGGAATTCTTTGTCAAACTGATTAAACGTAATACTTCCAAACGATGAAACCCGGTTAATTTTGCGGCAATCACCATTAAAAGAAGTTTTTTGCTCACCTGACTTATTTATAAATATGTATCCCAAATCAACGCTCCAGTCTAAGTTTTTTGCCAAAACAATTTGATTTCCGTTGTTAAGACAAAAAGCCGTGCAGACCAGGGTTTTATGTTCTGCAAGCAAACGAAGAAACAGAAAAAATGAAAAAATAACAGACTTCATAATTTAATGTGTTTCAAATTTGTTTGTACCGTTAATGTAAATAAATATTCCTTTGTTTTCAATAAAACCGGATAGTGCATAATGTGCAGCATATCCCTGCCTATGCGAAAAGATGTTGTACTGATCTTCTCCTGAATGCTCATAAAATATCCCTAATCCAAAATAATATGCCTAACCTTGCGAAAAACTTTTTGCATAATAGTGATCATCGCCTGAATTATCAATATTTTCCTTGTTGATTTCGATATTTCCGGACATACTATTTCCGGGCAGTGGAGGCCCTAATCCTCCGGCTGTGGCACCTAATAACCGGTAAGCATTCAACGAATTTCTGAAATTTTCTCCAATGCTTTCCTAATTCACGTCAAACATCATCAAATTCTGGAACTATCCTTCCAGCGAGGGGTTGATTTGATAGAATCTGTGCTCTATCATAGATTCTACTTATTGTAATGTAAGCATATCTTTCAGAGTCTTGTGTAATATAGTCTCTAATCGATTTTAGATCATCAACGGATAATTCAGTCCATTTTAT
>CAZEWS010000153.1:0-9072 GCA_964515985.1 uncultured Rikenellaceae bacterium | reverse complement strand
TTATATTTATTAACTAATATAAAGACTTTTTCAACAGGCCCACAGCTTCCTATTTAATTTATTTTCTTTGGTTTACCGTTAGGGAACAATTAGCCATCTTTGCCGTTTAAGTATTATATTTAGATTTTTACAAATTGAATTTTATATATAATACAATCATGTAAAAATTGTAAATTAGCGTTTATGCCTATACCTGCGAACATATTGATTTTTCGAATTACCCACAGGGATAATCTTGAACACATTTTTTCAACACAAATAATATGCAGCCCAAACCATAAAGGCAGGTCACCAAATTATATATCTATTGGTGAAACGGAACTTATAAGACTGCGCAGTGCCCGGCCCCTTCATATTGAGCCGGGTGGTTCGTTTTGTGATTATATTTCGTTTTATCTTGGGCCCCGTCCTGTTATGCTTTATGCTATTAAAAATGGTTTTAATGTTACTCTTGTGCCCCAGCAGGAAATAGTTTATCTTGTAACTTCTTTCTTAAAAATTCAGGAATTGAGTTGTAACTATGTTTTTTCCGATGGGCATGGCTATGCTGCTATAACACGCTGGTTCAACAATCCGGATGACTTTGAAGAACTTGATTGGGATATGATATATACCAACCAATGGTACGACACCGAGGAAGATACAGACAGAAAACGCCGAAAACAGGCTGAATTTTTGGTTAATAATGAATTAACACTAAGAGCAATTGAAAAAATAGTAGTTTATAATCAAAACTCACTCGATTTTGTTAATAATTTATTACGTATTTATTCTGATATTGATTATATTAGTACTGAAATTGTTGAGGCGTATTATTATTAATCTATGATAAAATATACAACAGGCAACATATTATCTGCAAATACTGAGGCTATTGTCAATTCAGTAAATACTGTGGGTATAATGGGTAAAGGTGTGGCTTTAGCCTTTAAAAAAGCCTATCCTGATAATTTTGAATTTTATAAGAAAGCATGCGACAATAAAAGCTTTGATATAGGCCAGCTTTTAATTTATAATACAGGCAAATTAATGCCTGAATACATTATTAACTTTCCAACCAAAAAACATTGGCGTTATCCTTCAAAAATACAGTGGGTTGAAGCAGGTCTTGATGAACTGGCTAAGCAAATAAAAGCTTTTAGCATAAAATCGATTGCTGTTCCGCCCCTGGGCAGTGGTAACGGAAAATTAGACTGGAAAATAGTTAAACCGTTGATTCAAGACAAACTTCAATCACTGTCCGACTGTGAAGTTATTGTTTATGAACCGGGTTTTTCAATAGAAACAAAAACCGGTACAAAAGCTATTCAGCCAAAACTTACTCATGCCCGGGCAATGCTATTATATTTGTTTTACAAGTACAAAGCTTTTGATTATTCTTTAAATATGCTTGTTTCTCAAAAACTGGCATACTTTCTTCAGCGGTTTGGTGAACAATTACGTTTACGATATGAAAAAGGTTGGTACGGTCCATTTGCACCAAACCTTAATAAGGTATTAGTATACCTTAATGGTTATTACATTCATTACAAGAAGGAAGATAATTCACCTGCAAATACAATTAATCTCGACATGAGTAAACAAAAAGAAGTGGTGGATTACATTAAACAGAATATTTCTGAGGAGCAGAAACAAAAGCTTAATGATGTCAGCTTATTAATTGATGGCTTTGAAACTCCGTTCAGTTTGGAATTACTGGCAACTGTCGATTTTATACTTAAAGCCAACCCTGAATATACACCTGAAAATATACTTGAAAACATTCAAAACTGGACGCATCGTAAAAAAGATCTAATGAAATTATATCATATTCAGGTTGCAGTGAACAGGCTTAATGAGTTTCAGGCCTCATTTAAGGTGGTTAATGAAAAGACCCTAAGGGTTTTTAAAAACCCTTAGGGTCTCTCTATTTTAATCCTCTCGTCAGGATTTCCAAAAAATTAGCTAAAACACTGAATGATCATGTTGTGTCATTCGGTTAACTTCCACCAGAGTTTTAAAAAAGAAGCTGGCAAGACAAAATTGGATAAACAAGCTTTTGAAATCTTATTAAAGAAATTTTTAACTTGCACTTAATTATTACAGACTTACCTCAGATTAAAACTTTTAAGCATAATCATCATGACAAGCCTTAAAGAAAAACAAAACAGAAAATCCCTGGTTTCCGCATCAATTCATATGTATTTCCTGGTTGCTCTGCGAATATTCATAGGCTGGCAATTTCTGTATGAAGGAATAATTAAATTATTGGATCCAAACTGGACATCTGCGGGTTTCTTAACCGAATCCTCCTGGATCTTTTCCGGGTTATTTCACTGGATGGCCGCGAATCCCGGAGTTTTACAGGTAGTTGATTTTTTAAATACCTGGGGATTAATTCTAATAGGACTTGGATTGTTTTTCGGTTTGTTTACGCGCCTGTCCATAATTTCAGGGATTTTACTGCTTGGGCTGTATTATATTGCTAATCCGCCTTTTATTGAATCCGGAGGGGGAGCACCCCTCGAAGGACATTACCTGATTATTGATAAGAACTTTATTGAATTAACTGCTCTCTTTGTTCTGATATTCTTCAGGACGGGTAAATTTCTTGGATTGGATTATTTTATTTCGCGGTTATGGAAGGAAAAAGTTAAATCTGAAATTATTGAAAAGAAAAAATCTACCGTAGATGAATCTTCTGCCGAACCACCTTTTTCACCAATCCTCAAACGCAGAGAGTTACTAAAACAACTGGCAACTCTGCCCTTGTTTGGGGCATTCGTCTATGCTTTTTACAAAAAACGTAAATGGGAAAGCTTTGAGGAAAAATACCTGACGGACTATGCAGAAGACAGACCGGATGCAATTTCCGGAACTACATTAAAAACATTTTTTTATTCCGATTTAAAAGATCTGAATGGCACTGTCCCTTATGGTAAAATAAAAAATCTTAAGATAAGCCGGTTGTTCCTGGGTGGTAATTTAATCGGCGGCTGGGCTCATGCCAGAGATCTTATCTATGTTTCAAAACTGATTAAAACCTATCACACTGACCGGAAGGTGTTTGACACTTTCCAACTTGCCGAAACATGTGGGATAAACACGATTTTAACAAATCCCCAGTTATGCAGGGTGATCAATGAATACTGGAGAAAAGAAGGTGGTAAAATCCAGTTTATATCCGACTGTGCTTATGGGAATAATATTATTGAAGGGATAAAATTATCCATAGACGGCGGAGCCCATGCCTGTTATTTCCAGGGTGGAATTGCCGACCAGATGGTCAGTGAAGGTAAGGTTGAAGAAATTGGCAAGGCACTTGACTTTATCAGACAAAATGGATTGCCTGCCGGCATAGGAGCCCATAAGCTTGAAACCGTACAGGAATGTGTAAATGCCGGGTTCAAACCGGACTTCTGGGTAAAGACCCTGCACCACACCAACTATTGGTCGGCAAAACCCGAGGAAGAACTTGATAATATCTGGTGTACCAATCCCGATGAGACCATAGCATTTATGAACGATCTGGAAGAACCCTGGATTGCATTCAAAATACTTGCTGCAGGCGCTATTAACCCTAATGAAGGTTTTCCGTACGCCTTTAAGAATGGTGCTGATTTTATATGTGTGGGCATGTATGATTTCCAGATTGTTGATGATGTAAACATAGCTCTGGAGGTGTTGAATGGTGATCTGGAAAGAAAACGACCATGGCAGGCATAATTCAAGGATATGATTCTATAACGGAAGCACCGAAAACTTTTCTGATACCAATTTCTTTGGGATTGTGATTTAATATTCTGGCAAACGCTTTTGTAGAGCGACCCCCCGAGTTGCTGACGACTCGGAGAGTCGTCCTGCATATTTACTTGTTATCTTCCAATTCCGTCAGGAGAACCGGCATAATATCTGAACTGTTCTATTACTTTACCATCTTTATAAATGGTTCTCTTTTTTATTCTTTCCCTGAATTGTTTTTCTTCTTCCGGAGATATTTCAGGACCAGTATATTTTGACCAGCCTGAGGTAAACTGACTAACATATTTCATAAAGGCGTTGATCTTTACTTCAAGATATTGAGTGATATCAACTTCCGTATTATAGTCTTCAGGAAAACCATCAAATAAAAGATATTCCCGGATCTCATGAGCTTCAAGGTTTTCGTGAATGATTTGACCCTCATAAAGTAATGGCCACATAGCCGCTCTGCAGGCATCTACAACCAGCCAGGATGCAGTTCTATGGTCTGCTTTATGCCATCGCATTTTCCCCTTGCCCGGATCATAAGCCATTAATACATCCGGTTTATATTTCCGGATCTGCCTGACCAGTCTTGTCATTATCTCTTCTTTGTCCTGCAGTTCTAACATCCCATCGTTATATCCCATGTTAATGTAATGATCGGCAGGGATACCTAATTCTGCCAAAGCATCGATCTCCTCTTTTTTCCGGATTCTTGCAAGATCGGTCATGGAAATTTGAGGATCCTGGGTGCCTACATTACCGGATGTTAAAATAACAATATATAACTGGTTGCCATGGTCTTGCAGCATTGCTAATGTGCCATGTGATCTGGCATCATCATCAGGATGAGCTCCGATAAGCATAATGGTCTTTCCGGTCCATTTTTCAACCGGAATCTCAGGTTGTCCCTTAAGCGAAAGATGAGAAAAGAATAATAGTACTAAAAAAAATAAACATTTACGTTTCATATGTTTCCCTCCATTATTTTTAGAATTATTAATACGTGGATTTTGTTAAAGATACATTTTTCCGAACAAAGTTGTAAAAGTAAAATACAAAATTCATTTTAGTTATCACGTTTTTCAATTTTCATCTTAATTTTTTTGTTTTATGCACATATGTTCATTATATTTGCGGCTGAAATTAAATTAAAAATATATGCCACGGCCAGAAAAACATAGAATAGTTCACGAACCACCGATATTCACCGAATTTAAACCGATTGGAGTGGCCGGTAGATTTTTAGAACGGACATATCTTTCACTTGATGAATTTGAAGCATTCCGGTTGGCTGATTTTGTTGGCTTGTCGCATGCAGAAGCTTCTGATGAAATGGAGATATCCCGTTCAACTTTTACCCGGTTAATAGAAAAAGCCAGAAAAAAAATCGCAGATCTTATTATTCATGGAAAAGTACTTACAATTGACGGGGGGAATATCCATTTCAGGAATAATATTATTCGCTGTTATGATTGCGGTCATATGTTCAATATAAATATTAAAACTTCATTTACCGAATGTCCGGAATGTAAATCCACAAACCTGATAAACCTTGCAGGAGGATTCGGACATGGCAGATGCTGTATTATTAGTAATAACCATAAAAAAGGAGGTAATTATGCCAGGAGGAGACAGAACAGGGCCGGCAGGTGAAGGCCCAAAAACAGGAAGACGGATGGGATATTGTGTCGGTAATGATCATCCGGGCTTTATGTACTTACACCCAAGTTGGGGGAGAGGATACGGAAGAGGTTTCAGAGGCGGTTTTGGCTACAGAAGAGGATTCGGTTTTGGATTCAGACGTGGTGATGGAAACTTTTACCTTGAAAGTATCCCTAATGTTTCAGAAAAGACAATAATTGAAAATGAGGTCAGAATTCTTAAGGATCAGTTGTCTTCTTTAGAAAAACAACTCTCTGAAACAGGAGAGGAATGATGGTAAAAGATAACGCAGGTTATATACAGTGTAGCCTGTTTTATCTTTTTGAAATTAGGAAATAAATCATAACCAAAATTATTTAAAATGAATAATACCAGTAAAGGAATGAATATGGGCCAGGGCCGGGGATTAGGCCGTGGCGGAGGGCGAGGACGTAATCAAGGTGGCAGTTTTGGGCCAGGAGGATATTGCGTTTGTGCAAAATGCGGAGAAAAGATCCCGCACCAGAGAGGGATCAAATGTACAACCCTGAAATGTCCCAGGTGCGGGAAAACAATGATCAGGGAAGAATTGCTTAACAATAAGTAGTATCTCAATAGTATTGTCACAATTTAAATATTCTTACTATGTAAAATTTTGTTAAACCCAAGGAGGAATGTATTATGAAAAATCTAATGAATCTATTCGATGAAAAGAATTAGGTAAAGGCTGATAACTATCCTGAAGGAACATTAAAAAAACCCTTAGAGATGAAAATAGTTCCAAAACCATCCTGCTAAAGCTGCCAAAAGTATTTAAAATGGAGCCTCATTCTCATATTACTGTGGAACAGCACATTGTCCTTAGTGGCTCATATACAAATGGGGGATTAGAATATCCAACGGGTTCATACCAGATTTTCTCTGCCCACGAAAATCATGGTCCCTTTGAATCAAAAGAAGGGGCGTTAGTTCTGGTTATCTGGGATCCTTATGAAATTAGCTGATAACAAAAATTATTTCATTCACTAATAGTAAACAGATGAATAAATTATTTGCCATACCTACAATTGACAATAAATTATGCCCTCATTTCGGCCATTGTGAAAAATTTGCTATTGTTGAAACCAAGGATAATAGCATAATAAATGTGAATTATGTTACTCCCCCTGTACATCAACTAGGATCTTACCCCAAATTCCTTGCCAATCAGGGTGTTAGTACAATTATTTCAGGAGGAATGGGAGTAAAAGCACAAGACCTTTTTACACAAAATAACATTGAGGTTTGTGTTGGTATTAATGCCGATTCACCGCAAAACCTTGTTGAACAATATTTGGCAGGTCAACTTCAAACCGGTCAAAATTTATGTGATCATTAGATCCTGCTGTAAATAGGAATAAGTAGAATATAATACGTATCATTTTTGTATTATAACTCTCAGTTTATACAAAATGAATGATCTGCTAAAAAATTCAGGTTACTCAACTACAGCAATTGAATACTATACAAAAAAAGTGAATGTTGGGATAATAAAAAATTCTAGTGTAGCGCTATCATACACAGGATCTTGCGGTGATACAATAAAAATATATTTAATGATCGATACCGGGGTAATAATTGACGCAAAATTTGAAGCAATTGGGTGTGCAGGAGCTTTTTCTGCTGGTTCTGCTCTTTTAGAAATTATTAAAGGAAAAAGTATAATTGAAGCAGAAAAAACAAGTATTGAGGATATTATTGAACATCTTGGGGGTGTACCTAGTACTAAAATTGATTGTATCTACTTAGCAAGAAAGGCTTTTGAACAAACTCTTAAACTTTTTAAAGAGAAAAAATCACATTGAATATTACAAGATAGCACAATTATAACTCAAAATCGATAAATAACAGGTAGATACGTTAATGTTTTTAATCATCATATGAAGATTGCCATTGCAAGTGGAAAGGGAGGAACCGGAAAAACAACACTAGCAACAAACCTTGCCGCCTACCTGGCAGAGACAGAGAAAGTTGTTTTAAGCGATTTAGATGTGGAAGAGCCAAATTCAGGTTTGTTTATTAAAGGTGAACTTTCCCATCATGAAGATAAATATAAAATGGTCCCTGAATGGATACAGGATAAGTGTACATTATGCGGGGAGTGCCAGAAAGTATGTAATTTTCATTCAGTAATACAACTCGGCACGATGATTTTGGTCTTTCCGGAATTATGTCATAGTTGTTATGCATGTTCGGAATTATGCCCTACCTCTGCCCTGCCGATGATCCCACAAAAAATGGGAGAACTGAAACATTATAAGAGAGGTAAGCTGGACTTTATTGAAGGAAGAATGAATATAGGCCAGGAACAGGCTGTACCACTTATCTCGCAAACAAACAAATATGTGGATGAACATTTTTCTGCCGGAATGATCAAACTGTATGATGCCCCTCCCGGAACATCCTGTCCGGTGATAGAGGTAACAAAAAATGCCGATTCTGTGATTTTGGTAACGGAACCCACTCCGTTTGGGTTACACGACCTTATATTAGCTGTCGAAACAATGAAGGAGTTAAAAAAGAATTTTGGGGTTGTAATCAATCGTGATGGTATTGGCAATGATGATGTAATGAAATACTGTAAGAAAGAAAACATTCCGGTTATCTCCCAAATACCAAATAACCGTCAGATAGCTGAACTGTATTCACGAGGAGAATTAGTTTATACCCGGGTTCCTGAATTTGAACAACAACTGGGAAAGATTAAAAATTATATTTCCGGGTTAGAGAAAGGAGAAACCGAATGAAAGAGATTGTGGTTATTTCCGGTAAAGGAGGCACAGGCAAAACATCGATAACTGCATCATTCGCATATTTAGGAGGGAAAGATATAGTAGTAGCCGACTGCGATGTAGATGCAGCAGATATGCATCTTCTTATGAAACCGGATTTTGCAAAATCGGAAGATTTTTATAGTGGTGAAATTGCTATAATAAATCAGGATATATGTACCGCGTGCGGAAAATGCGCTGATGTTTGCCGTTTTGATGCTATCCCTGTTATAAATAATCAATACATAGTTCAGCCCCTGGATTGTGAAGGATGCGGATATTGTGCACGTATTTGCCCTGTAGAAGCAATAAAAATGGAAGTGCAAAATGTGGGCAGATGGTATATTTCTAACACAAGAGTTGGTAACATTTTAGTACACGCTAAACTTGGTATTGGTGCAGAAAATTCAGGTAAGTTAGTTGCTAAAGTGAAGAATGAAGCCAAACAGATTGCAAAAGAAAACAATAAGGATTTTATAATTGTTGATGGTTCTCCAGGTATAGGATGTCCGGTAGTATCTTCGCTTTCAGGTGCAAATTTCGTGGTTCTGGTAACCGAACCAACCGTTTCCGGTTTACATGATCTAAAGCGTGTGTATGAATTAGTAAAAAAGTTTAATATCAAAGCCGGCTGTATTATTAATAAATCAGACCTTAACACCCAAGTATCCGCGGAAATAGAAGAATTTCTAAAGAAAGAAAACATTATTCATTTTTCAAATCTGCCATATGATGAAGCGTTTACTAATGCTATGACTAATGGACAGACAATTGTGGAATACGGCCAAAATAATTTAACAGCAATCCTGACAGATAGCTGGAACCTGGTAAAACAAACAGTAAGAACATAGCTACGCTATTTAATTAAAAATGAAAAATTAAAAATTAGAAATTA
>CAZEWS010000152.1:0-9078 GCA_964515985.1 uncultured Rikenellaceae bacterium | reverse complement strand
AATAATTGGTTTATTAGTTTGAATTACCACTACCTCCAGTTTATAAATATTCCATAATTCGCCGGCTTCCGTTTCTGCGGTGCCGGTCATTCCTGCCAACTTATGATACATCCTGAAATAATTCTGAAGCGTGATAGTGGCAAAAGTCTGGGTAGCGCCTTCAACTTTCACTCTTTCCTTTGCTTCAATCGCCTGATGAAGACCGTCAGAATACCGGCGACCCTCCATGATCCTTCCTGTTTGTTCATCAACGATTTTAACCTTATTATCCATCAACACGTATTCAACATCTATCTCGAATAATGTATAAGCTTTGAGTAGCTGGTTCATTGTATGGACACGCTCGGATTTTACGGCATAATCCTGCAGGATTTTGTCTTTTGTCTTTAATTTCTCCTGAGGATTCAAATTTGATTTTTCCAATTCGGCAACTTCTGCTCCTACATCCGGCAGGATGAAAAAGCTTGCATCTTCCGATGATGTTGTGATCAGATCGATACCTTTTTCAGTTAATTCAATTGTATTTTGCTTTTCATCAATAATGAAATATAATTCATCGGTCACCTTATACATTTCTTTGCTTTGATTCTGCATATAGAAATTTTCCGTTTTATGCATAAGAGATTTATTTCCTTCTTCGCTCAGGAATTTTATAATAGCATTATTTTTCGGTAAGCCTTTAAAGGCTCTCAGGAGTAAAAAACCACCCTTTTCAGTGTCGCCATCATTAATTAGTTTTTTTGATTCGGCTAACACCTGAATAACGAGTTTTCTCTGGGCACTTACCAATTTTTCGACTTTTGGTTTGAGTTCCTCAAACTCATGAGTATCACTTTTTGCTGTAGGTCCTGAAATGATCAGAGGAGTACGTGCATCGTCAATTAAGACCGAGTCAACCTCGTCAACAATCGAATAATGATGTTTCCGCTGCACCAGATCCTCAGGATTGATCGCCATATTATCCCTGAGGTAATCGAACCCGAACTCATTATTGGTACCGAAAGTAATATCGGCAAGGTATGCCTTTCTTCTATCGGGCGAGTTGGGTTGATGTTTGTCAATACAGTCAACCGATAAACCATGAAACTCATAAAGTGGTCCCATCCATTCTGAATCACGCTTTGCCAGATAATCATTTACGGTTACTATATGCACCCCTTTAGCGGCCATTGCATTAAGAAACACCGGGAGTGTAGCAACAACTGTTTTTCCTTCACCGGTAGCCATTTCGGCAATTTTGCCCTGGTGTAATACCACTCCACCTATTAATTGCACATCGTAGTGAATCATATCCCAGGTAATCATATTGCCACCTGCTATCCAGGAATTTTTGTAGATAGCTTTGTCGCCTTTTATTTCAATACTATCTCTCGTGGCGGCTAAATCACGGTCAAATTGAGTGGCTGTCACTTCTATTGTTTCATTTTCCACAAACCTGCGGGCTGTATCTTTCATAATCGCAAAAGCAACAGGTAACTCTTCATCCAAAACGACAGCCAGCTTTTCATTGATTTTTTCTTCAAGCTTATCGATGGTGTTGTATATTTTTTCTTTTTCTACAACATCAGTATCTTCCTTATCGACTTGTTCTTTTAACCGTGCAATTTCCTTTTCTTCTTCGCTGGTGCTGTTTCGGATGAGTTCTTTCAGCTCTCCTGATCGCTTCCTCAATTCATCATTACTCAGGGTTTCGATCTTTTCATACTCTACATTTATTTTTTGAACATATGGGGTAAGCTCCCTGAGATCCTTTTCATATTTGTTTCCGAAGATCTTTCCCAGTACTCCACTGATTGCGCTCATTATCTAAATTCTTTTATGGATTTATTTAGTTTTCGACAATATGCCCTGCTAATTATTACTTCGTAAATTAACCGGGTTTACAAAGTTAAAGTATTTTGAATGATTTTGGCAACTCAGCCATTTCTTATTCTAATAGCGGTTACAAAAGTCGTGCCCTGATTATTCGGTACGACATATTAACAGGTTAATAAGAATAAATTCACTCTTTATAGAAAATATATTTAATTTTGTAAGGAAAGACTTATCCTGATTAATTACCTTCGATGAGCTTCACTCCTTTCCTTCCGCCTTCCTGCCGGCAGGAAGGACAGGCAGGTGTTCCGGTTCATAAATTAATCAGGTGTTCAAGGTTTAAAGTTCAAACTCCTGCATGAACCGGGTAAAACGAGCTCACTTAAGTAATAATGCAGGTTATATAAAAAAACCAATACATAACTCATGCGAAAAATTTTTTACTTTATCCTTCTGATGCTTATTCCTGCCATTCATGCTTTTAGTCAGCCATGGATGGAGAATATTTCTTCCTTAAAATCGATAGATGATTCGGCCAGGTTTGTTGAAATTCAGAAAGCGTTTAAAAATTACTGGAAAGACCGTGAAATCGAAAAAGGCCACGGTTACAATCCTTTCAAACGTTGGGAATGGTTTATGGAACAAAGAATTTGGGGTGAATGGAAAATCCCAAACCATATTTTATGGGAAGAGAGCACTAAGAAACAACAATTAAGTAAGACAAAATCTGCCGGGGGGAACTGGACACTGCTTGGTCCTGTTGAATCTTCAAGATACATTGATACAGATGAAGTTCTCGGATCCGGAAGAATTGATTGTATCGCATTTCATCCGTCCGATATCAACATTATATGGGTAGGATCACCTACCGGAGGATTATGGAAAACAATAAATGGAGGAAATACATGGTATACCAAAACGGATGACCTGCCATCTTTAGGGATTTCTGATATTGTATTGGACCCTGGTAATCCGGATATTATTTATATTGCAACGGGCGACCGGGATGCACATGCCATCTATTCTGCCGGTATCCTGAAATCTATTGATGGTGGTGAAACATGGAATACAACAGGTCTGAGCTTCGATCAGAATGACATTAACCTGGTAAACCGGTTATTGATCAATCCTGACAACACAGATATTCTGATAGCTGCCAGGGATGATGGCATATACCGCAGTAATGACGGTGGAGGTAACTGGGTAAAAGCCGATGGAATTACAGGTCATTACAAAGATCTTGAATTTAAACCGGGCGATCCATCCGTAATATATGCTGCAAAATTTACTTATGGTGGAAATGCGTGGATATACAAGTCTACTGACGGTGGATCCTCGTTCAGTGTAGTATCGTCAAGTGGAATTGAAATTTCAAATATAAACCGTATTGAATTAGCTGTAACTCCTGCTGATTCGAGTATTGTATATGCCCTGTGCAGTAATGCAAATAACGGAGGACTTAATGCTATTTACAAATCAACGGATTCTGGTGTAAACTGGGAAAATACAATGGCTAGCTATAAAAATATACTGGCAAGCGATCCGTTTGGCAATAATTCAGGTGGACAGGGATGGTATGATTTATCGATAGCCGCCTCTCCCAAAGACACCAATGAAATTTATGTTGGGGGAATCAATATCTGGAAATCAACCGACGGCGGAAAAACATGGATGCTGAAAACAAATGGTTACCCAAGAATCTACGGGACTGTTTACGGACCATACGTTCATGTTGATCATCATATTCTTAAATATCACCCGGAAACCGGCACTTTATTTTCCGGTCATGATGGCGGAATAGATAAAACTTACGATGGCGGAAAAACCTGGGTTGATATCACTGACGGGTTGGAAATCCTTCAGATATACCGGATCGGATCATCTGCCACAAAACGTGATCTGGTGTTGATGGGAAGCCAGGATAACAGTACGATCCAGTATAAATCGGGCAAGTGGAAAGTTGTTCTGGGTGGCGACGGCATGGAATGCATTGTCGATTATTCCGATACGAACACTATATATTCTTCATTTCAGTATGGCAATATGTTCTATTCGAGTGACGGTGGTTTAAATCTCCGGTATATTAAACCTGAGGGATCTCCGGATGGTGCATGGATCACTCCGTTTATTATGCATCCCCATTACCCGAATATTATCTATGCGGGATTTAAAAACATATATAGGTCCATAAATCGCGGCTCTGCATGGGATTCTATTGCGACAAATCTTTCAGGGGAGCTTCTTTTCAGATCAATTGCCATATCTCCTTCAAATCCTGATTATATTTATGCTGCAACGATGCAAAAGATATGGCGTACAACCGATGGTGGTAATTCGTGGACTGATCCCCTGCCCGGATTACCTTATGTAAACATTACATATCTTACGGTTTCCCAGCATGATCCGAATAAGATATGGGTGACTTTCAGTGGTTATATCCTTAACAAGAAAGTCTTTACTTCAAATGATGGCGGAACCTCATGGGAAAATTATACCGATGGGTTGCCCAATGTACCGGTAAATTGTATTGTTTATGAAAACAATTCGAATATGGGCGTTTATGCCGGTACGGATCTGGGCGTTTATTACAGGAATAAAAGTATGGATGAATGGATCGATTTCAGTGAAGGATTGCCCAACGTCATCGTTAATGAGCTGGAGATCTATTATCCTGATAGCATAATAAGGGCAGGCACTTACGGAAGGGGTTTATGGGAATCTGAACTTTATACCCCTTCAACTCCTCCCCTGTTTGCAGAGTTTGCGGCAAACTATAATTCAGTTTGCCTTGGCAGCAAAATAACGTTTAACAACCTGTCATCACCTGGACTTGACAGTTTAAAATGGGATTTCGGACTGGATGCTGCACCCACCTCTTCTACAGACCCGGAAGTCGAAGTAAGCTACACTTCAGCAGGAGACAAAACCATAAGTCTGATTGCGTATAAAGGTGGTGATTCCGATACAATCACTAAAGTAAATTATGTTAGGGTTGTTGATAACTTTGATATTTCATTAACAACATCTGATATTACCGGACTTAAGAAATATGATGAAGTAATTCTTGAAGCAAGCGGAGCTTCGGTATACTCATGGACGCCTTCCACAGGACTTGATACAACCTCCGGACCGGTGGTTATTGCAAGACCCGTCACGACAACTACATACAAGGTAACGGCAAGTCAGGGCACCTGTTATGACACGGTTTCAGTAACCTTAGTTATTAATCCTCCGCCACCGTATGATGATGTTTGCAATGCTATAGAGCTTGTATTTGGAACAAATGGTCCCTATACCAATCAATATGCTACTGTTCAGCCAAATGAGCCCTTCCCTCCAAGTAATGCAAATTCATGCAATGTACCTATGAAATGGTGCGAAGAAGGCGGTTTACAAAACTCAGTGTGGTTTAAATTCACGGGACCTGCATCCGGTATTATTTCCATCGATTCGGAAGGAATGGACAACCAGATAGCTGTTTATGATTCTCCGGCTTATGACAGTATACTGTTTGGTATTTATACTTTGCTGGCTGCAAACGATGATTATCATGATGAAAGTGAGGGATATGCAGCTGCTATTGCGGAAATAACCGGACTAACCGAAGGTAAAACCTATTGGGTTCAGGTAGATGGTTCAGCCGGAGGTGCCGTGGGATCATTTAATCTTATTTACTGGGATTCACCACTAAGTATTTCATTCCCCGAAACCGGTAGGCCTGAGGATAACCTGGTAACCATTTATCCCAACCCAAATGAAGGAACTTTCGATCTGAGTCTCAATCTGGATGAACCTAAAAATATTCTGTTGAAAGTATATAATATAAATGGTCAAATGGTCTATTCAGAATATATAGAAAAAATGACTCGAAATGATACAAGGAATATAAACCTTAAAAATGCTGCACAAGGTTTATATATTCTGAAACTAATCATTGATCAAAAAGTGGTAACTATAAAGGTAATGATCGATTAAATTAGTAACCCCGACAGGGGTAAAAACCCTGTCGGGGTTAATTATAATTTATTCTCCGGTAAAAACAAATAATAAGAACATAGCTTCGCAAATTTGCGAAGCTATGTTCTTAATTCATGTTCTTAATAATCTCATCTCCAAACTCTGAGCATTTCAGTTTTGTTGCTCCTTCCATAAGCCTTTCGAAATCGTAGGTTACCTTTTTATTGGCAATGGCTTGTTTAAGTCCCTTTATGATAAGGTCTCCAGCTTCTTTCCAGCCCATATACTCCAGCATCATCACACCGGATAAAATTAACGATCCCGGATTAACCTTATCCTGGCCGGTATATTTGGGAGCTGTGCCATGGGTTGCTTCAAAGATCGCGTGACCGGTTTCATAATTGATATTGGCACCCGGGGCAATTCCAATACCGCCAACTATGGCAGCAAGAGCATCGGAGATATAATCGCCGTTAAGGTTCATGGTGGCAATTACCGAATATTCAGTGGGCCGGGTCAGAATTTGTTGCAGAAAGGCATCGGCAATGAAATCCTTTATTAAAATCTTACCGCTGGCCAGCGCTTCAGATTGAGCTTTATTAGCTACCTCAACACCTTCTTTTTCTTTAATTCTGTCATATTGCAGCCATGTAAAAACCTGATCGGGAAATTCCCTCTCAGCCAGGGCATAACCCCATAATTTAAACTGTCCCTCAGTAAATTTCATTATATTACCTTTATGTACAAGGGTCACCGACGGGAGATTATGTTCGATGGCGTAATTGATTGCAGCCCGCATCAACCGTTCTGTACCTTCAATTGAAACCGGTTTTATCCCAATAGAAGATGTTTCAGGAAAGCGTATTTTTGTAACCCCCATTTCTTCAGTCATGAAATGCAAAACTTTATCCACTTCGCTTGTACCCTGCATCCATTCTATTCCGGCATATATATCCT
The DNA here is from genome assembly GCA_964515985.1 of uncultured Rikenellaceae bacterium. Taxonomy (GTDB): domain Bacteria; phylum Bacteroidota; class Bacteroidia; order Bacteroidales; family VadinHA17; genus CAZEWS01. The sequence continues at coordinate 2,349 of CAZEWS010000152.1, read as the reverse complement.
CTGAATTTTCTCTGAAAATAACCATGTCCGTTGTTGATGGGTCTTTTACCGGAGAAGGCACACCCTCATAGTAACGAACCGGTCTGAGACAAACATATAAATCCAGCTTCTGCCGGAGAGCTACATTTAATGAACGAATTCCTCCTCCGACAGGAGTGGTTAACGGACCCTTTATTGCAACAATATACTCTAAAATTGTATCAAGAGTTTCCTGGGGTAACCATTCGCCCGACCGCTTAAATGATTTTTCACCAGCAAAGATCTCTTTCCACATAATTTTCCTCTTGCCCTGGTATGCTTTTTCCACTGCTGCATTAAAAACCCTGACTGAAGCTGCCCAAATATCAGGTCCGGTACCATCACCTTCAATAAAAGGTATAACCGGAAAATCCGGAATCTGCAGAACATGATTTTGAATCGTAATTTTTTCTCCTTCCATAATTTTATTTTTATTATTTACTTTTTTTCAATCGATTGCTAAAATAGAAAAAACAATTCCCTCTGCCAACAAATGTATATTTGTTAGTGGGTAATATCATAATAAGTGAGGGGTTGAACAGGGTTTCGAGTCACTCAAAATCGAGATTGAACTTTTGTTTTAATTCGCCAAGGTTCGGGTTTTTTTTTGTAAGGTGTTTGAATTTATCTTCGTCTGTATAGAGATTGTTTTTTGTTTTCTCTTCTTTAATCAGATAGGTAAATATATTTATTTTGTGGTTATTAAGTTCGGTCCTCAAATAATTGGTAAGATCAAGTTTTAGTTCCTTGTCGAATTGATCCATTTGTGCCCCATTGTTCATTTCCACTTCAATGTTATAATCATTTTTCAGGGCGGGCAACTGGGATTTCAGGGTAGTAAACAAACGTGGTTTGTCATTCTTGATTTTTTGTGCATAGTTTTGCCATTTTTCCAACAGGGCATCCTGAGTAAAACCGTTTGCTGCAATATTTTCATATCCGGACCCATTGTCTGCCACTTTCGCCGGTTCTTCATTCCCTTCCGGTTTCTTTTCTTTTTTCACAGCGCTTTTAATGGCATCCTTTATGGATGTTGTTGTTGGTGTGAATTTCTTTTGTGTAGATTCGTTGACCGTTGCAAAATCTTTATTATCTTCTTCCCTGATCTCAGGAATATCAGGTTCTGTCTTTGACTCAGGATCAGGACTGGAGTCTGATGCTGTATCTGGTTTTTCTTTAAATTCTGTATCCGTTTTTTTTTGAGGAATTTCTTTTTTTTCTAAAGGTTCTTCTGATATTAAAATCCGGCAAAGCTTCACCAGGGCAAGTTCTATATGAAGCCTTTGGTTGTTGCTTCCTTTATAATAAATATCGGTATTGCTGCATACCTCCAATGCTTTGTAAAGAAAATAAGAAGTGCATTTTACAGATTGATCCCTGTATTTATCTTTCATTGAACCGCCCACTTCGAGCAATTGAAGAGTAACCTGATCCTTACAAACCAGCAAATCGCGAAAATGACTGCTTAGCCCGGTTATGAAGTGATGACCGTCAAATCCATTCTCCAGGATATCATTGAAAATCATAAGACATTCTGATACATTATTTTCAAGACAGGCATTCGTCACTTTGAAATAATACGCATAATCCAGTACATTCAGGTTTTCCAGTACATCTTTATACGTAATATTTTTCCCGGAAAAGCTTACCAACTGGTCGAAGATTGACAAGGCATCACGCATTGCACCATCAGCTTTCTGCGCAATAATATTAAGTGCATCTGGTTCGGCATTCACACCCTCCTGTTGTGATACATACATCAAATAATCAACGATCTCATGTACCTTGATCCTGCTAAAATCAAATATCTGACAACGCGAAAGTATGGTAGGGATTATCTTTTGTTTTTCGGTGGTAGCCAAAATAAAAATTGCATGCTTTGGAGGTTCTTCGAGTGTTTTCAGGAATGCATTAAATGCTGAAGCGGATAGCATATGAACTTCATCGATAATGTATATGCTAAATTTCCCGATCTGAGGTGGTATTCGTACCTGGTCGGTTAAACTTCTGATATCTTCAACTGAATTGTTCGAAGCAGCGTCAAGTTCATGAATATTATACGATCGGAGTTCGTTAAACGAAAGACAGGATTCACAGGCATTACAGGCTTCCCCATCTTCAGTAATATTCTGACAATTAATTGTTTTTGCAAATATCCTGGCACAAGTCGTTTTACCAACTCCCCTGGGGCCACAGAATAAATAAGCCTGAGCCAGATGATTTATTTTAATTGCATTTTTTAATGTTTTTGTAACGTATTCCTGGCCAACGACCGAATCAAAAGTTGTTGGCCTGTACTTCCTTGCCGATACAATAAAGTTCTCCATAATT
>CAZEWS010000151.1:8703-9099 GCA_964515985.1 uncultured Rikenellaceae bacterium | reverse complement strand
TTATAAAAACTTTATACCTTTAGCTTTTTATTGTAACTTTTTATATCTCTTTAGCGTCTTATCATCGACTTCAGGATTTCATGACAGTAGAAGAATACAACAAAAGTGTAGACGATTATTCAGATGGACTGTACCGCTTTGTTCTGAAAAACATAAAGGATAAGGACAAAGCAAAGGACATTATACAGGATACCTATGAGAAATTATGGATAAAGGTGGAAACGGTAACGTATGAAAAGGTAAAGTCTTATTTATTTTCAACAGCCTATCATACCATGATTGATGTAATCAGGAAAGAAACAAGGATAACCGGTTTCGATGAAGTGAATGCGGATAAATATTCCCATTCGGAGCAATATAGTGATTTGAATGAGGTTCTCCATGAGGCTATAGGAA
>CAZEWS010000151.1:0-8528 GCA_964515985.1 uncultured Rikenellaceae bacterium | reverse complement strand
AATTTGTAAATCTTAAATCTTAAATATCATGACGGGAGACTCGATCCCGGTCAGGTAGCGGAATTATTGTCCTTTCTTGAGAAAAACCCTGACCTTGAGCGTGAATTGAAAGAATTTGAAAATATTCAAATTAAACCAAGGAAAATTCTTTTTCCTGGTAAAGAAAGTTTAAAAAAGACAATATCTGATATACCGGTAATTAATGAATCAAACTTCGAAGAATATTGTATTGCAAAAATCGAAGGGGATCTCCGGGCAAAGGATGAAGTAATTCTGGAACAGTATCTGGCTGATTTCCCGGGAAAAAGAAAAGACTTTGAACTATTTGCTAAAACGATACTTCAGCCTGATACAATTTTTTTTAAAGATAAGGCTTCGCTTAAGAAACCATATGCTGGTTTAAGGATAGGCAGAAGAACAATGTGGGCGTATGTTTCAGCCGCTGCTTCAATAGTCATTCTTTTAATACTATTCATTGGAACCGACTGGAAGCTGTTTCAAAAGAAAAACCAACTGGCTCTTTCGGAAACCGAGAGCAGCAATCAAAATACCGAATTGGTTCAGAAGAATATAGTACCGCCAGAAAGAGAAAAGATAACTGAACCGCGTATTGAAGAATTAGTATCAAGCAAAGAAAAACCAGTAATTTCGATGGAGTCAGGGGAAAAGAAACTGTTTCCGAATGCGGTTTCTGACTATCGTCAAGTTGAAAAAATAATAACAGAAACATCTCCCAGGAGGGATTTGATTATAGAAAAAAACCTGGAAAGGCTGGAGCCGAAAGGAATCTTTCAGGTTAAACAGCCTGTGCTTTCGGCAGATCTTCGTTTTTCCAGTGAAATTGAAGGTGAGCAACCTGACAAGAGCGGCTTTCTTACGATACGCCAGTTTGCGATCAGGGAGTTTAAAAGTGAAATATTACTGGAAGAAGAAGATAAGATCAATCCGGACAGGTTTTCAGTTTGGGACATGGCGGATGCGGGAGTTAAAGGTGTCAACAAACTGGTTGGCTGGAATATGAAATTGGACAAAATCTATGATGAAAAAGGCAATATTACTGCACTTGCCTTCAATTCAGGTATCCTGGCCTTTAATACTTCACTGAAAAAGTAAAGGTTCCTGTAACAAATAGTTAACCTCATACGTCATACTTTCGACAAATCCACAAAAGTTATGTTTAATTAATTAAGAAATGATTATGAAAAAGTTAGTAATAGTTTTATTGGTTTTCACTATAGGTATTGGTTCGTATGGATATCCTGACACAACCAGGGTTAAAGTCGATAAAAATGAAGTTGTTAAAATAGCGGACGATAACCAGGGTACCGATATTTCGATTGGTGAAAAAGGATTTATTAAATACAATGATAAGGACGATACCATAAAGGTAAAGATTGGAAAGAAAGGAATTAAAATTATTGAAAATGAGGATGGTACATCCATTGACATCATCGATCTTGATGAGATTGAGGATCAAAAGGATTTTAAATATAAAAGAAAATTCAAAGGACACTGGAAAGGTTTCGAAATGGGATTGAATAATCTTTCAACCGAAAAATTTTCATTAAGCTTACCTGCATCAGATAATTTTATGAATTTAAATACGGGAAAGTCATGGAATGTGAATATAAATTTTTTGCATTACGGACTGGGATTAATAGGGAATAATGTTGGTATTGTAACCGGGTTAGGACTTGAATTTAACAATTACCGGTTCGACCACGACAATACAATTATGAAAGACCTCGATGGCATGATTGTAGAAGACACCTCCTATGGGCTTCCTTTGGAAAAATCTAAATTTGCAACCTCCTATCTTACGGTTCCACTTTTATTGGAATTCCAGGTTCCTGCAGGCAAACGCAATAAAAGGCTGTTCTTTTCCGCAGGTGTTATTGGAGGATTGAAAATAGGATCACATACAAAAGTGGTATATAAAGAAGATGGGAACAGGCAAAAAGTTAAAGACAGAGGGGATTTCAACCTGTCACCTCTTCGCTATGGTGTGACTGCCAGAATTGGTTACAGAGCATTAAAAGTGTTTGCAAATTATTATTTAACACCTCTTTTTGAAGAAGGTGCAGGTCCTGAACTATATCCTTTTTCTATGGGGCTGGTATTTATCTCCTTCTGAGGTTATTCTATTGAACGTGTGAGGTGCTATTCGTTGGGATAGCGCCTTTTTTACTGCAATTCCTTTCCTTTTTCCTATCTTTAGATGAATTTTACAATTTAACTTAACCCAGGAAAAATGAAGCTTTTACTTATTAGTAATTCAACCAATGCCAGTGAGGAATACCTTGATTACCCGAAGTATAATATAAAGGAATTTTTAGGAGACCAATCAGTAAAGTCCCTGTTTATACCTTATGCAGCCGTAACCTTTTCTTTTGATGATTATGAAGAAAAAGTATCGGAAAGATTCAGAGAGGTAGGGCATGATATTGTTTCAATTCATCATTTCGAAAATCCGGCAAAAGCGGTAATGGAAGCGAAAGCTATTGTGGTTGGAGGTGGTAACACCTGGCAATTAGTTAAGATGATGCAGGAACAAGGGTTGATGGAAACAATACCGGAAAAAGTAAGAAAAGGCACACCATATATTGGCTGGAGTGCCGGTTCAAATGTTGCTTGTCCCACTTTATGTACGACTAATGATATGCCAATTACTGAACCACAGCGTTTTAAAACATGCAATCTGGTTCCTTTCCAGATTAATCCTCATTACCTGGATGTAAATCCTGATGGTCATGCAGGGGAAACAAGAGAAGCCCGGATAGAAGAATTTATTGAGATTAATCCCGATATGTATGTTGTTGGCTTGCGTGAAGGAACTATGCTTTTGATTGAGCAGGGTGAAATAAAACTTATCGGCCCCAGGAAAGCACGTATTTTCAAAAAGGGCCAAGTACCCCTCGAACTTGGACCGGAAGACGATTTCAGATTCCTGCTATAAATGAAAACTATCCGACGGCTTTTTCGAATTATCTTTTTTACTGTCCTGATTTTATTTGCTGGGGGAATAATACTTTCTCATTTCTATAAGAAAAAAATTATAGATTTCCTGGTAAATGAACTGAATAAGCAATTAACCACCCAAATTGAGGTTGAGGAAATCAAATTTTCCGTAATACGTAAATTCCCAAATGCTTCTCTTGAATTCAAGAATGTTCTTATCCGGTCAACATCCCAATTTGATTTTAAAGAATCCTATCAGATAAATACTGATACACTCCTTAGTGTTAAGCATTTATTCTTACAGTTTAATTTAAGGGATATTGTTAAAAGTGATATTACCGTTAAAACAATTCATGCTGAGAATGGCACCCTAAGATTGTATACAACAAAGGACGGATTGACGAATTACCGGTTTTTGAAAACGAAACAAGATACCGGGCAGTCAAATTTTACTTTAGCATTACAGAATCTCAAATTTTCAAATATTGAGTTAACCTTGATTGATAAAGCGAACCGGGTTGATTTGAAGGGGTATGTAAACAAGTTTGCCATTCGCGGTCATTTTGCCTCTTTTCAATATAGCTTGAAAACACAGGGAAATATATTCGTACAACATTTAGAAATCAGCAACGCACAAACACTTAGAAATCGTCCGGTTAAGCTGGAATTGAACCTTGATGTTGAAGATAATAAACATAACCTTAATAAAGGGGTTCTTGATATTTCCGGTTTGGAATTTTATGTAACCGGCACATTTTTTACAAAAAGGGAAAAACAATTGGACCTTGAGATCCGGGGCAAAGATCTGGATGTTTCTGATTTTGTTCCTTTGTTTCCGACCGGAACAAGAGATAAATTAAAGAAATACAACCCCAGGGGAAAAATCAGCTTTCAATCTGCTATTTCAGGATCCTATGGACCCGGAGGATCCATACATATTGAAATTGGTTTTGGAGTTCAGGATGGTTTTATTACCAAAGAGGATTCAAAAATTAAGTTATCTGATCTGAAACTGGAAGGTTTCTATTCAAATGGTGAAAAGAATAGTTCCCAATCATCCAAATTGGAAGTATCCAAATTTAATACTTCAATTGGGAGAAGTGAGTTGGCTGGTTCATACACAATTATAGATTTTAAAAATCCTTTCGTCGAATTGTTATTAACCGGTGATATTAATATGCAGGATATAAAGGAATTCTTTGATATTGATACCTTACAATACCTTACAGGTGAAATCAGGGCTAATGTAAAACTGGAAGGAAGGATCCAAAATATTAATAAGATCTCAATCCGTGATCTGGAGCTATTGAATCCGGTTGGACACATTCTATACAAGGATGTCGGCTTTAAGCTGCAAGGTGCTGTATTGGATTTTTCGGGTATCAACGGAAACATGATGCTTGGAAAGCATTTTTGGCTTGATGGTATTTTTTTAAATATTTCGGGAAATAAACTGCTCCTCGAAGGAAAATTGGGTAATGCCATGCCCTACCTGATCTCGGGAACTAAACCTCTTTTGATAGAAGGTACAATTAAAGCGGATAAACTTGACTTTGAAAAGTTTATTAAAAAGTCCGGTAATAAATCACAATATTCGGATTCATCGATAATTAAATTTCCTGATAAATTGCAGGCTAAACTCAATTTCGACATCGGACATTTTACTTTCAGGAGATTCTCTGCTAATAATTGTAAAGGGTTGCTTACATATAAACCTCATATGGCTGTTGTAAATTCATTATCCCTGGAATCAATGGGGGGAGAAATTTCGGGTAACGGAATTATCGTCCGGAAATACAACGGTGATTTTTCTGTAAAAACACAGGTTCAGTTAAACGAAATTAATATTAGAGATATGTTTTATTCGTTTAATAATTTCGGACAGAAATTTATCATGGATAATCATGTAAAAGGTATCTTAGCCGGAAATATAAGTTTTTCATCCGAAATAACCCCCGGTCTGAAAATAAAAAAGGAAAAAGTAATCACCGAAAGTTCTCTCGTGATAAATAACGGGGAGTTGATTGAATTTGAACCAATGTTGGGTTTGTCCAGGTTTATTGAGTTATCGGAGTTGAAACACATTACCTTTTCAACACTTGAAAACGAAATCTTTATAAAAGACGAAACGGTTACTATTCCGTTAATGGATATTTATTCCACGGCATTTAATATTTCTCTCTCAGGGGTTCACCACTTTAGTAATAAGTATAATTATAAGGTGAGGGTTTTGCTTTCAGAAGTGCTTGCCAGAAAGGCGAGAGAGGTAAAAAAAGAGAATGAGGAATTCGGAATTATTGAGGATGATGACCTGGGACGTACGAGTTTGTATTTATCAATTGCCGGCGATAAAGAGAATATTAGCATTTCATACGATAAGGACCAGGTAAAGAATGTGATAAAGGAAACCATTATGGAGGAAAGGAATGAATTGAAAAAGATGCTACAGGAAGAATTTGGCTGGTTCAAAGAAGATACAACACAGTGGGAATACGGAGAGGGGCAGCAAATGTTTGTTATTGAATGGGAAGAAGCTGATACTATTCAAATAAAGAAACCTGAAAAAAAGAAAACGTCCAGGAAATTTATTATCGAGTGGGAAGAAGAAAAGGATACTTCAAGTGTTAAAAAGAAACGGTATTGAAAAACTTAATGGATAATAGCATAACAAAGCAAGGCTTTAATATAAATTCCAAAAACTTTCTTTTCCCCGCGCTATTTTATGTTTTTTTTTCGTTTTGGTTATTGTAATTTTAGATTTGGAATTTACCTGCCACGTGAAATAAATCGTAGATTTAATGCGGAGCATTATTTCACGGGGTAAATATTTTGAGATTTGCTTTTTGTTATTTCAACTAAATTTTGCTGAAACACGTCCGACCAATGGCTGAACCTGTCTGCCGGAAGCAGGAAAACAAAGTTTTCCAGGGTAATAGCATATAGAACCGGAATTTATAATTTTAGGCATTTTAGGCATTTCTTTTTCAGGCATTTTGGGCATTTCAAATTTTAGTCATTTTACATATTAAAACAGGTTTGATTTGAACATCTACACACAAAAGATTCGGTGGAAATTTCTATTATTTGTAATAGCTGTGGTTATTGGTTTAACCTCGTTGATCTATACACAGAGACTGGTAAGGGAATTAAAAACAGAGGAGAGAAAGAAAGTCGAATTATGGGCGAAAGCCACTAAACAACTGATTGAGCTGGATATAACTGAATCCGATTTTGAATTTTTATTTGAGGTTATTGAAAATAACAACACGGTTCCGGTAATTCTTGTTGGCGCCCTTGGCGATACTATTTCCACCAGGAACCTGGATCCGGTCAGGAAAAATAATCCGGAATATCTGCACCGGCAGTTAAAGAAAATGAATCAGGTACATGAACCCATAGAAATCGAGTTGAGCAATGGTGAAAAGAATTACATTTATTATAAAGATTCAATTATTCTGACCAAGCTGGCCTGGTTCCCTTTTATCCAGCTAGGGGTAATTGTATTATTTATTTTCGTTTCCTATTATGCATTCAGTGCAACTCGCAAAGCCGAGCAAAACCAGGTTTGGGTTGGTCTTTCAAAGGAAACAGCACATCAGCTGGGAACACCAACTTCTTCCCTGTCTGCCTGGGTAGAATTGCTTCGAATGAAGAAGCTTGATGAAAAGCTGGTCTTAGAGTTTGAAAAAGATGTTAACCGTCTTGAGAAAATCACTGAAAGATTTTCAAAAGTCGGATCTAAACCTGCATTAGTCCGGTCGAATTTGGTGAAAGAGATTCTGCATACGGTGCAATATATAAAAAACCGATCTTCAAAAAAGGTCAGTTTTGAATTTAATTTCGGTGAAGACGAAAAAATTTGGATCCCATTGAATACCGTACTATTTGAGTGGGTAATAGAAAATTTGTGTAAGAATGCTCTGGATGCAATAGGCAGCGATGATGGTAAAATAGGGATTTCTATTACTAATCAAACGAAGGTAATTTACCTGGATATTAGCGATAATGGTAAAGGTATTCCAAAATCCAAATTTAAAACCATCTTTAGTCCTGGCTACACCACAAAGGAAAGAGGATGGGGGCTTGGATTATCTTTAACAAAACGGATCGTTGAAATGTATCATGGAGGGAATATCTTTGTAAAACATTCGGAAATCAATAAGGGAACGACCATCAGGATAATACTTAGAAAGTAACCAGGTGAAAATCCAAAGAAGTGATATAGAAATAATGGCTCCGGCAGGTTCTTATGAATCGCTTATGGCAGCTATTCAGGCTGGTGCTGATTCGGTGTACTTTGGGGTTGACCGGCTGAATATGAGGGCCAAATCATCCGGCAATTTTACCCTGGATGATTTGAAAAAAATATCCCTGATCTGTAAAGAACATAACATCCGGTCGTATCTTACCCTAAATACGGTTCTATATGATGATGATCTTGATTCTATGAAAAAGATCATCAATACGGTAAAAGAAAAGGATATTTCAGCAATTATTGCTTCAGATCAGGCTGTATTGAGTTATGCCGGCTCCATTGGGATTGAAATCCATCTTTCAACCCAGGTAAACATCAGCAATCTTGAGGCATTAAAATTTTATGCACGGTTTGCTGAAGTGATTGTGCTGGCAAGAGAACTAACATTGGATCAAATCGCAGGCATTTCCAAAGCCATTGAGGAGGAGCAAATTAAAGGCCCTTCCGGAAATTTAATCCGAATAGAACTTTTTGCTCATGGAGCCTTGTGTATGGCTATATCAGGAAAGTGTTATTTAAGCTTACATGAAGCTAACTCGTCGGCAAACCGGGGAGCATGTTTACAAATATGTCGCCGGGCCTATACAGTAAAAGAAAAGGAAACCGGTAATGAATTGGAGATAAATAATGAATACATCATGTCTCCAAAAGATCTGAACACCATTGGTTTCTTAAATAAGATACTGGATGCAGGAGTGAAGTTATTAAAGATCGAAGGCAGGGCAAGATCACCTGAATATGTAAAAACAGTTGTGGAATGTTATGATGAAGCGGTCAGGTCGATTATAAATGGCACCTATAATGATAAGGAAATAAAGGAGTGGGAAAGAAGGTTATCTATGGTGTTTAACCGTGGTTTCTGGGGTGGTTATTATCTGGGGAAGAGGCTTGGCGAATGGAACCACCGCTATGGTTCCAGAGCAACCAAACGAAAAATATACCTGGGGAAAATCACCAATTACTTTCCCAGGATACAAGTTGCCGAATTCAAAATAGAAACCGGCTTCCTGAATGTAAATGATGAAATTCTTATTATAGGCCCAACCACAGGGGTCATTCAGTCCAGAGTTAAGGAAATCAGAATTAACTTAAAAAACGTTACAAAAACAAAAAAAGGGGAAGTTTGTTCCATTCCTGTTTCCCATATTGTCCGAAGATCCGATAAATTGTACAAACTTGTTGATGCTACTGAAGTTCAGCAACAGTAAATGATAAAAAAGGACTTTTTACAATACCCAGGAGATCAGGCGTCGAATTAACTTATAGGTATAGGCGTTTAGGTCGCATATTTAATTATTTGAATAAAAACGTATTG
>CAZEWS010000150.1:8957-9177 GCA_964515985.1 uncultured Rikenellaceae bacterium | reverse complement strand
GGAGGGGAGGAATCGAAATACCAGGTGAAAATGTTCCTGATGTTGTATTTCAAATTTTCCAAAATTCAGAAGGTGTATTAAAGGCCATGTTGGAAAATCCCGATCAGACGTATAGAGTTATCGTTGATAGTATCATCTTTAAGGACGATAGTATTCGTTTGATTCTAAAGTCTATGAACGGTACATTTGAAGGAAAATTAAAAACTGAAGATATGACAAT
>CAZEWS010000150.1:7706-8947 GCA_964515985.1 uncultured Rikenellaceae bacterium | reverse complement strand
ACACCACGTTTATCTATAGTAAGAACGCATCAAGCCTCAAGATCCTATACGGCCATACCCATATGTTGAAGAAGAGGTCATTTATGAGAATAAAAAAGCCGGAATTAAACTTGTGGGTATTTTAAGTTATCCTGCAACAGACGGATCTTATCCTGCTGTATTGTTGATTGACGGATCCGGGCTCGGTGATCGAAATGATATCGCCTCTGGACAACGTTCGTTTTTGGTGCTGGCAGATCATCTTACACGTCTTGGAATTGCCGTTCTTACTATAGATAAACGTGGTGTATGGAGATCCGCCGGTGATTTCTCACAGGCAACAACAGAAGATTTTGCATACGATGTACTTTCTGGTATAGAATATCTCAAGAATCGTCGTGAGATCAATTCAAAATACATTGGCCTTATAGGTCTTAGTGAAGGGGCTATGATTGCAGCCTTGTTAGCAGCCCAATCATTAGATATTGCTTTCATTGTTGAAATGGCAGGCCCAGGAATAGGTCTTGATGAAATCATGGTTGAACAAAAATGTTTATATGCCAAAGCCGAAGGAGCAAGTGATGAAAATATTTCTATTCTTCGTAATTGGTACAAACATTTTTATACTGCTGCAAAAACAGAAAAAGACTATGTTGTTGTTGAAAAGAAAATACGAGAAGAATATAAAAAAATGACTGAACAAGAAAAACAGGCGCTTGGTTGGTCCGAAAGAAAATTGGTAGATGAGATTAGCCATGTACTTACTCCATGGTGGCAATATTTGTTGAATTATGATCCTAAATCCTTTCTTAAGGAAGTGAAATGCCCGGTACTTGCCATAAACGGTGGGAAAGACCAACAGGTTGTCGCAAAAGAAAATCTAAAAGGAATCGAGGAAGCACTGAGAGCAGGCGGGAATGAACAGATCACAATTATGGAACTTAAAGGATTAAATCATAATTTCCAAACTGCTGAAACCGGTGCTGAATCAGAATATTCTAAGATCGAAGAAAGGATAGCACCTTTAGCTTTGAAAACGATATCTGAATGGATAAAGAGACAGATAAATTCAGATTAGATGTCATTTCATATCTCGTTAGAAGATTATAATCGTATTTTACTATTAGTTTAACAAATAATGGTGAACAAAGGGATATAACATGTTGCTGCACCCGATGCGAACTCGCTGTATTAATAATCGCATTGGTTTTCAGCGATAATTAAAAACTAATTTACGCATTTATGCATTGCTTTTCGTTCGC
>CAZEWS010000150.1:7021-7588 GCA_964515985.1 uncultured Rikenellaceae bacterium | reverse complement strand
GAGCACATTGTTAAACAATATTTAACACCAAAATTATTACCTGGAGAAATCAGTATGGATGATCATAATTGTGAGAATTGCGGTTTTCGTGCAAGATCTACCAATAATCCAAAATCGTTTTTTTAATCTTGCAAATCACCAAGTGTGTCAAACGGGCTCCGGATATTATATTTATTCCGGTTAAGAACATGAGTATAGACCATAGTTGTTCTTATATCTTTATGCCCCGGCAATTCCTGAACCACATGGATGTCATATCCCTCTTCAAGAAGATGAGTGGCAAAGCTATGCCGGAAAGTATGGCAACCGGCGTTTTTTGTAATTCCTGCTTTTTCCTGTGGAATCCGGTTTTACTTGGATATATGATTATTATATGGTAATTTGCGTTAGAATATTATGTTCGACAACAAGATTATGAATATATACGACGAATTCTTTTCTATAATTAAAAAGCTAAATGAAGCAAATATTCAGTATGCGGTTGTCGGAGGCATTGCGTTATCGTTTCATACTCAACCAAGGTATACCAAAGATATTGATCTTCTTCTTCTTACTGAAGACATTGAT
>CAZEWS010000150.1:0-6997 GCA_964515985.1 uncultured Rikenellaceae bacterium | reverse complement strand
CAAATGGGGTATACAATTGAAGCGAACCCATGGACTTTCAAAAATACGAATATTACACTTCACAGATTAACCAAAATTGAGGGGGAAGATTCGCTTACAATAGACTTGCTGGTAGGCAATGAAGAAAGACATAAAGAAATAATTAAGAATGCTGTTGTCGAGGAGACTGAATACGGCTTAACATGTATTGCAAGTCGTGAGGATTTAATCTGGATGAAACGTCTTAGAAATTCAAAGCAAGATATTGCAGATATTGAAGCATTGGAAAATGAAAAAGATACAGAAAATAGTTAGAGACATCCAAAATTTGCAGGATTTCTATACAAGAACCAAATTATTGAGGGCTCGAATAAAGAAGAAGGGCTTAGAATGTTACAAAGTCGAACAAGCCAGTACACCTGACACCAAAACCCACGGTGTTTAGTTAAATTTTAAGTTTTTGAAAATCGAAAAAAAGGAATAATCATGGGGCATTATTGTAGAATATGTGGAAGAAATAAACCAAATGAAAAATTTTCGGGTAAAGGACACAAAAATCACATTTGTAAAGAGTGTTCCCGGAAACCTAAAAGTGAAATCGCTGAAATAGATCTTTCATCTGAAATATTTGGTTTTTTGAGGCAATCAAACATCTCGAAAAGAAACATCAAACGCCTTAATGATTTAACCAAATTCGAGAAAGTAAATATTGCGGAAATAGCTGAAATTGTATTAGAAGTAGCAAAAGTAAAGCCTCATAAAAGAAGAAGATTAAAGTTTTTGGCAAAAGAAAGACGTGATCTTCTTGAAAAACTTGAAGCGACAGGATTAATATATGCCCATCATTTTTAAAATATGATGAAGAACAAGTCAGTTCATCATTACCTGGAGAAATCAGTATTGATGATCTTATTTGAGAGAACTTCGGTTTTCGTGCAAATTAAAACAATAATCCAAAACCTTTTTTTTAATCTTGCAAATCACCAGGTGTATCAAACTGGCTCCGGATATTATATTTATTAAAAATAGTAGTATTATATGGAATCCGTTTTTATTTGAATATATTAGTATTATATGGTAATTTGCGGTAAAATATAATGTTGGGCGGCCATGTGTCAAATGGCATTTCATCATCTGGTCAAACGCCTCAAAACGAGTGTGCTGAAGGTGGTTTTCAAAGAGGATCAACATGAGAGGCAGCTCACAGCCGGGAGTATGGACGGCAAGAACATTCGACAGACTCGCCAAATACTACGATTTCTTTATGAGAGTCTTTTTCCCTGTAGGGGAAAAGGGGCGAGAGAGAATCGTTGAGAGATTAAGCGCTGGTTCGATACTGGATGTTGCTTGTGGTACGGGGACGCTTCTTGCTATGGCATATGAAAAGGGGTTGAAATGCTATGGCATCGACATATCCCAAGGGATGCTCAATCAAGCGAGAGCCAAGGTTCCGAGCGCTGAGTTCAACAGGGCGAGTTACTATGAAATACCTTATCCAGATGGACATTTTGACTATGTAGTCGCGACTAATGCGCTGAGTGGTGACTTTATAGATGCAAGACGAGTGCTCTCAGAGATGATAAGGGTGTGCAAGAGCGGTGGTGGAGTCTACATAGCGGAGTGACCCAAAGCGGCAAGAGAGACCTTTATGGAACGGCTCATCGTGAAGCTAGCGAGTTTGAATGATGATGCGCCGAAGGATTACCTGATGATTTTCAGGAGGTTGGGATATAAGCCAGAAGTAGAGCTTCTTAGCAAGAGGTACCATATTTTCGGAATCAAGAGGCAGTAATAAATGGCCCCGTCTTTGCCCGGTTGTGGCCGCCCAACAAGTCGCTGGAGCCGACCCACTAATCGAGAGCCATTGTGTTGGCCGGTCTTGGTTTTGCGTCGTGTCTTTGATTGCTGGGTGCGTTGTTTCACCCGTGGGCGGCTCGGCTCGCACCCGTTAGGCGGAAATAAGTAATTTTGAATAAAGAGCTATGCTAAAAACAATAACTATTCTTTTACTTTTTGGTTGCTTATACATCGTTGCTATAAGTGTTATTAAAAGAAAGAAGTCAATACCATGCCCTTGGTGGCTTTCTTTTCTCTTAGAGAATCCTTATATGGAATGGATTGCAGGAAGTCCCGCATTAATAAAAAGGGCTAAACTTAAACCTGGCATGTGTGTTCTTGATGTTGGATGTGGCCCGGGCAGGTTAACAATTCCTTTTGCAAGACATGTTGGCCCAACCGGTAAAGTAATTGCATTGGATATTCAGGAAAAGATGTTGCAAAAATTAGAGAAGCGTATCGAGGATAATAATTTAACAAATATTAAAACTGTATTGGGCGGAACTGGTGAAGGGAAAATCCAAGAAGAAAACAGTTTTGATCGTACCTTTTTGGTCACCGTACTTGGAGAAATACCAGATAAAGAGAAAGCATTAAAAGAAATATACAACGTATTAAGGCCAAATGGCATTTTATCTATAACAGAAGTTTTGCCTGATCCTGATTATCAAAGATCTAAAACTGTGTTATATCTATCGAATAGGGCAGGCTTCAAGCTCATTAAGAAATATGGCAACATAATATCATTCACTATGAATTTCATTAAACCAGTTACTGTCTAACAACCGCTTGGAGTCGGACGCGGCTCCCCCGCGCCGCTCAAGCGGGTCGTTAGCTTCACAAATATCAGGATTACAAAAATGACTAAATTATCAAGAGTATTATTTCCTGTTATTATCTTGATCATCTCGACCATTATAATATTGAATTCGTGTTCAAAAGACAATAATCCACCTGGAGATGAATGCAATATTGATATTGAAGATAATTTTCTTGGAAAACTTAAATCTGACGTATGCTATGCAATTTTAAAACCTGATAATACGCTATGGACATGGGGTTTTAATTTTAATGGTCAATTAGGCAATGGAACAACGGAAAGTAGTGACATTCCTCTTAAAGTTCCTTCCATTGGAAAAATTATAGACTTTGACTTATATGGTGGTATGGCATTAGCAGCAGATTGTACCGGGAATATTTGGTACTGGGGCAGTAATATATTTTCTTCAATGTGGTGGCCTGAAATACTCTCCCCTATAAAATGCAGTTATCTAAATGATATTAAAGCTATTGAAATATATTCTACTTTCATCCATATGCTTAGATATGATGGTACAGTTTGGCGAATAATAATTGATTCTGATGTTAAAAGCTCTTTCTATGAACCGGAAATAATTTTTGATAATGAATATATAGTATCTATTTCTCAATCCATTGCTTTAACGAAAGATTGTACATTATGTGAGCTGATACCAAGTGAACCAGAACATGGCGGTTTAGTTCATACTACAGGTGTTGTTGCGGTTCAGAATGTAATTAACAGGCGTACAGTTATTTTAAAAGGAGATGGAACGGTATGGGCGTGGGGGCAAAATGATTTCGGTCAATTAGGTAATGGTAGTTTTGAACATAGTGCTGTTCCTGTTAAAGTCAAAAATTTAAATAATATCATTCAAATATCAGCTAATTATGATTTTAACCTTGCATTAAGAGAAGATGGGACTGTCTGGTTTTGGGGATTTATTTGTAAGTGGGATGAGAATCATAACCCCATCGGTATTAATATTCCGCAGAGAATAAACAATTTGGATAATATTGCTTTGATTTATGCAGGGGCTACATGTTTAGTGATGAGAAATGATGGCAGTTACTGGTATTTTAATTCTGAAGATAGAATTCCCCAATTAGTGTCTTTTGAGTAACAAATAATCCTTATAGTTTTATTAAATTAAATAACTTGAAATAAAGGTGGCTAACAATCGCTGGAGCTGACTCGCACCCGTTAAGTGGAGCTGTGCACCGTTAGCAGGTAATGAAAGAAAAGCAACTATGATTAAAGATAAATCAAAAGATAACAACACTTTAAATAGAAGGGATTTTTTAAAAAGTGTTACTAATTCAAGTATCGGGACAGTCTTTGGTTTCTCAATTCTTTGTAATATTAATTGTAATTCGAATTCAACTGAGATGCCGAAACGTGTTCTTGGTCGTACGAAACTCTCTGTTTCAATACTGGGATTTGGATGCACTCAAGTAAAGAATAAAGCGGTCTATCAGCGTGCTATCGAACTGGGTGTAAATTATTTTCACATGGGTGACAGGGATCCGGCTTATAATCTTGATGCGTGTGCAGCTCTTCTTCCTTTCCGAAAACAAATTAATATCGCTTATATGTCATATCCTAAGGCTTCACAAGCGATGTTGCTGGAGGACCTGGATAATTATCTGCAACAATCCGGGTTTGGCCATTTAGATGTATGGTTTGTCATAACTCCCAGACCAGATGTGCTGAATGAGTTTCACGAAGCTGTTAACATAGCAAGAAGTGCCGGCAAAATTCGATGGGCCGGTATTACCACCCACAATCTTGATCAGGATATTGTAAATCTGACTCTCCCGGAATCTCCAATAGATGTTGTCATGATGACTTACAATTACCTGTCATCAACTGATGACAGTAAAAAGTTAGATAAGTTGTATACTGCAGGATTGGGTATCACTCCAATGAAACCTTTAGCAGGTAAATTTTATGAAAAGACTACGAAAAAACCGGATGCCTTACTCCGCTGGTTAGCTGCTGATAAAAGGATTCATACTTTTCCGGTAATTATGAGTACGATAGATCAGGTAGAGCAAAATGTGGCAGCTGTGAAACAATCACTGTCTGAGGAAGATCGGGAATTACTCCAAACGATGGTTTCCTACAATTCCCGGCGCTTCTGTCGTATGTGTGGTGCCTGTGAAGGAAAATGTCCGAAAGGATTGGCAATATCCGATTTGATCCGTACTGTTATGTACATAGAGGGTTACAGGGATATAAATCTTGCACGATCTAATTTTTTATTAATTCCTGAAAAAAAACGTCAGATATCATGTAATAAATGTGAACACTGTTCTGTTCTCTGTCCTAATGGAGTCGACATACAGGGACGAATTTGCAGAATCAGGGAGTGGCTGGCTTAACTTTATAGGAAATTAATCCTGCTTATAAAATTTGTATTTTTTATGACAAACAATTTCATGCAGGTGATTACTAAAGTGTACTGCTAAATTCTTATTCTGATGTCTTGATCCAAAGTCGTGTTTGAGGCCGGTAAATCTTGGCTCGCAATCCCTGATGATCATCACGTTATTCATTTATTAAGGCAACAATACAATGAAGACAGCAATATTAAGAACTGTTCTGTTCATCTGGTTCTTTTTCGTTTTCGCAGCAAATATATGGGCTCAGCATCCTGTCTTTCCGGTTAAGATCAGTGAAAACGGAAGGTATTTCGTAGACCGGAACAATGATCCCGTTTTCTGGTTGGGCACAACTCAATGGCAGATTTTCCGGGAATATACTCTTGATGAAGCCAGGACGATCCTTGAAAATGTAAAAAGCAAAGGTTTTGTCTTTGTTCAGGCGATGCTCATGGGCGTCGGCGATGGGACGCAGGCTAATATTTACGGCGACAAACCCTGGTTGAATGACAATCCCCTCACACCTAACGAAGCATACTTTATGCATGTGGATTCCGTGATCCGGATAGCTTGCGAAAATAACATAATTTTTTCAGTTACCCTTTATCATCAACGGTACCGGAAGTGCATTACGCTGGAGAATGCCCGTACATGGGCGAAGTGGTTGGCTCAGCGATACAGGGATATTCCCAACATTGTTTGGTCCATGACACCCGAGGCCAAAGAAGAGTTTATACCCATTCTGCGGGAGCTGGCAGCAGGCCTTCATGAAGGAGATGGAGGCTCACATATAATTACTTTCAAGCCGGATCCATCCCCCTTCTCATCCAGCTTCATTCACTGGGAAAACTGGCTGGATTTTAACTCCATGCAAACCTGGAATGCTGTGAATCTCATCTATCCAATGGTGACTCACGATTATAACCTTGAGCCTGTCAAGCCAGAACTCATGGCTGAGGGTGCCTATGAACAGGGCTCTGAGTATGGGTTTGAGGTGACTCCTCTATGGATTCGCAGGCAGGCCTATTATTCCTACCTTGCCGGAGCTCATCACACTTACGGGCACAATGACAGCTGGCGCGTACTACCTTCATGGAAAAAGGCCCTGGATGCACCAGGAGCCATTCAAATGGGTATCCTTAAAAAAATATTTCTTGAACTGGATGAATGGTGGTACATCGTTCCCGATCAGACCATATTTGCAAGTGGCGGCAAAACTACCGGAGACATACTGAACCTGGCTGCCCGTCACAAAGACGGCAAATGGATTATGGTTTATCTTGCTGGTAAAACCTCTTTTTCCATCAACATGAATAAGATTGGCTTTGGAAATAAAGTGAATGCATTCTGGATTGATCCGGAAACCGGCAATTCGGTTATGGTCGGCAGTTTTCCAAATACGGGAGAAAAGTCCTTTTCAACACCCGTTGAATTGGAAGATGCAATATTGTTACTGGAAGCTGCTAACAATTATAATGGGAGCACGGACAATGATTGATACTCTTCTCAATAAAAATCATGCTAAGAAGTGATATGAAATGAATTTAGCTGTGCGTTCAGATAATGACAGTATATGAACGCTGCACGAAGGCACGTCGTTATATGGATATTTATACCATTTTATTGCAACCATGAATATTTTATGAGTTCCGCTTCTGCTGGCATATTTAACATATTATAAGTAAATTGGCAGTAGAATAATATGTTCGCAGGCACTCCGCGCTGCTTAACGGTGCGAGCTGAGCTTTGCACACAGAGATTTCACGGCGTCGCGCAGCGCCGCCTAACAATCGCTGGAGCTGACTCGCAGCCTAAGCAGCGAGCAAACTCGCTCTTTGACTGACATGCAGCTCTGCTCGCACCCGATATGTGTATAGTAAATATAAACACAATTGTGTTTATACCGCCAAATCGGGTGGATATATACAATTGTTTATACACAAACGTTGTAAGCAATTGCAGAGAGACACCGAAACAACATTTTAGCTATATTTGAAAG
>CAZEWS010000149.1:0-9180 GCA_964515985.1 uncultured Rikenellaceae bacterium | reverse complement strand
AATGATGAAGTGAAAAAGACAGTAGCAGTAACAGGAGGCAGGATGGGAAGGATGAAGGATGAAAGATGATTTAGGAATGCATGGAGTATGGGGCAAGGGTAATGAAAAGATAAAAGTAAAAAGATAAAAGTAAAAACCACTGAGTGACCACTTAATGACTTTCGAATGACGTAAACGAAGTGAACAAATGACGCGAGCGTAGCGAGTAAATGACTATCGAATGACAACTGAATGACCACCGAATGACCTGAGGAACGAAGTGACGAGCAAATGACTACTGAACTTAGCGAAGCGATCTCATGAGCGTTAGCGAATAATGACAGCCGAGCGAAGCGAGGCAAATGACACGACCAAAGGGAGTGAATGACGCGAAGGCGCAGCCTGAGCAAATTACGCTGAGCGCCAGCGAAGCTAATGACGCGAGGAGCATAGCGACGAGCCAATGACACGGCGAAGCCAAATGACACGAGCGTAGCAAGTAAATGACGCGAGCGCCAGCGAGCTAATGACTGTCAAATCCGAGTACCAAGCCACAAAATTTCAGCCATAAGCAAACAAAACCTATAACCTGGAACCACAGTGAAATATGCTCCTTCCATGATGAAATTTTTTCGTACCTTAAATTTCAACGGGCAAGCGTTGCATTTCAAGTAGCAAGCCCGGAACCCGGAACTGAGAACCGAAAACTGAAAACTAAATAAAATGCTCCATTCGGCCGGCATCCATTCTCAAAAAGATAAAAAGAAGAATGGTAAAGGCCCAAAGGGAAGATCCTCCATAACTAAAGAAAGGTAAAGGAATACCGATAACAGGAAATAATCCTATAGTCATTCCGATATTTACTACTACATGAAAAGAAATGACGGAGAAAACCACATAACCATATAACCGTGCAAAAGCCGACCGTTGCCGTTCAGCCAATTGGATAATTCTAATCAGTAAGATTGAGAATAAGGCAATTACCGTTAAAGTTCCTATAAAACCCCACTCTTCACCTACCGTACAAAAAATAAAATCAGTACTTTGCTCCGGTACAAATTTAAACTTGGTTTGTGTTCCTTTCAGAAATCCTTTCCCGGAAAATCCTCCCGATCCAATGGCTATTTTTGATTGATTGACATTATAACCGCTACCGGCTGGATCGGATTCAATACCTAATACAATATTTATCCGCTTTTGCTGGTGAGGTTCAAGTACGTTGTTAAAAACGTAATTCTCTGAAAATGTGAAAACCAATGCTCCGACCAGCAAAAAATAAATGATTGAAACATTTCTGATTTTGCGCCTGTAGGAAAGAAAAAGATACACTAAACCCGAGAGTACGACCGACATCACTAAAATAAAATAGTTGGAAAGAGCAAACATGAACAACTCCTTTAAACCATAAAGTGATCCACTAATAACAGTAAATATTGCCGTCGCATAAATAACATATTTCATTTTTCGTTCAACAATCCAGAAAACAGCAAACGACACGATAATAATACTTGTAGTAATTATCAGTTTATCAAAAAACAGGGTCAGAATGGATAATATGGCAACGAAAATTCCGGCAAAGAAAATGCTTCCGGATAACCCATTCCTGTATAAAACCAATACTAAAGAAAAAAAAACAAGAGCAGATCCCATATCAGGCTGGAGCAAAATGAGCAGGACAGGTACCACGACAATTATGGCTGCAGAAGCAATCGACTTTATGTTGTTAATATTAAGGTGTTTCGCACTGAGATATTTAGCAAGCGCCAGCCCTGTCGCAAATTTTACGAATTCAGAAGGCTGAATTCGTATTGGGCCGAATTCAAACCACGATCTGGCACCGTGTATTTCCCGGCCAAAAACCAATACAGCTAAAAGGGAAAAAATAAGTAGCCCGTAAATTGCATTTGCAAAAAAATGATAAAACCGGCTATCGATTACTACAACCAGAAAAGCTAAAAGGAAGGCAGCTCCAATCCAGATAATTTGTTTGCCATACCGCCGGGAAATATCCAAAATACTTTTGTGCTCTTCGTCATATTCAGCAGCAAAAATATTTATCCATCCTAAAAAAACAAGGATCAGATAAACCAGAATGGTAACCCAATCGATGCTATTCCAGAGTATTACCTTTCTCCTCATGATCAATCAGGTTTGTATTCAAAATAAATTCCTCAAGCCAACTTCTAGTCAGGGTGTCGGTAAGATATTTCTCGATCATCAGACTTGCAATTGGTGCTGCATAAGTACTACCCCATCCTCCATTTTCCACATAAACCGATAAAGCAATTTTAGGTTCATTTTTTGGTGCAAATGCAATAAATATCGAATGATCCTCTCCATGAGGATTTTGAGCAGTACCCGTTTTCCCGCAAACGGTAATTCCTTCAATTCTGGCTCTTCGTGCAGTACTTCCGCTACCTGGCTCACCGTTTACTGCCCAATCCATCCCATTAATAATAACTTCAAAATGACTTGAATCTATTTTTGTTTTACGTTTCTTTTTATACAGAGAGTAAATGTCTTTTTTACCTTCAATGCTTTTTACAATATGCGGGATATAATAAAATCCTCTGTTGGCAATAACAGTTACCATATTAGCCATTTGAAGAGGAGTGGTCGCCAATTCGCCTTGTCCGATGGCAAGGGAAATTAATGTCATTGCTCTCCAACCGTTTTTTCCGTAGTATTTATCGTAATATGATGCTTCAGGAACAAAACCTTTTAATTCATTTGTAAAATCCGAATCCAATTTGCTTCCAAAGCCGAAAGACATTACATATTCCCTCCATGAATTAAACGCTTCAGCAACAGAGCCATATTTTTTGTTTTCCAGTATGTTTCTGAAAACATTACAAAAATATGCATTACATGAGTTTTGGATCGCTCCAGGCAAATCAAGAGGAGAATCATGGTTATGACAACTTACAAAAATTCCTCCTCCGTAAAATCCCAGGTCACAATAGTATTCTGTTGAGGGATAGATAACCTTTTCCTGCAGTCCAATTAAACCATTAATTGGTTTAAAGGTTGAACCGGGAGGATATTGAGCCATCAGGGCCCGGTTGAACAAGGGCTTGAGAGTATCCTGCTGCAGCTTAATAAAATTTTCCGATCTTATTCTTCCAATCAGAAGAGCCGGATCATAACAGGGAGAAGAAACAAGTGCTAATACTTCACCGGTACACGGTTCAATGGCAACAATACTACCAATCTTATTTCTCATCAGCAATTCCCCATACTCCTGAAGATCAGCATTCAGGGTCGTTACAATATTCACACCAACAATAGCTGTAATATCGTGTTTCCCCTCCTTGTATGAGCCCATTTTCCGCCCGTGAACATCTACCATATAGATACTGACACCCTTTCTTCCTCTTAAAACATCTTCATAAGATTTCTCTATCCCACTTTTTCCAATGTAATCCCCCATTCGATAGTACTGGTTTTCTTTGATCGTTTTTTCATCAACCTCACTTACATACCCAAGAGCATGGGAGGCAATTTCGCTGGTGTATTTTCTTATAGTCCTGGGCTGTACAAAAAAACCCCGGAATTTATACATTTTTTCCTGCAGGACTGCGTAAGTTTTTGATGATATTTGTTTTAAAAAGGGAGATGCAGTATAGAATGAATAATCCTTTGCCTGTTTTATTTTCTTTCGAACATCATCGATCGAAATATTAAGGATAGTACAAAAATTAGCCGTATCAAACTTCTGGAGCTGGTTGGGAAACACCATAAGATCATAGACTGCTTCGTTAGAAACAAGTAATTCTTCATTTCTATCATAAATTAAGCCTCTCGCCGGATATTGTGTAACAGACCGCGAAACATTACTGCTCGCTGATAACCGATAGCTTTTATTTACTACCTGTAATGAAAAAAGTCTTATAATATAAATCAGGCTGATAAAAAGAAATAATCCTGCAATAACATACTTCCGGTTTGAGTAAAAATCTTTCACTACAATTATCTTTCATAAAAAATTTACTTCCTGAATATAAAATACTGACTCAGTAGGATGATCACCATTGAAAATAAAACACTCAAGATCACTCGCATTAAGGTACTAAAAAAGTTAGTAAATCTGAAAACCTCAATATAAAACAGAAACAAGTGATGCGAAAACACCAATATGATGGAATACCTTAAAAACCAGGTAAAGCCAAAATAATATAGTCTTGGGAAAGTTCCGGGCTCATATCCGTCATGGGGCTTTATAATTTTCAATACGTAGGGCCGTAAAAAAGCCATGAAGACCGTAGCAAAAGCATGCATCCCAATTGTATTGGAAAATAAATCAATGGTCAAACCTAAAACAAAACCTAAAAGGATGATCAACCAATTCGGGGTTTCAAAAGGCAAAAGAAGAATAAACAGCACATACATAAATGGATTTACATAACCGCTGAATTGGATGTTGTTCAGGATCAGTACCTGGATCAGTACCAATACAATAAAGCGTCCGATATTTCTATAAAGAAAATTAATCATTATCAAATGATTGTTCAAGCTCCAGTTGTTCCTGTCGTTGCAAATTACTTACTACACTCACATAATCCAGTTTCTTAAAATCAGTGGTAAGTTCAACTGTAATTTCATAAAAATTTCCACCTTTTACTTCATAATCACATACAGTCCCGATTAATATCCCTTCCGGAAAAATGGTTGAAAATCCACTTGTAATTACCGTATCACCCAAGCTAATATCCACATGGTAAGGTATTTCCCGAAAAAGTACTTTCCTGTAATCCCTCCCATCCCAAAACAAGGAACCATAATAATTATTCTTTTTAAATTTACTACTGATTTTCAGGTCGGTGTTTAATAGTGAAATTACCGTCGCAAAGCGATTAGATACACCCTTTACAACTCCTACTATTCCCTCCGATGAGATAACAGCCATTTCCGGTTTTATGCCAACCCCGGTTCCTTTATTCAGGGTTAAAAAGTTGTGTTGTTTATTTATTGTATTATTTATGATCCTGGCTGAAGTATAAAAGTAATGCTGCCGGTAAACCGTATCAAGATCGCTATAGAAAAAGACTTCATCGGAACGGTACATTCTCTGGAGGATATTTTTTAGCTCAGTATTTTCTGCAGCTAATTTTTGGTTTGCTTTTTGAAGATCCAGGTATTCCGTTAAAATGTCAATTTTATTGTAAATATACCCTGCTGTGCTTTGGAAAGAAGTGACAAACCTTGCTTTTTGGAAGTTATTGTTCCGGACAACCAGTATTAAGGAAAGTGATTCAAAAAAAATAAACAGGATAACAAAATGATATCTGATTATGAACCTTAATAAATTTCTCATCCCTGTTTTTATTTTACCCCATCAAAACTATCTCATCAGGAATGAAAATTGATCTATATTTTTAAGTGCTATGCCAGTTCCGCGGGCTACGGCATGTAATGCATCCTCAGCAACATGAAACGGAATATTTATCCTGTCAAAAAACCGTTTGTCCAACCCTCTCAGAAGGGCTCCGCCTCCGGCAAGATAAATACCCGTGCTCACAATATCTGCATATAATTCAGGTGGGGTTAGTTCAAGAACACCCAATATGGCCGTTTCTATCTTAGATATGGATTTTTCCAGACAATGTGCAATTTCCTGGTAAGATATGGGTATTTCTATTGGCAGGGCCGTCATAAGACTAGGACCACGAACAATATAATCAGGAGGAGGATTATCAATATCTGGTATAGCCGAACCTACATTAATCTTTATTTCCTCAGCTGTGCGTTCGCCAATTTTTATGTTATGTTGATGCCGCATATATGCCTCAATATCCGAGGTAAATCCACCACCGGCTATGCGTATCGATTTATTGCATACAATACCGCCCAGGGCAATTACAGCAATTTCTGTTGTTCCGCCGCCAATATCAACAACCATATTTCCTACCGGTTCTTCAACATCAATCCCGATTCCAATAGCAGCAGCCATGGGTTCATATATCATATAAACATCCCTTCCACCGACATGTTCCGATGAATCACGTATGGCCCGAACCTCAACCTCAGTGCTTCCCGAAGGAATACAAACCACCATCTTCAGGGATGGTGTAAATAAAGACCCCTTGTGGTTTATCATTTTGATCATTCCTCTGATCATCTGTTCGGCGGCATTAAAATCAGCAATCACCCCGTCACGTAATGGCCAGATTGTTTTAATGCTTTCATGTGTTTTGCCATGCATCTGCCGGGCTTTCTCACCAATGGCAATAAGTTTGCCGGTATTTTTATCAATTGCTATAATTGACGGCTCATCTACAACTACCTTATCGTTATGGATAATGATCGTGTTAGCCGTTCCTAAATCCATAGCGAGTTCCTGGGTTAAGAATGAAAAAATTCCCATTTTTATCAACTATTTAAGTTTGTTTATAATCTTTTACAAGTTACTAATGTCTGAAATGCCTTGTTCCGGTAAACACCATTGACATTCCATGTTTATCACAATATTCGATAGAATCCTTGTCACGGATTGAACCACCCGGTTGAATTACCGATTTAATGCCTGCCTGATGCGCAATTTCAACAGAATCGGCAAAAGGGAAAAAGGCATCAGAAGCCATAACTGCACCTGAAAGATCAAATCCAAAATTCCCAGCCTTCTCAATGGCTTGTTTCAGGGCATCAACCCTTGATGTCTGACCTACTCCGCTTGCCAATAATTGCTTATCCTTAACCAATACAATGCAGTTGGATTTTGAATGTTTTACAATTTTATTAGCAAAAAGCAGATCGGTCTTTTCCTTTTCGGAAGGAGATACTTTGGTTATCACCTCCAAATCAGCGTTTGTTTCAATTTTTAAATCCCTTTCCTGATATATCACACCATTTAGCAATGACCGATACGAAAAAAGCGGGTAATTGGTTTCTTTTTGGATGAGGATTATTCTGTTTTTTTTCTGTTTTAAAATTTCCAGTGCTTTTGGCGAATATTTTCTCGCTAAAATTACCTCGAAGAAGAGCTTATTGATCTCTTCAGCCGTTACCTCATCCACTTCCTCATTCGTTATCAGGATTCCACCAAAAGCTGAAACAGGATCTCCCGCCAAAGCATCTTTCCAGGCATCAATTAATTTTCCACGCGATGCAATGCCACAGAGATTATTATGCTTCAGAATGGCAAAAGTTGTTTCCTTAAAGTCAGCCAGCAGGTTGATGCCAGCATCAATATCCAGTAAGTTATTATAAGAAATCTCTTTCCCATGAAGCTTCTCAAATACCAATTCAAGATCACCATAAAAAATTCCTTTCTGATGTGGATTCTCACCATACCTTAATAAACTGCCATGAAGATGACTTTCCCTGAATTGCAATAGTTGCTGGTCGGAATTGAAATATTTGAAAATAGCTGTATCGTAGTGAGAAGAAACACTGAATGCTTTTGCTGCAAATTTTTTTCTATCCTCCAGTGTTGTTGTGCCCTCCTTTTCTTCAAGCAATTCAAGCAACTCATTATATTGAGTACGGCTTGAAACGATAATTACATCATTATAATTTTTTGCCGCAGCCCGGATAAGTGAAATCCCACCAATATCGATTTTTTCAATGATGGATTGCTCATCAGCCCCTGAAGAAAGTGTTTCCTCAAAAGGATACAAATCAACAATGACCAGGTCGATCACAGGGATCTTGTATTCATCAAGCTGCAGTAAATCTGTTTCCTGTTCCCTCCTTGCGAGAATTCCACCAAATACTTTCGGATGCAGTGTTTTAACCCTTCCTCCTAAAATGGATGGATAAGAAGTTATTTCCTCAACGGATGTAACTTTCACTCCAAGATTTTTGATAAATTCCCTGGTGCCACCTGTTGAATAAATTTTTACGCCAAGTTTATCAAGACTTGTAACAATTTTATTCAAATTTTCTTTAAAATAAACAGAGATCAGAGCAGAGCTTATTTTTCTTATGTCGCTCATTTATAATTGTTTGTTAAAATCCTGATAAAATTATGAAAAACCCTTACAAAATTAGGCAAAATATATGTAAAAGAAGCAGAATCAAGGGGATATTAAAGTTAATACATGCTTGTAATTGTCTTTTCCTCTTTTTGGAATAATCCAAATCAATTAATACTTAAAATTCCAAATTCCGTTGTATATTTGTCTTTTCATTTACTATTTGCCTTCACCAATGATAATTTATATTAAACTTCTAAAAGAGAGTTTCCTGTTTGCTTACCATTCTGTAATTGTTAACAAACTCAGGACATTCCTGACACTGTTGGGCATTACCATCGGGATTTTTGCTATCATTTCTGTTTTTACCGTTCTTGACTGGATGGAAAAGGCAGTGAGGGACAGTATTGCACAATTGGGGGATAACGTAATTTACGTAGCAAAATGGCCCTGGGCTTTTAGTGATCCGAATTATGCCTGGTGGGAATATTTAAAAAGACCCGTACCAACTATTCAGGAATACGAGGAGATAAAGAAAAGATCACAAAAAGCCGAAGTTCTATCCTTCATAATCCAGACACCAGTTACCGTTAAATATAAAAATAATTCTGCTGAAAATATTTATCTTTTTTCAGCAACACATGACTTCGAAAAAGTCAGGTCGTTTGAAATTGAAAGCGGCAGGTATTTTTCACACTTTGAATCTCAAAGCGGTAAAAACCGTGCTATTGTCGGCGCTGAACTGGCAGAAAAATTATTCGAAAACAGGAATCCGGTTGGCAAAAATATTACTATACGCGGGAGAAAGCTCAGGGTTATGGGCCTCTTTAAAAAAGAAGGAGCCGGTGGTATCAGTGATGATGGATTGGATCGTGTTGTTCTGGTTCCAATTAATTTTACCCGGAATATTGTCAATATCCGGAGTGAATCGTTGAGCCCAATGATTATGGTCATCCCTAAGGAAACTGTAACCATTGATGAACTAAAAGATGAGCTGACAGGAATTCTTCGTGCTATCAGAAAAATAAAACCCAATGACAAGAATAATTTTTCACTTAACCAGACAAGCATTATTACACAGGGTTTTGATGCTGTTTTTGCGGGTATAAATCTTGGAGGATGGATCATTGGTGGCTTTTCAATTCTTGTAGGAGGGTTCGGAATTGCCAATATCATGTTTGTTTCCGTAAAAGAAAGAACAAATATCATAGGAATACAGAAATCATTGGGAGCAAAGAATAATTTTATACTCCAGCAGTTTCTTTACGAAGCCATTATACTCTCTCTT
>CAZEWS010000148.1:4476-9194 GCA_964515985.1 uncultured Rikenellaceae bacterium | reverse complement strand
CGGGGCTACATCATCCTGATTTTAGGGTGTCATATTAAACATGAAAATCTGTGCTTAATAAGAAATTCCTTCCATTTTCAACCTGAATGGCAGCAATGTATCCTTTCGCATCAATTATTGGCAAGCTTTTATCGCCATTTCCTGGATCGTATGAAGAAATGATAACCGGCTTTTCCTTAGTTCCTTCAACTTTAAGATGCAATTTCCCATAAAAGGTACATCCTTTGCATAATAACAATTTTTCGCCTTCAGTGTATTTATCCCTGCTGGCGCGTTCCAGGGATTTCCATGCTGTTTCTGGTGAAAGTCCATCATTCGTGTCATCCCCTGAAATGTTATTAAGGTAAAATGTGCTTGCTACAGGTTCTGTTTTAGAACATGCTGTATGAAAAAGTGCTGCCAAAAAAACCAGCATCAATACTGTGGAATAATATGAAAGTCTTGTTTGCATGTTTATCTGATAGGATTTTGAACAGTTAGCTTGATTTATTACTTCAGTTTTTATTTATCATTGAATTCATGGACACCGATACTGGGTGACCTGGATTCCACCAGGGAATTACCAAAAAGATCGGTTACTGGTCCCTGAGCAACCTTTAAACCCATCTTGATACAGGGTGAGCCGGGATTCAGTTTGAATCCTTCAAGCGACTCCAATCCCGGTTTGATCATGCCTGAATCAGCCCAGTCAGGGGCTTTAAAGATGTTTCTCACTTCATCCGGAATATTGTTGAACGATCCATGGAAAAGATTATGTGTGACAGTATTATTTTTACTTTCTCCCCAGAAGAAATCAAGCGGATCTTCAGAATAGAAAATATTGTTTACAATGAGGGTTGTATCAGGCCAGGGACCTCCCCAGTTGTCCATCTCTATTACAGTGTGGTCGATCTCGTCTTTTGATTTGGAAGGTATAAATATTACGTTGTTGTAAATTTTTGTATCATAACATGGCCCGCTGATGTGCATGGTGGGAGAAAAATATCCTCTCCTATTTGTAGAATAGCTCCGTATCCCATCATTTACACTCACATTATACCTTACAATTGTCCCTGTTGTTCCAACATTCCGTGGTGTACCGATGTTATTCCCATTATTACAGACAAGCAGGAATCCTCCGGCATTATCGTGGCTGTAATTATACTGGATGATGGTATTCTGGCAATTCCAGTCTGAGTCGAATCCCTGGCCGTCCCATTTGGCATTATGGCCGCTGACTTCGTTGTACTGTATAATCGTATTGTCGGAGCTCCAGGGCCAGATCCCGGCAGCAGCTTCGCGGTGGGGAAGGATGTCAGGGCAATTTCGCATAATGTTATGTTCGATCATGGCTCCATCACAACCAATCGGGACAATGCCGTCTCCAGGAATCTCTTCCAGCAAATTATTTCTGATCACTACCTGTAAACTTGGGTGCCATTGATCCCGGCTGGTATAGCCTCTTGAATTGATCCCATTCCGTTCGCACCGGTACATATAGCAATCTTCAATAAGAAGGTCGATGAAACGGGTTTTTATGCTATCTCCTCCATTTTTCCAAAAAATGGCACCTCCACCACCTTCGCTTTTAATCAGGCTGCCATTTACATCATGGATTACAAGATTTTTCAGGTGGATATGATGGCAATCACCATAATCTTCAGCTTTAATAATCACACCCCTTCGGCCTGCTTCCCTATTCTCCCCCTTATTGGTGATTTCCAGGTTATTGATCTCCCAGTACTCCACGTTGTATAAAAACAGGGTTGATGTGTATTTGCCCTGTCCATGGATAGCAGGTTTATCTCCCTCACCATATCGATCGACCATTACCGGATGTTCCTGGCTGCCAAATCCTCCGGGTTTGAACTGACCGAAATATTCTGTTCCCGCTCTGAACAAGATTTTATCCCCGGGTTGAAACTCAGTCTGATTCAGCCGTTGCAGGCTGGCCCAGGCCTTTTCAGGGCTTGATCCGGGATGATTATCATTACCCAACCCTGAATCAATATAATAGATTACTCCATGAGTGTCGTTACATGAAGAGAGATACATTGCCGTAAGGGCTGTACTCAGGATGATAAGCATGATTCGCATACAGCTATATTTTGATCTTGAAATAAAGGAAATTTCTATGAAACGCAAATTTAAAAAGGATGCACTCCCTAACCGTGCATCCTTTTTTAAATACAACTAAGTTCTAATTATTACAGCATTTTGTTTAAAAAGCCAAAATAGTTCATAGGCTTGGTCCGATAGCAGGGCGGTAATGAGCCATTACTTCAGTGTGGTTTTAGTTTGTCGTAGTTTATCAGCATAAGCAAACCAGTTTAAATAATTCTGTAAATACTTTGAACTTACTCCATTAAACGGCATTAAGAATTTCCTGAGCTGTGCATGAGTGTTATTTACTTTTTGCAGGTTTACCTTTCTATCCTTCTTATCTACATGCTCTTTGGCAAGTATTGCTCTATGCTTTATTGATGGATGATCCTTTGCAAAGGATTTATATGATGGATGTTTGTCAGTTATTAAAGTGACTGCTTCATCCAATTTTCCATCTAAAGCTTTTGTAATTTCTTCTTTACTTAGCCGTTTAGACGCCACTGCTTTAAGGTACTTTTCTCCATTGCGTTCAACGGCAGTTATTACCTGAACAACGGTAACTTCTTCTTTTCCTTGATTACGCTTAAAGTCATTTCCCCTTTTGCGAGGTTTTCTTTCTAAATGCTTTTCCCCTTTATTACTAAGCGCTAACTCTAATTCATCGCATTCCACCTCTCCTGATAAATGTTCAGGAACAAATCGGTTTAATGAACTTAAAATCTTATGTCGCCAGTCAAAGCTGGTTTGTATACTAATGCCTATCTCTTTAGCTATTTTTTTGATAGGCATACCTTGTTCCATACAACGAAGGTAAGCCTGCCACTTCGATTTCAGCTTAATGTCATATAAAGGGGTGCCTGTTGTTTCACTATACCACTTATTACAATCATTGCACCGGTACATTTGAACCCCTTTTTGCTTACCACGCTTGTAAACCTTCTCACTTTTACAATGGGGGCATGGTTTCCTTAACCGTTTAGAGCTGATGTATTCTTGAGCGCTGATTAATATTTTGCCATGTAATTCATGCGCTTGCAATAAGTCTTCCAAAAGTTGGCACTGATCATACGAAGATAACCGGCCGAACAGTTCCTTTATGTCTTTGCTTGTTTTCATATGGCTAATATACTACTTTTTGCTGTAATAATTAGAACTTAGCCTTAAATACTTAAACTAACCAGCCAAACCTAAACTACTGTGAAAAGATTTACTGCCATTCAATATGCTGAACAAGATTCTTGTTTCTATCCAATTCGTTCTCCGGGATGGGCCATACCCGGAATTTGGTATCATCCCAGTTGTATACAGGGAGTTTTGGCCAATTAGCTACATCGTTTTCATTGTAGTACTGAATCCTTTCACCCAGTATGCCCCAACGCTTCAAATCAATGTAACGCAGACCTTCAAAGGCAGTTTCAATCCTTCTTTCGTGGCGCACCAACTCTCTCAGCTGATCGGTTGAAAGGCCAGTCCCTTCCACGTCCTCTACATGCGGCATCCCGACACGGTCGCGTAGCTGGTTGATCAATCCTGTGATTTCCGTTTCCGAACCACCGCTTTCCACAAGGGCTTCGGCTCTGATCAGCAGAACATGGCCATACCTGATCACAAAGAAATCCTGCGGGGTATCGAAGTGATTTTCAGAATTGTATTCTTCTGTCCATTTTCTCATGGTGTAACCCGTAAAATTGATCTTGGACCATGAAATCGTACCACCTCTCCATATCGAGTTCTTGCTGACAATGGTAGCATCGAACCTTGGATCCCTGTTTTCATAAGGATTATCAGCGTTATATAGAGGAGACTGGTCAATGGGCAAGCCATCGGTACAATAGTATTCATTGGCCAGGTTTTCAAGAACCCTCTGGTAAACAACTGCATTAGCTCCCCAGTAACCTGCAAAATTAGCCCCGTCCTCATCCGGTCCCCGCTCAAAACAGACCGGGAAGATTACTTCATTGTTCACTTCATTGTCTACCTGGAACAAATTCTTATAATCGGGAAAGAGGGTATAGGCTCCCAGATCGATCACCTGCTGGGCTGTAGAGGCTGCATTGGCCCATTGACCGTAATAGAGGTACACCCGTGCAAGCAGGGACAGTGCCGCGCCACTGGTTGCCTTTCCCGACTCGCTTCCTAGCAATTCATCCGGATCGGGAAGGTCACTGACGATGGCATTTAATTCTGAAATAATAAAGTCAACAATCTCTGACTGATCTGTTTTTGCAACTTCAGATTCTTCCACTGTTAGTGGTTCTTTGATCAGGGGAACATCCCTGAAGTGCATTGTAAGAAGGTTATACAATAGGGCCCTGATAAACCTGGCCTCTGCCACCACCCTTGCTTTGGTGGCAGGTTCAATCTGGGTTTCATCCATTTCGCCGATATTCTTGATGGCCGTATTACAACGGCCTATACCCCTGTAAAGGTTCATCCAGGTATTATACAGAAAATTGTCGGTGGCAGAATGCTCTCCCCTTGCTACGGCTCCACCCTGCATCCATTTCCAGTTGGCATAACCATTATCACTCATACAGTCCCATCGGATCATACCTCCCCCCCAGGGATCCGAATCATAAATATGATGGCTTTGCAATTGATCATAACATCCGGTAATTGCCATCAAGGCGTCT
>CAZEWS010000148.1:3300-4352 GCA_964515985.1 uncultured Rikenellaceae bacterium | reverse complement strand
GGTCAGGGAACTCCTGTCGAGGAAATCTTCCGTACATCCTGACAGGATGATCAATGTTGTGGATAGAATATATATAATCTTTTTCATGTCTTTATATTTAGTGGTTTAGAACGTAACATTAAGCCCAATCGAATACACCTTCGCCTGTGGATAACTCTGGTTCCGGGTATTCCCGGTAAGTTTTTCAGGGTCATAATCAACTATACTGGTGAAGGTTAAAAGGTTATATCCCGACAGGTAGATGCGTAGCTCCTGTATATGGATATTTTGAGTAATTTTCCCTGGCAGGGTATATCCCAGTTCCAGGTTCTTCAGTCTTAAGTAACTAGCATCCTTCAGCCAGAAATCCGAGCTTATATTGTTGTTGGTCTGGTTGAGCCAGCGCGGGTAATCCGCATCCATGTTATCCGGCCTCCAATAGTTCATGGCCGATTTGGTAATACTCCCCGCAACTATTTCGTTATTATACCAGTAGAACCTGTCGATGCCAGATAAACCCTGGAAGAACATATTCAGGTCAAATCCCTTGTAGGAAGCTCCCAGGTTGAATGCATAGGCAAGTTTCGGGAACGGGCTTCCCAGGATCACACGGTCATAGGTTGCATCGACCTTTCCGTCGGGTACCCCGTCCGGACCACTGAGATCCTTGAACCTGATGTCTCCCGGTTGAAGGGTTCCGAACTGGGTAGGGCCGTTATCTATTTCTTCCTGTGAGTTATAGAAACCGTCCCACAAATATCCGTAATAAGCACCAATGGGATGCCCCTCCATATTGATAGTAGCAGTAGTGTTAGACCCGCCTATCCAGTTCTCTCTTCCATGTAAATCAATGATTTTATTTTTCACATGGGAGAAGTTCACGCCTGCATAATAGTTCAGGCTCCCGACGCTGTTTTTATGTTGAATATCCAGTTCCCATCCCCTGTTGTTGATTTCCCCGACATTCTGGAATGGAGCCGTCAAACCACCTAAAATACTTGGAATCGGCAACTGAACCAGTACATCTGTCGTGTTTTTATCAAAATAGTCAGCTGTGACCTGCAACCTGTTCT
>CAZEWS010000148.1:0-3290 GCA_964515985.1 uncultured Rikenellaceae bacterium | reverse complement strand
GTCCACTCCAAAATTTGTTATGGTAGTGATTTCCCATGTCAGGTCCGGATTGGCCAGAGATGTCACTGCAATCCCCGGTGCAACAGCCCCTCCGTAGAGATAATTATTGCCGGTATTGATATTTTGCACGTAAGGATAGTAGTCATTGACTTGGCTGCCGAGGTCCTGGTTGCCTAACTGGCCCCAGCTAGCCCGCAACTTTAGCAATGACAAATGTTTGATATTGGCCAGGAAAGATTCCCGGGAAATGATCCAGCCTGCAGAGAATGACGGAAATACCCCCCACCTGTTTTCCCTGGCAAACCTTGAGGTTCCGTCATAGCGAAGATTGGCTTCAATCAGATATTTACTTGCAAAACTATATCCGATCCTTCCGAAAAAAGAACTCAGTGCCAGTTCCTTGGCATTACCTGCCACATCTTTATTTTTGATGCCAGCATTGAGTTCCGTGATGAAATTGTTCGGAAAATCTTCCACGTATGCACTGAAATAATCATGCCGGTAAAACTGCGTGGCCTGTCCCACCAAGGCACTGATCCCATGATCACCGAACTGGGTGTTGTAGGTCAAAAGGTTCTCCTGGAGGTATCTTCCCCAGGTCGTATTAGTGTTGCTCAGGGTATTATGAATGTCATCCCTGAGCATGTTCCCGTTAGCATCATAAAGAGTATTGGTCGGAGAAAATCTTGACCCGGTAGATGCGTTATAAATGGCGGAACCACTGATATTCAATCTTAGTCCTTTGATAACTTCAAAATCGGCAAAGGCCCTGCCTTCTAAATGATTGTTATCTGTGATCACTTCACCAGCCTGCGCCAGGTAAACAGGATTTTTAATAAGTGCGCCTGTGGTATTATAGACTCCGTCAATCCAGCCCCAATCACCACTTGTGTATTTCACAGGAACGGTTGGGAACGCAAAACGTCTGATGATGTAATTAAGGCCCTGGTTGGTGGCACTGGCGTCATTCAGGGTTTCATCGATATGGCGCTTGTTTCCGGACAGATTTAATCCGAACTTAATCCGGTCACTGGCCCTGAAATCAATATTTGATCTGAAATTGTATCTTCTGGCACTAGTACCTTTCATTATACCATCCTGATTCAAGTAAGCGCCTGACAGCATATAATTAACATTTTTACCGGACCCCTGAATGGATAGATATGTGTTTGACATGGGAGAAATGTCATAAATTTCCTCGAACCAGTTTGTATTGGCAAAGTGATCCGGATCTGATCCATCGCGCATGGCCTGTGTAAAAAGTGCCTCCGTACCGGCATTGGCATTTTCTGAATTCTTAACTTCTGCAAATTCCCAGGAATCAACCAGATCAGGAGCAACGAGAACGTCCTCCCAGGACTGTGTATACCTGAAAGTAATGGTTGGTTTTGATACATTGGTGCCGCGTTTTGTGGTAATCAGAATGACACCATTAGCAGCCCTAACGCCATAAATGGCTGCTGATGCTGCATCTTTCAGAACACTGATAGATTCAATATCCGAGGCTGGAATGTGGTTAAAGGAGGATTCCACTCCATCAACAATAATCAGAGGATTTTTCCCGGTTTTGAATGTTCCCTGCCCCCTGATAATGATGGTTGGATTGTCCTCTCCGGGCTGTGTGCGTTCATTGTAAACGGTAACACCTGACATCCTTCCCTGCAGCATGGCAGCAGTATTTGCAGTAGGCATGTTTTCGGTGTATTCAAGATTCACAGTGGCGACGGCACCAGTCAGATTCTCTTTCTTAACTGCTCCATATCCCACCACAACAATTTCTTCGAGCGCAGTTAATTCCGGTTCCAGTGTAATGATAAAGCTTGTCTGGTTCCCTACATTTACCTCTTGGGGAATGAATCCGACAAAAGAGATTACAAGAACCGATTCATCTGATGGTACCGTAATGGTAAATTGACCATCAAGATCGGTCACTGTACCCGTAGTAGTTCCTTTAATGGTCACATTGGCTCCGGGAAGAGGTGAGTTTTCTGAATCGGTTATTACTCCCGACACACTTCTCTCCTGAGCACTTGCATATCCTGTGGTGCCGATAATAATCAGTACCAAAAGAAGCATGGGAGTGTAAATCCGGCTTAGCAGTAGTTTGTTTTTCATAGTCATGTTTACTAGGTTAGGTGAACTAAAATAATGACAAAGAGATAATTTTTACTTATAATAAAAATAAGGTGAATTTAGAATTAACTATTGCCAATAATTACCCAATCATTATCATATATTATCAGGATTGGTTAAAAAAGAGTAGGTGTTTGAGGTCGATTTCGGATGGTGGCAGATGAAGCGATCTGTATATGAATAGCCTGGAAGATACCTATTTACTTAAACCCCGGTATTTATCTTTGAATTCTCCGGGGGAAATTTTTTTGTATTTTTTGAAGGTACGGTTAAAGCTGGAAAATGAATTAAAGCCAGCTTCAAAACAGATTTTTGAAATGGATTCTTCTCCATTAATCAGCATCTGACATGCCTTGCTGATTCTGTATTCGTTGATAAATTGAAAGGCGGTTTTATTCGTCCTGCTTTTAAAAAAGCGACAAAATGAGTTGGGCGTCATAGCAGCAACTACGGCTATTTCTTCAAGGGAGATATCATTGGTGTAATTTTCAGATATAAAATCAATTAATCTTTTTAATCTGTTTTCTCCTGATACTGATGTAGGCAAGGAAAATTCGGGACTTGCAAGTGTTACATAGTTCTTTTATGAATTTTTCGGCAGGTTTTTTTAGTAAATATAAGGCCTCTTCTTGATTTTTTCAGAAAATCGGAGATCGTAACAAATTCAGGAAGCGAAAAGATATCCTTCCCGCTTAGAAGTTTAGTAAATTTTATAACAATAAAGTCGACTGTTGTTTCCCCATTTCTATCCGCTTCATTCTTCCATAAATGGGGGAGCCATGGCCCTACCAAAACCAATTCAGATCCCGTGAAATGATCCATATTATCACCTACAATCCTTATTCCCTCACCTTTCATTGCGTAGAACAGTTCGTATTCTTCATGAAAATGCCAGTGATTGCCATAATATGGGTCTTGCAGTCTTTTAAGATAGACAGAATGAAAAGTATCTTTTGTGCTAGATATATATTTTAACTCCATACCTGTTGAGTTAGGGCTTACATTTCTTGTTTTAGGTAGTACTCTACAAATATATTAATTTTACGTTAAAGATTTTAACGTTTCTGGTCCAGTAGGAAATATTATCGAAGAATAATAAGAGAGGGCTTTGTTAATTCAGTATAGTTTTATATATTTGTGGCAGTATTAACCTCAAA
>CAZEWS010000147.1:0-9208 GCA_964515985.1 uncultured Rikenellaceae bacterium | reverse complement strand
AAGCTGTTAATGTTCAAATGGAATAATGATATAGCTATACTTTATTAACAATGCCGTTTTTTCTAATCAAATATTCTGCGATTTGAATAGTGTTGGTTGCAGCTCCTTTTCGAAGATTGTCTGCTACCACCCAAATATTCAGTGCTTTATCGCGTGAAAAATCACGACGTATCCTTCCTACAAATACTTCATCTTTACCATATACATTTATTGGCATTGGATATTGGTTATTTTCAGGTTCATCCATGACTAAAACCCCGGGAAATGAAGAAAGGATTTCTGGTATATCATTAAGGTTATATTCTTTTTCGAATTCAACGTTCACAGATTCTGAATGCCCTCCCAGAACAGGGATGCGAACAGCCGTTGCAGTGACCTGAATATATGGATCATCCAATATTTTACGGGTTTCGTCAATAAGCTTTATTTCTTCTTTGGTATATCCGTTTTCAGTAAAATCATCGCAATGCGGCAGACAATTTTTATCAATTGGGTGAGGATATGCCATTTCTCCATTTATTCCTTTTCTTTCGTTTTCGAGTTGACCCACCGCTTTGGCTCCTGTACCACTTACGGATTGATAGGTAGATACTACAATACGTTTGATCTTGTATCTGAAATGTAAGGGCGCCAAAGCCATAAGCATTTGAATGGTGGAACAATTGGGGTTGGCAATGATCTTATCTTTGGCGGATAAAGTGTGAGCGTTAATTTCCGGGATGATTAGTTTTGTATTCGGATCCATTCGCCATGCGGAGGAGTTATCAATTACGGTTGTCCCTTTTTCTGAGAACATCGGTGCATATTCCAGAGAAATTCTTTTCCCTGCTGAGAATAAAGCCAGATCAGGAGCAAGTTGAATGGCTTCTTGTATGGTTCTAACATCAATTTTTTGCCCCTTAAATTCAATCTTTTTTCCAATTGACTTTTCCGATGCAACCGGGATTAATTCAGATACCGGAAAATTTCTTTTTTCCAAAATATCCACCATTATATTTCCTACAAGTCCGGTTATCCCAACAACAGCAACATTCATTGTATTTGATTTTTTAATTTACAAAATTAGTACGTATTTTTATGATGATCCTTATTCTTTTCAACACCTACAATATTTTAAAACAAAACCAACCGTAATTACCTTGATCATTTGAAAACTGAATCCAAAATTAATTTTTTTTACTTGAAAACGGTAACCCGGAAATAACAAATAACAATTTTCAAATTGCAAATAGTTCTTAAAACCCAAGCTTCAATTTTTAAAACAATGAATATTAAAATTACATGAGTTCGAAATAACTATAAACCGTTCTTTATGATTCAAGCAGTAAAAATTTTGTGGGATTTTATGTTTTTGTCCAGAAACCCGATAAATATCGGGTTCGGGATAATGGCTTTCCTTTTTCTTTTCTATCCTGAAATTAGTGTAGCACAGCTTAATGAAAATTTTGAAAACGGAAACCTGGCTGGTTGGGAGGAGAGCGTTCCGGGTCGATGGGCGGCATCGGAAAAGAATCCAATATCCGGTAATTTCTCGTTACATCATGTTTATGATAATTCAACCGCAGGGCACGATCAAATCTCTTATCCGGCAGGTACCATAAGCCTTGAATCCGGAAATACTACCTGGCAATTTCAGGTTAAACATGGTTATCCGCCTTCATCAGCAAACAACTGGGGAGTATTTTTAATATCGAATAAGAGTGCGGGTAAAATGTATCCATCAGGAGAGGCAAGCGGTTATCTGACAGGCGTAAATTATAATGGTTCAGATGATTTTGTAAAAATATGGAAAGTTACATCGGGTACGGGAACCGAAATCCTGAACACCAATTTCAACTGGCAGGAAAATATCGGAACCTCTCAAGCTATTGGATTTGAAATAATCCGGTCTGCATCAGGCGAATGGGAAGTAAAAATAGATACTACCGGAGGATTTGACAATTTAACTTCTTTTGGAATAGCAAATGATTCTGATTATACAACGTTTTGGCATTTTGGAATATATTATGAGTATTCTTCATCTCAGGACCAAAAATTTTGGATAGATGATATAGTAATTGATGGACCCCTGATAACCGACACAATTCCTCCGACCGTTAAAAATCTTAAACCTGTATGGTCAAACCTATTGGAGATTGAATTTTCTGAACCGGTGCTTGATACTTCGGCAGTAAACCCAGATCATTATATGGTAGATAATTCCATAGGTAATCCCGATTCAGTAATAAGGACAGAAACCTACCGGGTTCGATTGATGTTCGCGATGGATTTTCAAGATGGAAATACCTATAATATCACATTAGAAAAAATTCTTGATCTGTTTAATAATCCTTTACCGTTTACGTTAAAACAATTTGTTTACCACATTCCAAAGGCATATGAAGTTGTAATAAATGAGATCATGGCTGATCCGAACCCTCCGGTTGGTCTGCCGGGTTTTGAATATCTTGAATTGTATAATGTTGGGGAATATGATATTAATATAAATGGTTGGATACTTGCTATTGGATCAAAAAAGATTGAGTTGATGAATCGCGAGATAAGCACTGGCAGCTATCTGATTTTGTGTTCAAAGGATGCAGCTGATGAACTTGACATATATGGAGAAACATATGGTATTGCCGGGTTTCCTTCCCTTCTCAATAATGGACAGATGATTACTTTATTAAATCAGTCCGGTCAGGTAATTCATTCGGTAAAATATTATGGCGATTGGTATAAGGATGAATTCAAAGCTGAAGGAGGTTGGTCGCTGGAACAAATTGATCCTTTGAATCCTTGTGGAGAAGAATCCAATTGGATAGCATCAGTGGATTTGAAAGGCGGAACACCTGGACAGGTTAATTCAGTAAACAACACAAATCCTGATTTTATTCCCCCATTGGTGAAAAGAGCAATTGTTGTCTCCGATTCAGTTTTACAAGTTGTTTTTTCTGAAACGTATGATACTGTGATTGCTTCAAATCCAGATGTATATACTGTTGATCACGGAATTGGGAATCCCGGTAAGGTTAAACTTTTTGCTCCTGGTTATAAAAAGGTATTGCTATACTTCGATTCTGATTTCGATCCAATTCTGATATACAGTCTGGAAGTTAAAAATCTTCTGACTGATTGTGCCGGGAATAGGATTGAGGATGAAAATCAGACAATGTTTGGCATCTCTAAACATACTGACAGTCTTGAAATTATCATTAATGAAGTATTGTTTGATCCACTGCCCGGTGGTGTTGATTATGTTGAAGTATTTAATACTTCGGAGAAAATTCTGGATATTAGAGAAATAAAAATTGCCACCCGGGACGACTTTACCGGAAAGCTGAAATCCCTTAAATCCATATCAGAAGAATCCATTTTGTTTTTTCCAAAAGAATACCTGGTGCTTACCAAAGACATGGATAAAGTCCGTCAGCAGTATTTTACTTCCGGATCGGAAAACTTTATTGAATTGGAAGACCTGCCGCCGTTTAATAATGAAAAAGGCCGGGTTGTTATTTCTGATCAATGGTTTAATATAATTGATGAGTTTGCTTATAATAAAGACATGCATTTCCCCTTACTGAATGGTATTGAAGGAGTTTCTCTTGAACGCATTAATTTTAACCGGCCAACAAATGAACGTTCAAACTGGCACTCCGCTGCCGAAGATGCAGGATTTGGAACCCCTGGTTATAAAAATTCCCAGTTTGTTGAGGATCCCCTGGCGCCTGATGAAATCAAAATTGAACCGGAAGTCTTTTCTCCTGATAATGATGGATATAAGGATGTTGTTAATATATGTTATTCTTATAGTGAACCGGGTTATATTGCTAATATCATTGTATTTGACATGAGAGGCAGATTAGTAAAAAAAATAGTTGAAAATGAATTATTAGGAACCAGGGGGATATTCTCCTGGGATGGAATAAATGAAGGTAACCGAAAAGCAGGTATTGGGCTTTATCTGTTTTATATTGAAGTTTTTGATCTGAAAGGAAATGTTAAGAAGTATAAGAAGATCTGTGTTTTAGCGGGAAAATTAAGATAACGTGAGTTACAAATAATCACTTACCCTGCTTTTTAGGGACTCTCATGGCAAAGAAAACAGAAATCAAGGCAATTCCAGCGGCTATCTTATAGGTCACATCCAGCCCAAACTTATCGGATAGAACTCCAACAAATAGTAGAGTCAGGGAGCCCAAACAAAAATTTATGGTCATAAAGATACCATTCACAAATGCCAGATGTTCGGTATCAAGTTCTTGAATAATTGCCAGCATCACTGAGGTTGGCGCCACCAGGAAAAATCCCATAACCAGAAGGATTGGAATAACGGAGACACCCTTCAAACTAATGAAAACCCACATTAATATGGGGGATATAATAGTTATGATAAGCAGGGTGGTCCTTCTGCCGATCTTATCGGAAATGGTTCCGGAATAGAAAGTGCCTAAAGCTCCTGTTAGCTGAATTATGGCCAGGGAGATTCCGGCAAACCATAATTCAGCGCCCTTGTCTACCAAGTATACAGGCAAATAAAGAGTTAGCGCCGACTTCATGGCTCCTCTGAAAAAGGTTATACCAGCCAGGGTTATAAAAACAGGTAAAAATTTAATAAAAGTAGAGACGTAACCAATTTTCTTTTTTTCTTTTTGAAAGTCTTTTCTAATGTCAATGTCTTTTAACCGGAAGAACAATATTGCAGAGGCAATTATGCCAAAAGGGATTAATTTCAGGGATCCTTTTAAACCCCAGATTTCAACTGCAGCCACAATAATAAGAGGTCCGACTGTCCTTGCGATTTCTCCACCCAGCATAAAGAAACTCATTCCTTTTCCGAGCCTGGGACCGGAAACTCGTTTGATCATTACAGGTGAAGGGACGTGAAAAAGTGTTGAACTAATACCACTGACAAATAATAATATCGCAAGGATGGTGTAGCCCGGTGCAATACCAATCAAGCTCATGGAGATTGTAGTAATAGCAGGAGCAAAGATGACAAAGTATCGAACTTTCATTTTATCGGCGAGAATGCCGATAAATGGATTTAATAATGAAGGAATGCGTTGGATTACTGATAATAACCCGGCAAGAGACAAACTAATAGAAAATTTTTCAATGATAAGCGGAAGTATAGGAGCAAGAAATGCTGTATAGGTATCATGAATAAGATGGGCTATGGTTATGGTAGATACGTTACCAATCTGAAATTTTTTATTATTCTCCATAATTTGAGCCTTGCAAACGACTTAACTTTAATAAATCAATGCTGCAAAGCTAAGAAATCTTACAGAGATGAAATGATTTCTTTCATGATGATAGTCATTTTTTGTTCTGCTTTTTTTGCCACTTCCTGTACATTTTTATGGGTTATTTTCTCTATTTTACCCGGTACACCAAGATCGGTAATTATGGATATGGCAAAGCAGGGCAGACCCATTTGGTGGGCAACAATTGTTTCCGGAACGGTTGACATACCTACCGTATCCGAACCAATGATCCTGAAATATTTATATTCAGAGGGAGTTTCATAGGTAGGGCCTGTTGTTGCCGTGTAAACGCCTTTTTTAATTTTTATTCCAAGTTTCCCGGCTATTTGTAAAGCACGACGTATCAGTTCAGGTGAATATACATTACTCATATCAGGGAAGCGGGGACCAAATTCAGCCAGGTGATTTCCTATAAGTGGGTTAGGGAGTAAGTTTATATGGTCTTCCAGGATCATCAGATCACCGATTTCAAAATCGGGATTAACCCCACCACTGGCATTTGACAGAAACAGATATTGGATACCCAACTGTTTTAGAACCCTTATTGGGAAAACAAGCTGTTGCATATCATAACCTTCGTAGTAATGAAATCGTCCCTGCATAGCAACCACCTTTTTATTCCCCAGGATACCAAAGATCAATTTACCATCATGTCCCTCTACAGTTGAAACAGGGAAATTGGGAATGGTAAAATAATCCATTTCATATTTAATATCCATTTCATTGATCAAACCACCAAGACCTGTTCCCAATACCAGTCCGACTTCAGATTTAAGATCAATCCTGGTTTTTATATAAGATGCTGTCTCTTTTATTTTTTCTAACATAACCGGTTATTTGATTAATAAAATTCTCCGTGTCATTAAACAGAAAGTCAATACCAATAGGCACATAGTAAAGATTGTTTCTGATCGTTGACCCAACTCCT
Source organism: uncultured Rikenellaceae bacterium (assembly GCA_964515985.1). Classification (GTDB taxonomy): domain Bacteria; phylum Bacteroidota; class Bacteroidia; order Bacteroidales; family VadinHA17; genus CAZEWS01. The sequence goes on along the minus strand of CAZEWS010000147.1, from coordinate 3,031 downwards.
GTAAGATGCTGCAAACGTATAGCATCTTTTTCAGTTGTGATTATTATTTTTTTATCGTTCTCAATTTGGTTGTATTGTTCTTCAATTACCTGTAAATCATTCTTATTGTATGGGTGATGATCAGGATATTTCAGCTCCCGGATCTTCGAAGATGTCCCCCTGAGGTGTTTTTTAAAGGGACGCGAATTGGCTATCCCGGTCACCAGTAAAATGGAATATTTCTCTTTCTTACAAATTTCTTTGGAAAGCGGATTATTGATATCTCCAAAAACAGGATAGAGTTCACCGTAGGTTATGGTTGTGAAGTATAAATTTTGATATGGAAATAAATTTAAATCCTTTATTACCAACCGCCGGTCAATAGGCTTTAAATCAGGTGGACATTTTGTAATAATGATAATGTGTGCCCTTCTTTTTTCATGAGGACATTCCCTTAGCATTCCGGCAGGGATCAGATGATCTTTTGATAGTGGACGGGTAAAATCGATTAACAAAATGGATAATCCGGGTTTTACATACCTGTGTTGAAAAGCATCATCAAGCAAAATAACGTTTAAATCCTTAAAATCAGCTGTGAGTTTTTCGATACCGTGTACCCGGTTATTATCGACAGCAACAATGATATCAGGGAATTTCTGCTTAATTTGCCTGGGTTCATCTCCAATATCTTCCCAGGTCGATTCCAGCGTACCATATTGAAATGTTTTTGTTTTTCTTTTATACCCCCTGCTTAGTGTAGCAACTTTAAATTCATCTTTTAAGAGGGCGGTAAGATATTCGATATGTGGAGTTTTACCAGTTCCGCCAACGGTAATATTTCCGATCGAAATTACAGGTAAATTAAAGTCTTTCGATTGAAGTATATTCAGATCGAAAAGCTTATTTCTGATTCCTGCAACCAAGCCGTAGAGAAAAGAAAAAGGAGTAAGAAAAAAACGATAATTATTTTTGCGGTGAGGATTCATTCAAGAATTAATAAATTTCAATCATATAAGGTAGTCTCATCTGAATGCCTTCAGTATGAATAATTTCTTTTAGATTTCTATAATGTCGGTATGATTCACCTAATTCCGATTGCAGAATTCCGGATTTGATATCACCTGTAAGATCCTTCAGCAGTTTTTGGAAGGGATCGATTTGCCTTGGCAAAGATACAATTCGGTATTGTTCAAGGTTTGCCATTTCAGCAGCAATTTCAATTGCCCTGTTCATTCCGCCAAAAACATCAATAAGTCCTATATCTTTCGCATTTGCTCCACTCCATACTCTCCCCTGACCAATCGAATCAACTGCTTCTTTAGTCATGTCCCGGTCGTCAGCGACATGGGATATGAAAATAGCATACGTTTTTTCTACTGATTGTTGGAGGAAATCTCTTTCAGCCTCATTTAACGGCCGGTACATAGATCCAAAATCAGAATGTTTGTTCGTTTTGGCAACATCAAATGTAATTCCCAGTTTATCGTTAAACAATTTTTGTGCGTTTGGAAAGATCCCGAATACGCCTATAGAGCCCGTGATAGTTGTAGGAAAAGCTACAATTGTATCGGCAGGTGTAACAATGTAATAGCCCCCTGATGCTGCAACATTACCCATTGAGGCAATTAAAGGCTTGGATTGTTGTGCAAGATAAACCTCCCTCCATATGATTTCACTGGCCAGTGCATTACCTCCTGGCGAATTGACACGCAGGACAATGGCTTTAATGGTAGTGTCCAACCTGGCTTTTCTAATGGCCTTGGAGAGTTTTGTTGCTCCGATAGAAGATTCTGACCCTTCACCAAACCCAATGGTCCCGGAAGCATAAATCAATGCAATTTTGTTTTTCGGAAGACTTTTGTATGCTCTTTTTTTTGATGTTTTGGAATATTTTGTCATACTGATAAACCGGACCTTTTTTTTCTCTGCAATCCCGGAGAGCTCTTTTAATTCGTCTGAAATTTCATCCCTGTATTTCAAACCGTCGATGAGGTTATTATCCAATGCAGCTTGTGAATTATTAATGGTTAATAAATCAGCAAACTCATTTAACTGTTCAATGCTTATATTCCGTTCTTTTGATATCCCCGTTAACAAATGATCCCAAATGGCGCCAACATACGTAAGGATCTGCTCCCTGTTTTCCTTGCTCATTTTTTTTAGTATGAAGGGCTCAACTGCACTTTTAAATTTGCCATGACGAATAATCTGAACCTCGACACCTAATTTCTCCAATGCACCTTTATAAAACATGATTTCGGATCGTAAACCGAAAAATTTCATCAAACTTTCCGGGTTCAAATAAACTTTATCCGAAACACTTGCAAGGTAATAGGCTGATTGTAAAAGGATGCTTTCATTGTAACAGATAATAAATTTTCCCGATTCTTTGAAACGGATCAGGGCATTCCTGATCTCCTCAATGGTGGCTAATCCCGGTGAAAAAAGACCAGGTTCAATAAATATCCCTTTTATGTTATCGTCTGTTTTCGCTTTGTCAATGTTTTCAAGTATGTCATTCAACCCCAAGCGCGGTGAAATGGTAAATGTAAAATAATTAAAATTCTCCCAGGGATTGTTGGAAGTACGGTCGGGTATGGGTTTATCAATTTTAAAGGATAATACTGAATTGGATTGTACGGTTACCGGTTTATCTCCTGCCGAGATCATTGCTCCAATTATACCCATGGATAAGAAGAAAAGAATGATGGAGGCAATAAATATTCCCACGATTGTGGCAAGGGTGTATTTAAGAAAATCTTTCATGCATAATTCATTTAAGGTTTGTATTGTAAGATGCAAAGTTAGTATGTTGGGGATAAAAATGAACTAAAATGAACTAAAATGCCTAAAATGCACTAAAATAAACTAAATGCCTAAAATGCACTAAAATGAGCTAAAATGCCTAAAATGAAAAGAAATGGAAAAAATAAGAAAAATTATAATCTAAAAGAATTTGTAAAGGAACCGGAAAAAGAAACAAAATGTTATAAGTTACATTTTAGGCATTTCAATTATTATTTATTTCTTCGTATGATTGTTGGTTTAACGT
>CAZEWS010000146.1:0-9254 GCA_964515985.1 uncultured Rikenellaceae bacterium | reverse complement strand
GTAGACTGCCGACTATTAACTAATTATTTATGAAACCTGAAAATTAAGGTTTTTTAAATTTGTGAAACTATGTTCTTCTTAATTACATTTGCTAAGATATGAAATGTTAATTGCATATGGAACCGCTAAATTTACCAACTTATTCATTTAAGATAAAATGCCTGGATGAAAAAGACTTTATTTTCGATATCATTCGCAGGGACTACTTTCTGCTTACACCGGAGGAATGGGTCCGTCAAAATTTCATTCAGTATTTAATTCACGAAAAGAATTATCCTGTATCATTGATCAGGGTGGAGATGTTTTTTAAAGTAAACCGGTTATCAAAAAGGGGGGATATTGTTTTATTTGACAGGAAGGGTGAACCTTTGGTTCTGGTCGAATGCAAATCGACAAAAGTAAATATTGCCCAAAAAACATTTGACCAGATTGCCCGTTACAATATAAAATTCAGGGTGAATTACCTTATCGTTACAAATGGTTTAAAACATTATTGCTGCAAAATGGATTACTCCAATCATTCCTATTCTTTTATGAAAGAGATACCAAACTTTGAGGAATTGTAACTGCTCGATATAATCAGATTGTTACGCTAAGGAGACTTAATGCGCTTTCAAAATCCCGGAATGATGGAATAATGGAATTCTGGAATAATGTTAAACGGAATATTTGCATTATTTATTCAATACTCCAATATTCCAATTAAGCAACAATAAAACTTACATTTTGTAATTGAATGATAAATCAATTGATTATTAACGGGGAATTAAATCCTGATTAATTGCAACATATATTCACCAATCCACTTATCTCCATACCGGGTCCACTCTTTCTTTTCACCAATAATTTGAAAGTTGTGCTTTTTAAACAATTTCAGACTGGTGGCATTTGCTACATCAATGTTACAATATAATTGGTGTAGATTGAGTGTGTTAAAACAATAATTGATTAAGATTTTAAGGGCTTCGGATGCATAACCCTTTTGGCGGTTTTCTTTGTTTTTTATCAGAATTCCTACCCCTGCCCTTTGATGAAACGGATCAAAATCAAATAAATCTATTGTCCCGACGGTTTCTACACCTTTTTCCATCTTAACATCTATCATCAACCGCAATTGTTTTGTTTGATAGATGTCCAGATGTGATCTTTCGATGTATTTCTTTAAAATAAATCTTGAAAAAGGGACAATGGTATTACTTACCAGCCAAATGGATGTATCATTTTCCCACTCGAATAACAGATCGATATCCAAGGGGTCTAATGCCCGGAGTTTAATGTCTTTGCCTTCTAATGGTACCAATTTGTTTCAATTCAGTTTTTTTGTATCCCGAATATAGGCATTTTTATATCCCTATAAGAATTTCTTTCAAGGCTTTTTTTGCTACCGTATACCCAATATATTCTCCAATGGTATACCGGTAAAAACCATCCTTTCCAAAAAAAACTTTAACATCTTTTAAATCTTTAAAATCACTTATATCGGCAGGTTTAAGCAAAGCATGGATCTGAATGGTGTAAACCGGGAGTGATTTATTTTTTGAATACCTGGCATATTTGTTCCTTGAATAAGTTCTTCCAATATCTGTCAGTTCCCTTAATTCATGTTGATCCACAATGCATGCTTCCGTAAAACCCAAATGGATTATCTTACCAAGAATTTTAAGAGCTTCGGGTTTTTGTTTGTATATACCAATTGTATAAAGATAACCATCAAATGTTTTACGTGGTTTTATATAACGTGAGGCGTCCAACTCATATCGGGTATAAAATAATCCCTGAATAATTTTTCTTTAGATTGTAAAAGTATGATTGTAAAATTCAAATCTTTTGTAAACTTTAAATGTTCAGGTACAAATACTTCATTCCTGATAACCAGATCAAAATCGGATTTCAATACCTTAATGCTTACCCTTCTGTTAAATTTTCTTCCTTCCGGGTTATCCGTTCCATCCGGATTTGTATTAATAGCAATATGTTCCCTTTCTCCAACTGTTGATGCCATGAACCTTGAATTTTTTATCCCATTGTCAACCAAGTAATTGATAACCGAGTTTGATCTGTTTTGAGAGAGTTTCAGATTATAGGTTTCAGAGCCTTTGGAATCAGTATGTCCGATAACTTCGATTTGTAATGAAGGATACTGCTGCATTATACTAAAAAGCTTTTCCAGTATAATTTTGGCTTCACGATCAAGTGCATAACTATCGTAGGCAAACAGAATATTCTTTATTACTATGTATTTTCCCCTTGTGATTTCTTTGGGAACGAGGACAGGGTTTAAGATAATTTCGGAACGGGTAAAATTTTCCGGAATTGAAACCTGCTCGATTTTGGTTTCATATCCTTCACCGCTGAAGACGACGTTATAGTTTCCGGAAGGTACTTTCATGAGAAATTCGCCCGTAACAAGATCGGGTTTAATCATATGTATGGTATCAGAGTGTAATGTATCAATAGTACAAACTGAAAAAGTAGTGTTAAAACCCGGTTTATTGTCCTAGAGACTAATCTTACCCTTTATAGCAATGTCAACAGGAATATCCCCGGAAATAATGGTAATTTCATAAATTTCCTTTTTTGCATATTCGCCGGTTGTATAATGAGCATAATATGCTTTGCTACCCTTATGAACCGGGGAGTAAAACCTTTCATCGTCGGTGGTATTTATTGGATAACCCAGGTTAATGGGTACTGACCACTTGTTATTTTTCAATTTATTAGAGTAAAAAATATCAAAACCACCCATGTTATAGTGTCCCTGGGAGGGAAAATAAAGGGTATTACCATCATTAATGATAAATGGTGTATCTTCATTATAAGGGGAATTTATGTTTGGCCCGAGATTTTCTGCGGGTCCCCATTCACCATTTGGCTGTAACTCGGATTTGTATATGTCAAGACCGCCATAACCCATACCCCGATTGCTTGTAAAAAACAGAACCTTTCTATCAGGTGAAAGACAGGCATGGGATTCCCAGTATTTTGTATTAATGTTTTTGGAAAGTTTTTTTATTTTGGTCCACTTCCCGTCAACAAAATCACTTTCATAAATATTACCGATGTTCCCGTCGTTTTTGAACAGGAATAATTTGTCCCCATTATAAGAGAGAGATGCAGACGTACAGTCTTCATTCGTCTTAAGATCGGTACTGATGTTCACTGGTGTTGACCATTGACTGTCTGTTTTTTTGGAGCAAAAGATATAATTATACGAACCAATTTTTGCTGTATAAACCAAGACAGAATCATTTCCGGAAACAATTGGGTTGAAATTAATCTGATAGGAATTTATTTCGTCGTTAAGTTTTCTTTCTCTGTATCTTATTGGTTCTTCCTTCAATTTTCCTGCGATTTCGCATGCTTTTATCTGAAGATCAACATAGTCGATCTGATAATACTCCTGAACATCAAGTAATTTTTTAAATTGTTGGTAGGATTTAATGGCTTTATCCAAAATGTTATTTACCTGGTATGCAAGTCCAAGGTAATAATGGGCATCAATTGGAGAACTTTTTTCTTTATACGTATCGAGGTAGTTGGATGTGGTGTTTTTAACTGCAGCTTCAAGATATGGTATGGCTTTTGTCTTTTTCCCGGGGATACTTAAATAACATACTCCTAATTTATAATTTATATTAGCATTTAGGGTATCTAAATGTAAAAGGGTAAGAAACAAAGGTACTGCTAATTCGTATTCATTCTCGTATAAAAAGTAGGATTCGGCTTCCAGGAAGATTTTTTTTATTTCTTTTTCCGTCTGTGTAAATCCATTGATAAATATACAAAGGAAGGTTAATAGACTTGTAATGACCACTCTCATTACATAGGAAATTATTTGTAACTACTCAGTTTTCAAGAGTTTTATTTCGAGTAATTTTTCTACGTTTTTGATACAGATCAATTATTGATATCAATTTTCCTTTATTTCCCTGTAAACTTTTTTCGTAAAAACATCTAAATAGCCAAGGTTGACAATCCGTAATTTTTCGGCCATTGCTTCTTCCAATGTATCAAATTGTCCAGTTGTATAACGGTAAAATTGATCCGCATCATTATAAACTACTTTTACATCGTAAAATTCTTTAAAATAGGTAACATCGACAGGTTTTTTCAGCGCCATTAACTGTACGGTAAAGAACAAAATCTCATCCTCCTCGACAGCAACATAATCAACATCCCGTACAACAGCATCCCGAATTAGTATGGAAGAGTCGATTGATTCAACTGTGGGAATGCTGGAAAAATCGAGGATTGGTTTTTGAGGAATAACTTCGCGTTTGAAAGAAGGATCGGGTACTAATTCGATGTTGATAACGATTTCCGTTAAGGGAAAATCAACCGGTAGTGAAACAAATTCCAGGTGTTTATTATAACCATGGCCTTCAAAGATCAGTTGGTATTCACCATTGTTTGTCTTAAAACTGTAAAGTCCGGTTTCTGTATTTGGGAAGCTCACATCAATGGTATCGACCAGGGATGTATCCATCAGGCTGACTCGGAAATTTTCATTGAATAATAGGGTTTTATCCTTAAGGCTTACTATGCCCTTGATTTCAAAATTCCTTTTTATATCTTTGCCAAACAATGATAACCTGTAAATTCCCATCGATTTATAACCCTCGAGCATGGAATAATATGCATAAGCCCCGTTTTTTACTGGTTGAAAGAAAAGATTATCATCCGTGGAATTTATTGGATAACCGATATTCTCGGGCTTTCCCCATCCATTGTTTCTGTTTTTTGCCTTAAAGATATCATAACCTCCCATGTTGAAATGCCCTTCTGAACTAAAATATAATACAGAGTCGTTACTTGTTATAAAAGGTGTATTCTCATTAAATGGTGTATTAATACCCGCCCCAAGATTAACTGCCGGCACCCAGTCACCATTTTCACTTCTTTCTGATTTGTAAATATCAAGGCCCCCGATGCCCCCTTCCCGGTTGCTGGTGAAATAAAGGGTTTTCCCGTCTTTTGAGATGGAAGCATGTGATTCGTAATATTTTGTATTGATGTTTCGGTTTAGTTTTTGAATTTTGCTCCATTGACCATCTAAATAATAACTGACATAAATATTGCCAACAAAATCATCAATTTTATAAATGTATAACTCAGTGCCGTCGTAGTTCAATGAAGTGGAAGAACAATCCCTGTCCGATCCGATTTGATAAGTAATGTCAATAGGTATTGTCCATTCACCACCTTCTTTCCTTGAGTAATAAATAACATCTTCTTCACCAAATTTACATGTATAAACAAGAGTAGACTCATCTCCTGAAACAGCCGGACAAAGGTTCAGTGAGACGATGTTTATTTCCTTTCCAAGGTTTTCTTTTTCAATTTTAACAGGGGTTTCTATTAGTTTTTTTGCATTCTGACAAGCCAATATTTGCTGGTCGATAAAATCGGCATTTACCACTTCATCTCTTGCGTCCAACAAATCCTTGAATTTTTTATAAGTGGCAATGGCTTTATCCAGTTCGTTATTTACGCGGTAAGCATTTCCCAACAAAAAGTAGGCATCCAGAGGTGCCTGTGTTTCCTTGAATGATTCTTCCTTTGCATTATAATTGGTATTAGCCACAGCCAGTTCCAAATAGGAAATAGCTTTGGTTTGTTCAAGGGGTATGTTCAAATAACAGTTTCCGATTTTATATTGAATGTTGGCATTTTCCTGTTGCAGATCATACAGGCTGAGATACAGCGGATTGGCTAATTCATATTCCCCGAATAAATAATGTGATTCTGCCTGAACAAAAAATTTCTTTATTAAGGATTTACTTTGGGTGAATGCCAGGTTCAGGCTAAGAACTAAAATGAAGAAAATAAAAAAAGATCTTTTCATATCAGGAAATATGAAGTTTCATGACGAACAAATATAAATATTTTAACCCAGATTATTCTATAACATAGATCATCTCTTTTGATGATATAACTCACATAATCCATAGCTCATTATGTCCTGTTTTTTATTTTATCTCGCGTTGCCTGTAACAATTACTTTATGGACAAACTCTAATTAGAGTCTGTCTATAAACTATAAATTGTTAATAACTATTGCGTTACAGGGGTAAAGATACAAAATACTTTTCGTATCTTTAGTAAAAAACCCATGAAACTATTTGAAGATTTAAAAATTAAATTTGAAAAACCAAATTGGGCAAAGAGTCCTGAGTTAGGATTAATAGACACCATATTGGAACAGCATCCCCATTTGATTACATTGTTAGAGGAAGACATAACCAGGGGATGTAGTCACAGTATATTTGGCAGAAAAGACACTCCGAGTGTTGAACAGATAGTAAGGTCAGCGATTTATAAAGAGTTAAAAGGCCTGGATTATCGGGAACTTGAGTTTCACCAGGAAGATTCACGTATTGGTGCTTTATTTATCAGGATAGATGAACTACGCCCTTATAGTTTTCAAATGTACCAAAAATACATTTCAAAAATACAACCGGAAAGTTTACAAAAGCTATTAGTAGAGCTTAATAAGATAGCAATCAATGAAGGTTTGGAAGATATAGAAAAGCTCAGGCAAGACAGTACCATTGTGGAGACGAACATACATTACCCGACCAACAACTCAATACTTTGGGATTGTATCAAAGAAGCCCACCGGTTATTAGGGCATTTGCGCGAAGAGATTAACACGTTTAGTTACCGCGATTATACTACACAGGCTAAAAAGACATATTACAAGATCAACATTATAAAAAGTCAGGATAAACGAGTTGAGTTATTCCGTAAGCAGCTGGTACTATTTGTAAAGACCATCAACCAGGTATCTAACGTGATAAAAAAAAATCCATCCTGCGGCATTGAAGCCATGGAGCTTATATTACAACTTGAAAAGCACCTTGAAGTGATGAATTTGGTGTATGATATGGTTTACCTCAAGGAAATAAAAGGAGAAAATGTGCCCAACGAATCAAAAATATATTCGATATACGAACAACATACAGATATAATCGTGAAAGGGGGCCGCGAAGTAAAGTTCGGGCATAAGGTTGACCTATGTAGTGGCAAAAGCAACCTGGTACTTAACTGCCAAGTGTTGCGGGGCAACCCGTCCGATAAAGAATTATTTGCACCAGCCGTTGATGCTATCGTCGACAATTATTGCAAAGTGCCAAGAGATTGTGCAACCGATGGCGGATATGCATCGTTGGCTAACCAAAACCACGCAAAAGAAAAAGGAATAACCAATATAGTGTTCAATAAAGTTGTTGGAAGCCTTCAAAACATTGCCAGCAGCAAGAATATCGAAACACGGCTGAAAAAGTGGCGAAGCGGAATGGAAGCTGTCATTTCAAACATAAAACGGGGATATAACCTTGCCCGCTGTACGTGGAAAGGTTGGGAACACTTTGTAGCTAAAGTATTATGGAGTATAATAGCATACAATATCAGGGTAATGACAGCCTTGGTTGTCTTGCGGATCTAGGTCAAGAAAAGAGAAACTTACTAACCTCCTTAAACTGTAAGGGGAACAGGATAAGTATGCACTAAAAGTAGAAATATGCAGTGTTTTAATAGAAATATGGAGTATTACTGATAGTATTGAGCAGCAAGAACAAAACAACTCATATTATTTAGAATGATTCTACGTAATTAAGAAAAAATAATCCAATTTCATCGACTTTATGGACAGACACTAATTAGATTAATTGTTGTATTTTTCCGTGCAAAAAACAGTTATTCTATATCGAATGTGAAAGAGTAATTGCCTGAATATGTTGTATATGTAAATTTGCCGGTTTCTTTATTATAGGATATTATGGCAATTACTTTTTGAGTTGTTTTATCGATCACTTTAAGGTTAAAATTTTCATCAATCCTGATAATTTTGCCTTTCATATCAATTGTCCCTTCAAACTTTGCAGGAATCGTTTCTCCTTCGTCCGGCAGGATTTCAATACGGTAAATATCTTTATCTCCGAACCCATCCGGCTTGATTTTGGATATATATCCGGTTTTTCCGTTTCCAGCCGGACTATAGAATAAATCATCTCCGGTTGTGTTTACAGGAAACCCTATATTAACCGGGGAAGACCATGTATAATCATTTATTTTTTCAGAATAAAAGATATCGAGACCACCCATATTGTAATGGCCTTTTGAACTAAAGTATAGGATGGAATCATTTTGCGAAATAAAAGGTGTTTCTTCATCATAAGGAGTGTTTATTTCAGGGCCAAGATTTGTAACAGAGCCCCACTCTCCGGAAGAGGTCTGAGTTGCTTTATATATATCCAATTCGCCCTGGCCACCACGGCGGTTACTGGTAAAGTACAATGTTTTGCCATCAGGAGAGATTGATGCATGCGTTTCAGCCCTGCCAGAATTAATTTCTTCATTTAATGGTTCGATATTTGACCAAAAGGTTTCTCCTAAGTGACTTACGTAAATATCACGGTCGTTCTTTTCACCTTTTACAAAATAAAGATCTTTACCATCAGCCGAAAAACACACCGGCACACAATCTCCATCCGAACCTATTTGTGGTGTGATGTTCTCCGGTTCAGTCCATTTCCCCTCTACTTTTCTTGAAACATATACTGCATCGTAAAATTTCTCCTGATTCATAAATGCGAGCAGTGATTCATCCCATGAAATAACAGGACTATAGTTTGCGGATGAATTATTAATAACATCGCCCAGATTTTTTTCTTTGATTTTTATGGGTATATCCTGTATAATTTTGGCCTTTTCACAGGACTTTATTTGCGTATTAACCATGTTAAGATTATAATTTTTTTCAAATTCGGGTAATTCCTTAAAATCATAATAGGTTTCCAGTGCTTTATCAAGTTCATTATTAATATGGTAGGCTCTGCCTAGCCAGAAATAGGCATGCAGTGGTGCTTCTTTGGCTGACATGGATCTGGGTTTGTATTTTGTAGTTATATTCTGAATGGCTTTTTCAAGGTATGGAATTGCCCGGTATTCTTCCCCCGGTATATTCAGGTAGCAGTACCCGATTTTGTAATTAATATTAGCATTCATGTACTCGGTATCTTCAAGTTTTAATAAATGGAAAACCGCTTCAGTGTAATCTTCGGCAAGAAAGAAAAAATGTCCATTTTCCAAAGCCTCATCAAGATTTTCATACTCCTGGGTAAGTCCGGGGCTTACCATTAATAAAAAAATGAATAATAAAAGTGATTGCTTCATCTGAAAAAAATCTATTATGTGATAATAATCAATTTGTTATATATAATTCTAATCATTTTAAGTGGTATTTGTTGCCG
>CAZEWS010000145.1:8562-9475 GCA_964515985.1 uncultured Rikenellaceae bacterium | reverse complement strand
TTTTTGCAGGCTTGCCTCAAATCCAAACCGTCATCTCTATAAATTTTCAGGACTGGAAAGAACAAAGAGAGAACCTGAACCAGGATATTATGGAATTCGCCAGGCAACTTAAAGAAAATGATATCGATCTTAATCAGACAATCTTTGAGCAATTTGTCACCGGGGGAACAGAATTTATTTATGGGCTTTTGGAAAAGCAGATTGATGAATACGCAAAAAGAACGAAATTACCGAAAATTGCAAAAGCCAATCTGTTAAAAGGCATTGTTGAAAAAACTGAGAAATTTGATCCAATCCATGCAAAAATATCGGACGGGCTTACAACCTGCCAGATGCAAGTAAACGAAATTGTAATAAGCCAGGCTAAAAGCATTCTAACAAAGCAGGAAATCGAGAGAAAACGGGAATCTTTAACTACTTATATTGAGACACCCGACCAGTTGGAGCTTTGGAAATTGCTGCAAAAAGGTTCTGATTTTTTCAATGAACTTGAAGCATTCCTGAAAAAACATAAACTCACATCAATTTTTGCAGGGGGATCCCCAAGCAACCTTGGAGACTATGTTTTATTCGAGAAAAACCCGAAGTTTGAAATCCCTGAATCACAGCAAAAGCTCGGCTTTATGTCACCTATGTCAGGTGGAATGGTTGCACTGCCAAATTATTGGGCTGTTAAAATTTTAGGGAAATGATCCGGATGATGCCCTGGGTAAACCAAACAGTAATCACCGGCAGTATGTTGTTTTCTCAGGGCTGCTTTGAAATAATAATTTTGATCCACATTAAACCATACGGAAGGAGAACCATTGCTTTAAACAGCTTTAAAATGGATTCTTAAAACTCAGTACCTGGTCAATGATCAGGCTGCCCCTTCCTGGTTTCCTTCCGATATCGATGAAATGCCTTTTGTGAC
>CAZEWS010000145.1:7823-8439 GCA_964515985.1 uncultured Rikenellaceae bacterium | reverse complement strand
AAACGGCTTAATCTAATCAGTTCTAAGGCGTTATCTTAGTACTGCCTTTACCCTGGTAATGGTCTATATCACCCTTTCTGTATCGATTTGACCGTCTTTTTTCAATGAAAATAACAATGCGAGTAAATAAGTAATCAATGAAAATAAGAATGCGAATAAAGAAGCAAACCGATATAAACCAGACAATAAAGTTAAATGGTACCCATTTGAACAAGTCGTCAAATTTGCTAAGGAAACTCCTAAAAAGTTGTTCTAAGAACATAGTACTTAACATTTAGAAAGTAACACATATATCCCATCATATAAACCATACAGAAACACAATAATTGCCGGAAAAGGGCTTAAATTCATTTTGGCTCAGTATATAGAGCCACTGATCAGGCGCTGCCCCTTCCTGGGTTCCTTCCGATATCGGTGAAATGCCTGGTTTCCCAGGACAACTGAAAAAACAGCTTATTCTACTGACTTTTAAGCGACTATCTCGATCCGGTCTATACCCTGGTATAGTCGATATCACCGTTGTTTTAATTCTGAATGTTAAGTATTTCTTACTTAATCCTTGCCAATGTTACTTCATACCAAATACTAAGACCTATCCGAGGTGGACAATTATCAA
>CAZEWS010000145.1:0-7813 GCA_964515985.1 uncultured Rikenellaceae bacterium | reverse complement strand
GTTAACTTTAAAACAGAGAGCACCTGATGAATAGTCCCATTCAAATTCCTTATAGCCACAAAATGGGTCAAATGATGAATCAAGTACACCGCTACCATCCTTCCTGAATTCTATTACCCCTTCGTTATTGTCAATATTTTCTATTAAAGTATCTGCAGCAGGAGTAACATGCCATGCGCAGCTATCAACCTTAACGAATAACCAGCTACCAATAATAATTTGGTTTTCTTGATCATTACCATTTTCTGCTTCACAGCTAAAAACCATAAAGGCTATTATTCCAGTTATAAATAATTGTTTTACAATTGTTTCCATTTCTTCTGGGATTTTGGTTAAAATAATTCAATCAATCTTATCAGGGTAGATTTCTATTTATTAGATGATTAATTTCAGGCTTTGGTTGCGTTATGGCCATGCATTTTCTTTTTAAAAGTCCGGTGAAGCTTTCAGAGTTCTGGAGATTTAAACAGAGCTACTAAGAGTTTTGAAAGCTTCGGAGAGTTTTCAGAACTAACATGCAGGGATCGAGAAGAATTTGATTTGATGAAAGGCCGGCGTGCCTGGCTTGTTCGCTATATGTTGATCGATCTTGCTTTGTACAGTGGCCTCCGGGTGGCAGAGATTGCAGCATTGCGGATTGAAGATTTAAGGCTGAAATCCAGCGATTCTTATTTAATCGTACGTAACGGAAAAGGCAGCAAAAAACGTACAGTTTATCTTGATGCAGTTTTGGTAAAGCACTTGCTGGACTTTATCGAAAAGAAGAAAACTACTTTGGGGGAATCCGTCGAGCCAGGTGTACCTTTGTTCACCGGTCAGAACGGAAAATGTTGTCAGCCCATCACGCTTATGAAATCCTTTAAACGAGCCATCGAGGAAGCGAATCTTCCGGATCACTATTCCATCCACAGCTGCCGGCATACTTATGCCACTTATCTGCTGCATGCCACAAAAAACTTGCGGTACACTCAAAAGCAGTTAGGACACAGCGACATTGGCATGACGGCTCTTTACAGTGGCATCCTGCCGGAAGAAAACGGAGCCCTGGCTAATCAAATCGAGAGGGATTGAGGAGATCAAAAAATGGAAAGATCATACATGATCCCTGGGGACGGTCAGATCGAATTATTCACTGATCATGATAAAAACCTTACCCTGGTGAAATTCAGATCCGGTGAGATTTGTTATATCCGGAACGGAGACATTGAACCTTTCAAAAAAGAGATTCACGAGCTGATTAAAAAATACAAGGTGAATAATGGTCGATCCCTGCAGGGGACTCCTTAAAGCCAATTCCGCCTATACCTTACTATTCAAAACTTTTCTAAGTCGCTTACAAAGGCTTATATGAAGTCAATTTCCTGCTAACGACACGGGTAAGAGTCATGTAGAGCTTTGAGAGTTCCGGAGAGTTTCCGGAGCTGAAAAAGGACACAATTTATGTCCTTTTTTTTTGCAATAAAGCTTGGAATACTTTGTATTTCAATAAAACAATCGTACCTTTATGAGGCTGTTAATCAATAATATAACTATCATGGAAAAGAAAAAAAAAGGATTCAAAATGACAACCGTAAACGGTTATGACTTTTTTGAATGTAGCTCTGCACTGCAAAAATCAATCAGAAGATGTGAGGAAGGGCAAGCAATGTTTTGGGCTTTGGAACTTTATCAAAGCAATTATGCCAAGTATCTCTGGAAAAGAATAATCATTATGGCGAGTGAAGATGTGGGAATGGCAGAACCAGGTTTTCCTGCAGTCATAATGGCATTGAAACAATCTTATGATTTCCTGGCGGAGAAAAAGGACAAGCACAGACCTGAGAGGCTTCCGTTTATGCATGCAATTGTAGCTTTGGCAAATGCAAAGAAATCAAGGTACATCGATCTTTGCATTTCAGTATATGAGAATGCACACAGGAAGGAAGCCGGCAAACATCAAATCCCGGATCACTGTCTTGACATGCACACAAGAGCTGGGAAGGCGAAAGGCAGAGGCTTAGATTATTTTTACAAAGAAAGCGCATTGATTAATAATGCTAACAAAATGGACAGAGAAGAAGAGTTTGAGAAAATGGCTCTGGAAGCCGATAAAGAGATCGAGCAATACGAAAAAGAGCACAAGCCAACCAGGAGCAATGATACACCTGATCATGATGGACAACAAAGTATGTTTGGGGATCCGGATTAATACCACTTCCATATTTTACTAAGTACCCGGCGCCCGATCAGGCGCTCAATACTCTTTTCTTTCGCCTGGACAAACCCCTCTCTAATCCTCTGTAAATAGGCTAAAGCTGATCTTATTGCCGTTTTCGATGAAATCCCAGGACAACCTGAAAAATGGCTTATTGTCCTGAAGTCTAAGCAACGATCCCGACCTGGTTAATATCTAAGTACCCCTCGAAATCGACAGTTTTTTACATTTGCTGGCATACAGAATAAACCATTTAAAGCCCGCTAAAGATATTTTACATCAGGGTGACACTTGGCTATTAATTGATGGAGCTCACTGCTTAAATCCAATCCCTTGAACTCACAGATAGCAAAACACGGTGTTACTATCCGGGAATGAAACTTGTTCCTGGGACAGATCCGGATCGAGCTTCACAGAGATTCTAATGTTTTTTTGACCCACCGGTGGCTGGATCACCCGGATCGATGGACCATAAAAGGTAATATTCCATTACTCTGGTACAAAAAACTTTTGTAGGAGCAGGCTAAGCAATTAGGTAGCTTTGTTTTTCCTAAGAAGTGATTATATTTACATAAAATATTAAGAAGCGTTAACTATTATCTTGTAAGAGAAATCTGGTAATATTTTTATGCACACAAGATTAATAAGTATAACGCTCACGTTACGGCGTGGGCTGTATTTATTTGTGTGCAGGGTTCACCAGAACCTCTCTTACGGATAAATTACAGTTCCACGCTTTTTCATTTATTAATCCTGTTTTTGGAACTGAGACAGAATAATTTAAATCTTTTACCTATGAAAAAACTAATTACAATTTTAAGTTTAATCCTGTTTGCAACTTTGATTATTTCAAGTTGCAGCAAGGAAACAATTACCCCTGATGAAGAATATCCTGATAAAAAATATCTTGAGAGTTTTACTGTTTATGCGACACCATTCAAATATGGTTTAGCTGCTGAATCTGATAAGTTCGAGTATGAAATTGTTTTATTTAACCCGGATAGCACTATAAAAAAGAAAGCATGCAGAGTAAAGCTCGATTTTACACCTACATTTCTTTGTGATATTGCCTGGGGTAGCGAAGAAAATTTCTATGAGAACGGAATACTTAAAGAACAAATTGTATGGCATGGTTTAATGCCATGGACTGGTTTTCAGGAAAGGAAAGTATATAGTTATTCTGATAATCTGCTGTCAAGTATTTATGTTTATGATGAATGGGGGTTAGCAGAAAAAGATATTTATGAATATTCAGGTAGTAATAAAGTCAGTCGTATGCTTCATTACAGTAGTACTTACGACTTTGAAAATCCTACAATCCATGTTTATTCCTATGATACAAATGGAAATATGATAAGAGATAGTTTTGACTACAAAGATAACTCTTATGGGATTTTGGAATGGGAATACGATTCATTTAACAACATGATAAAAGAATCATATTATTCATCTTCATCCGGGAATACGTCTGTGCAGCAAATCAGAAAATACACCTATGATAATGAAGGTAGAATAATACAATGTATATTCTCTTACTCTTATAATTTTCGGAAATACTTGTATCAGTATCTGGATAATGGTTTAATTTCTAAAGTGGATGTTTTTGAGTCTACAAATGGGATTGATGGAAATTTTGAGCAAAAAGGGATTTTAAAATATGAATATAATTATAAAGATCACCCGGAATGCCTACGGAAAACACGTAATTAAAAAACAAATCAAGGCATATATCAAAATATTTTAATAAAAAAAAGAGCATAAGCCTGAAAGAAGCCAGGTAATTAAAAATCAAACACCTAATGAAGGTCAGCAGAGTATGTTTTAGGTGTCCGGTGGTCTACAAATTACACACATAAAAAAAAGAGCCTTGTTAATTCAAACAGGGCTTAAACCAAACAAGCAAAAACGGTCAGGGCGTTGTTCTCATGGGGTATTTTGAAAGATGATCTTCAAGTAATATCAAACCCATACAGAAACACAATAATTGCCGGAAAACAGCTTAAAATGAACCGTGAGTATATTACGATTTTTTTATAGATTTCAGTTAATATCTATAAAATAATTTAGATATTCAAAACATATTATATAATTTTACCTTTTTAATATATAAAATTTTGCATTTTTATATTACTTTTTTAAGTATAAATAGTCCTTTTGAGGACATGGATTTTTGATTATATTTGTAATAAAGTGGAACAAACTTCCTTTTATCCGGAAATATCGGAGTATTAATGTGAAGTTTATTCCCATTATAAACAATTTGGGCGTCATGCTTTAATTTAGAAAAATATGAATGAAATTTCTGATAATATTGAAATTGGTATTACTGGTAAAGTATCCCCTACTGAAATCAAAGAACTGTCCAAACTATTTGACTCTGAAAATATTAAAATAATCAAGCTTGAAACTAAAGCTGCTCCGGGAATATATGGAATTGAGGAAATAATTGATATAATATTTAGAGATTATAGTATAATTGATTTTGCTCGCGATTTTATATTGGCGAATTTGATTAATTATAGTTGGAAGAAAGTTAAAAAAGTAATAAACTATTTCAATAATAAAGCTTTAAAAAAGGTCCAGCAAATATCTTTTGATTACATTGTTATAATTAATAACAGGGAGGTAAGTTTAGTTGTTGTTTGTAGACCAGAAGAAATAGAATTGATGCTGGAAGAAATCAATAAAGAAATAAACTATGAAATAATTATAAAGGAAGACTTTGATAGAATTATACATGTTGTATATAAAAACGGGAAATTTGATTTAACAATTATGTAGGAATTTTAATGAAGCACGAACGCCCAACATCGGCTCAAAAACAAGCGGGTGGATAGTAGTAAAATGAAACTGATTACAACAAATAAACAATGGTACTGGTTGATACGGAAGTGGGTTGAAATGCCCGCCAGTTTTTAGCCGTATCCGTTACAAGCAATTCCCCACATCAGAGAAACCGATTAATTTCTATAGCAAACGTCAAAAATGTGGTAAAATTAAGTGAAAAATGATAAATTTGAGAAAAACATAAAAAGCTGATAATCAATAACAAAATTTGACGTTAGTCAGAATTTTAAAACAACAACAATATGACAACAATTGAACATCTCCTTGACGAAAAAGTATTTCAAACGGTAAAACAGGATTTTGTCAGACAAATTCATTCAACAAGCAAAACTGACATCATCAACAATACGGACAAAGTAATCGAACAATTACAAAAAGCAAACAGTTATGAGCCTATCGACATTGACTGGGATGCTTTTAAAGTTACTGGACAGACTACAGATTATTTTTCAGTTGACAATTTACTATTAAGTCAAAGCTATTTTCCACACGACCGAATTACCGGTCACATTTTCACATTTTCTTCAACAGTTAATTCTGGAGACAAGAGGCTTCTTGACTTTATTTCTGAAAATATTGTAAAAAACAGACACGGACTTTACCGCTTGACAGTAAATGGTAAGATAATATCATTTGACTTCGTTGTTTTTGGAAACCCACATGACGCTCAAATAATTACTCAAAAAAGGAACGAATTAAAAGACCATTTAAAAAGAGCAATTAATGAATTAAATGAAAAGTCAATGGACTTTAAAAAAGCAATTGACGAGCTAATTGTTTTGGAGACGAACTTGGTAAAAAAAAGGTATATTGACTCCGACAATTTCTTCGGGACCATTGACGGTATAAAATAAAAACTGCTTGTAATAGCTATGACAGTACAATTTGAGACATTAGAACACCGTGCATATTTTATTCGGTTCGACAATGACCAACAAGTAAATCGCTACTGGTTTTAGCTGCGGAACATTAGCAAAAATTGCGCCCTAAAAAAAGGAATAAAATGAAAGTATATACAAAGAAAGAGCTTAAACGACCATCATTCTTTCAAAAAATCTTTGGAGTGAAACTGAAAGAAAATGGAATAATTGAAATCAACAATCTACTTGCTGACAGAGGACTACTATTAGTTAAAGTGGATGACATTCAAACAATAACAGCGGACTATAAAATAAATCTGAAAACCAAATTCAGACTTCACATTTGCGACATATACACACAATATTTGACTCATTGCTTATCAGACAAGCACTTGTCAGACCGAGAATTAGATGACTTAAAACATTTAAAACAAATCTTTAACCTGTCAGACCAAGAAATTGATAAAATACACAAAGATGTATCTGGAAAAATTTACAAGAAAGAAGTTGACAAAGCGGTAGAAGACGGAAAACTCGAAAAAAGTGAAAGAGATTTTCTAAGCAAACTTCAAAAAGATATAAAACTCTCTGATGAATTTACAAATGAAATTTACAAAGAGAGTGCAACAGCTCTTGTTCAGAGATTTATAGATGATGCTGTTTCAGACGAAAGACTTTCACCAGACGAAGAAAAACAATTGGCAGCTATATCTAATAGCCTTAACATAAACTTCCAATTTGATGAACCTACTCATGTACTTTTAGACAAATACAAACTCTTTTGGCAAATAGAGAACGGAGAAATCCCGACAATTGATCCTGGTATTAATATTCAAAAATCAGAAGAATGTTACTTTCGTACACATTGCAATTGGTTAGAGCAAAGACGAGTGACAAAGAGAATCCGATATGGTGGCCCCACAATGAGAATAAAAATTGCTAAAGGATTATATTGGAGAGCAGGTGATTTAGCAATACAACCAGTTGCTGAAGATGTATGGGCAACCATTGACAGTGGGGATTTATATTTAACCAATAAACGATTGATTTTCATGGGTAGTAAAGGGAACAAAACGATTAGACTGAATAAAGTTTTAGATTTCACAACCTATTCAAATGGGGTTGACATTCAAAAGGACACAGGTAAAAGCCCGTTCCTGCAATTTTCAAACAACACAGACATATTCACAATGATTTTAGGACGTGCAATAAGTGAACTGTGATCGGGCGCAACATTTGCTAACATTTGCTAACATGCTATAAATTCAAGCGGGCGGAAAGTGCTAACATGAAACGAATTACAACAAAAAAACAATACAACAGTTTGAAAAGTTAGTGCGGTTAAATGCCCGCCAAAATTTATAGCTGATCGTTGAACGAAATATTAATTGCATTACAAATGAATTTAGAAAATATAATTATTGCGATAATTTCACCATTGATTATTGGATTTATATTCTGGTTAATAAAAAAAATGTGGTCAAAAACCGAACAACCTAAAGTTCTGGTTCACGAAGCTTTTTTTATAGATTCAAATAATTCAAAACCTTATTATTTTATTAAAGTACAAAATCGTTCATCCACAAATAATGTCACAATTACTCATATTTGGGTTGAAGATAAGAATAAACAATTGCATCTTCTAAACAATAAAAAACCTTTACCAAGAAAATTAGGACCATCGGATGAGTGGGAAACTTGGATTGAAAAAGAAAAAATTGCTGATCAAAAGAATATTTATACAAATGTTAAAGTTAAACTATCAGATGAAACTATACTAAAGTCCAAACACAATAAAACAGTTCCAAGTAGAGGATATGTTGCGGGATCATAAAAAATAATGCAATTAATACATCGTACAACATAATAGGATTTAAGGCTCAGTTGAGCCATAAAAAGAGGCAGTAAGTTA
>CAZEWS010000144.1:0-9544 GCA_964515985.1 uncultured Rikenellaceae bacterium | reverse complement strand
ATGATAAGATGCCTGATGTGGATGTTGAGGATTATGATACTCCGGAAGAGCTTCTGAAAGCCCTCCGTTATTTACCGTATGACCGGTTTAGTTACATTGCTTCTAAAACGGAATTCGAAAATGTAGTTCAGGGTAAATATATCGGACATGGGTTTGGATATAGTTTTGATAGCGAAGGAAATCCATGGATTATTTTTGTTTTTAAGGATTCCCCATTATATCCTGAAGGTGTACGAAGGGGATGGAGAATAGTAAAAGTGAATGGAAAAGTTATCAGTCAGTCAAATATCGGGACCATCTTTGGTGACAGTAAGGAAGGGGTTGAAAATACAATCGAATTCCTGACTCCCTCTGACTCAACCGTTATAATTACTACTGCAAAAAAAGAAATTCAGAAAAATACCGTTTTACATTCCGACATTTTGCATATTGGAGGAAAAATAGTTGCCCATCTTGTATTTGAAGGATTTCGGGAACCTTCAGAAAATGAATTAGCCGATGCATTTGGTTTCTTTAAAAATGCGGGTGCAAATGAAATGATTTTGGATTTGAGGTATAACCCCGGGGGTATAATAAGTGTTACGACTTTATTGGGAAGTTTAATTTCAGGAGAAGACACCGATAATAGGTTGTTTTTTAAATACTTACATAACGATAAAAAAACAAGTTATGATGAAGAGGTGACATTTGCAAAGGAGCCCAATTCACTTAATCTTAAAAGTTTAATCGTAATAACCTCAAGAAGTACTTATTCAGCAAGTGAAATCATTATTAATTGCTTAAAACCATATCTTAATGTTGTTACCATTGGCGACGCTACCGGTGGAAAACCGGTGGGTATGTATGTATGGTATTCTGATTATGCCGACTACGCTTTTGTTCCGATTAGTTTCAAAATTATAAATGCAAATGGTGAGGGTGATTACTTTGAAGGAATTCTTCCGGATGCGTCTTGTGAAGATGATATTACCAGGCAATTTAATGACCGTGAGGAAGCTTGTTTAAAAGAAGCCATTTATTATCTTACGACGGGTAGTTTTTCCGGACGTAAAGGCAGGTTCGTATCTCAACCGCTTAAAGAGAGATTAACACTCGAAGACGAAATCGGGGCAATATAAGTTGAAAGCCACTTAATCTCCCCCTGTTTTTAGGGGGAGAAATAGAGGGATTAATGTGAAAAAGTTTTGGAATACTGGAAGACTGGAATATTGAAATACTGGAAAATTGTTATTTATATTGAAAGCTGATCGCATCATTTTAGGCATCGATCCCGGAACAACCACAACCGGTTACGGGATTATCAGGGTGTTCAACAATAAGCCCGAACTCCTGACTCTGGGAATTATGGAATTGCATAAGTACCAGGATCCGTACATCAAACTGAAAAGAATTTTCGACCGGACTGTACAGCTAATCGAAGAGTACCATCCGGATGAACTTGCCATTGAAGCGCCCTTTTACGGAAAGAATGTTCAATCTATGTTAAAACTGGGAAGGGCACAGGGTGTAGCCATATCCGCGGCTTTATCCCGGTCAATTCCCATATTTGAATATGCTCCAAGGAAAATAAAAATGTCGATTACCGGACAGGGAAATGCATCCAAGGAACAGGTGGCTGCTATGCTGCAACAGATATTGAAATTTAAAGACACACATGTAGTTCTTGATGCAACTGACGGGTTGGCCGCTGCCGTATGCCACTATTTTCAGAAAGGACATTCCTCCGGTTCGCCGGGATTTAAGAGTTGGAAAGATTTTATTAGCAAGAATCCGAAAAGAATTAGGTAGGTTGGATAAACAATAAAAAACAATGTAACTATTTAGTTATTTATTTATCTTTTTGTTCAACAAATTTGGAATAATGGAATGATGGAATAATGTTTTCAAAACAAATGAGTAAACATTATTAAGAACAAAAAATACAGTGAAATTGTATCTTGCCAAAGCATAGATTTTTTATAACCTCTGTTTCTATTTTTTCTATCTTTTTCTTCTAAAAAATCCTTACCCTGATAAACAGGGAATCACGAATCACTGAAAACAAATAAATCCAATATTCCAATATTCCAACATTCCATTGTTCTGCCAAAGGCATACATCTATCCCATAACTCATTATGCCTCTTCTTTTAGCTGATTTATTGCAGAACCGTTTATTTTCCCAACGCCTTCCTGATTTTTTCGGCTATTTTCCTGAACTCTTCGTCGCTTAATTTTAGCTTGGGTTTTGAGAAACTGATATCAGTTTCCGAGTTAATCGGTATGAGGTGGATGTGTGCATGCGGGACTTCCAGACCCAGTACGGCAACACCAATTCGAGCACATGGTATCACGTTTTCAATAGCCCATGCTACCTTTTTTGAGAATACTGACATTCCTGCAAGCAAATCATCATCAAGATCGAACAAGTAATCTGTTTCTTTTTTCGGAACGATTAATGTATGTCCTTTTGCCAGGGGATTGATATCCAGGAAAGCGTAATAATTTTCATCCTCGGCAATTTTGTAAGACGGGATCTCTCCCTGGATGATTTTTGTAAATATAGATGCCATATTTGTAGATTTTATGGTACTAAAATTTCAAATCTATTTTTTCCGCTTGCAATTAACTATTAACTAATAACATATAACAATTAACATTTAACAACTACAGGGAGATTTCCAAGATCTCAAAAGGAATCACACCGGATGGTACAGTGATATCCACAACATCGCCAACTTTTTTGCCCAACAACCCCGAGGCAATTGGAGAATTTATAGCAATCTTACCTTCTTTCAAGTTGGCTTCGGTTTCAGAAACCAACATATATTCCATAACCTGTTTATTTTTTATGTTCTTTATTTTAACTTTATTTAAAATTTGAATGGTGGATGTATCAATTTTCGATTCATCAATCAGGCGCGCTTTGGATAATGTATCTTCCAGTTTGGAAATTTTTAATTCCAGCATTCCCTGAGCCTCTTTGGCAGCTGCATACTCAGCATTTTCCGATAAATCGCCCTTGTCACGGGCATCTGCAATTAATTTTGTAATTGCAGGCCGTTCCACACCTGTAAGCTGTTCAATTTCTTCTTTAAGTTTTTGCAAACCTTCGGTTGTAAAATATAAATACTCAGCCATAATCTTCTTCTTGTACCGGTTAAAAAAAGAAAGAATCCCGGATTCCCGGGACTCTTTCAGGGGCTAAAGATAAAAAAAAATACTCAGGTTAGAAAATCATGTCCAAACTCTCTTCTTTTAAGAATTTCTGAATAAATAACAGCCTTTTCCAGATCAAATTCATCCATTAATTCTTCCGGTTCACTTTCCTTAACTTTTATTTTATAAGCATTATCAAATTCTTCTGAAGGTCTGTGTTCAATATCATCCGTTAACATTTCACTCTTTAAATGTTCAATCCTGTCATGGGTTTCCATTGATTCACGGAGGCGCTCGGGTTCCAATTCAGTTTGCAGGACTTTTCCCTTTAGCGCCGAAACACCTTCCCGGAATGGCTCTTCTGCTGCTATCTCAACAGCAGGCTCCTCCTCCTTTTCTAGATCCATTGCCGGTTGATCCTCAATTTTTTTCTGCTCTTCTCCAAAAAGGAATTCCTTGAACAAATCGGGGCCGGATGTATTTTCCCCTTCACCCAGTGGAGTTTCCTCTTTTTGTTTTCGTTTCTTTCGCAATAAACTAACCACCAAAACGACAATCATCAAAATAATGTAAATATAGTTACCAAATCCATCATCCATAATTATCTCCTCCTTTTTTGGAATAAACGTTTTAAGAACGGGTCTTTTCTTTTTATTTTTTTGTTAAATTGTTTTGCGTCTTTTTTTGATTGCTTCATTCGTTTCTGCACTTCGGGATTTTGCATTTTATAACGGCGTTTTAACTCTTTCTGTCTGACTTTTTCATAGGCTTTTTTCTGTTGTGTTTCTTTTTTCCCCGCTTTGTGTTCAGCTTTCCGGACTTTTCGTGACGGTTTCTGTGCATCAACTCCAACGACAAGCAGCAATGCAGCCAAAAGGATTACAATTCTCCGAATAAACAATTTCATTAACTTTATCCCGTTGTTTTTATTTTACACAAATGGCTATCGTTGTATCAAAGTTAAGGATTTTTTTTATAACATTTCTAATTCTTTTTTTTCTTACCGGATGCACCAGGGAAAATGAGGAGATCATTCCTGCTACTTATGTAAATTTCTCCATCCGTCTGGACGACCCACAATTTATTGATCTGAATGCGATTGGCAATTCTGTAATTGTAACGAGCAGATACGCCGGCAAGAATTCAGCCGGGTACGATTTTAACGGGATCATTATTTACCGTGCTTCCCAGGATGATTTTTATGCCTTCGACTGTACTTGTACGTATCAGGTTGAAAAAAGCATTGCTGTCGAAATCGAAAATTCGATGATTGTTGCCGAATGTCCGGAATGCGGTTCAAAATATGTTTTGCCCAATTTGGCTTTCCCTACTGAAAATAGTCTTTCAAAATATCCCCTGCGGCAATACAAAACCCTTTTTGATGGAATGACTATCGATGTTTTTAATTAATTGTATAGGAATTTCAAAGTTTAATAGTTTTTTTGATTAATACGCGAATATCGAACAAGGATTAACGATTTTTGATTTTTGAAGTTTTTTTCTTCATCATTCATTATTCCTTGTTGGATATTGGATATTCATTTTTTCATCAATTAATTTGTTTACTATGTTCTTATCTCACCTTTCTTCCTTTCCATGTATATTTCCCGAAATTGCCCAGGATACCCACAAAACTGATATAAAAAAAATACAAGAATTGAAGTGGCAGAAATATATACATCAACTTTTTAACCCTGAAATAAGATGTTAATCCTCTGAGGAAAATGAAATCAGGAATGGATTTAAGAATAAATAGGGTAAGAAACAGCCAAACCATCTTCAGGTATAGAAATGATCCAATGAATGTGACCAAAAGGGAAAAATCGGCAAGATAAACAAGAAGGGCTATACCTATGGAATCCCAATCGGAAAAGGAACGTGTTTTAGAAGTCCATCTTTTCCTCTGATTCAGGAATGATTTTAAATCAGGTCGTCCGTATGTTTTTATGACTGCATCAGGTGATTTTAAAAACAAAATACGGCTTTTGGATTTTCTTTTTATCGAAAATAATAAAAACATATCCTCCCCGGAAGCCAATCTGATATTTAAATCGTTTTTCGCTTTTCCGAATTCTTCTTTTTCAAAAGCCAGATTGGCACCATTACACATGATCGGCCTGTTGATACCTATTGCTCCGGCCGTAGCTCCTGTTAAACTTAGAAATTCCAGAGCCTGCAGCTTTTGAAAAAAGGATGGACTATTTTCAATCACCACAGGTCCAACGATCATTTTTGGTTTTCTAAATTCATAAAGTGAGACAAGAGAGGATAACCAGGAACTTTTTATTTGGCAATCCGCATCGGTTGTAACGACTAAATCACCCTTACTATATTTAATTCCTTCAATGATAGCATTCTTCTTGCCTTGCTTAGTGTTTTGAACAAGTGAAAATTGATTCTTATTCCTGATAAGATTTTTAATTATTTCGGGACTAGAATCATTTGAATGGTCATTAACCAGGATTACCTCAACATTTTCTTTTGGGTAATCCTGCAAATCAAGATCGCGGATAAGGTTTGCAATAAAAACTTCTTCATTACGGATGGGCACAATAATTGACACCTTTGTCTTAAAAGGAGTCTTTTTCTTCTTTATGGTTTCAAGTTTTATCCAGCCCCAAAAAAGGAGAAAGATCAATAGAAAGTATAATACGGATATAAAAAGAAGGATTGATACAAATAAGATCATTATGATCAGTGATGTTGTATAATTATGATCTTGAAATTTTTTAAATCACAAAAAACAAATCCCAAAATTCAAATAAATATCAAATCTCAATTTAATAAATCCCAAAACATCTCCTCCCAATGGGATCCCTTCTTCCAAAACTCCATAGGAATCCCTTCGGGAGAATGCCTTTGGCAGGGAAAAGGCGCCCCTCGGACAATTACCAAATTCCCACTTCAAGATCATACACAGGTTTGATATTTTTTATTTGGGTCATTGGATATTATTTGTTATTTGTTTTTTGAGATTTGTTATTTATTTATAAACGAAATATAGAGTTTATAGACAGACTCTAATTATATCTGGTAAAATTTGTATTTATCCTAAAGTATTATGTTGCTTTATATTCATCCCAACTCTTGATAGCAATATCCTCTAAATTCAGTTTGCAGAAAGCTAAAATGAACGCACTTGCCAGTCTCGCATTGGTTATCAAGGGTATATTATAATCTACCGCACTTCTCCTGATCAAATAATCGTTGTCAAGTTCGCTTTTTGAAAGGTTTTTAGGGATATTGATCACGAGATCAATCTTTCTTTCTTTTATATAATCGATTGTATTTGGTTTCTTGTCTTCATCAGGCCAGTGGAGTGTAGTGGCTTTAATTCCGTTTTTTGCCAGGAATTTCCGGGTGCCAGCGGTGGCATAAAGATTGTAGCCTTTATCCACCAAAGCCCTTGCACTGCTAATTAATTCCACTTTCGAACGGGAAGGTCCGGTAGAAAGCAATATATTCTTCTCCGGAATAGTATAACCAACCGATAACATTGATTTAAGAATTCCTTCATAAAAACCTTCACCAATACACCCAACTTCGCCGGTGGAAGACATATCAACACCAAGTATTGGATCAGCTTTTTGTAATCTCGCAAATGAGAATTGAGGAGCTTTGACGCCAACATAATCCAGATCAAAAAGATACTTATCGGGTTTTTCAACTTCCAACCCCAGCATTACTTTGGTAGCCAATTCAATCAAGTTGGTTTTCAGCACTTTAGAAACAAAAGGCATGCTGCGGGAAGCCCTTAAGTTACATTCTATCACTTTGATATCGTTATCTTTGGCAAGGAATTGCATGTTAAATGGTCCTGAAATGTTTAATTGTTTTGAAATTTGCCTCGAAATCCTTTTTATCCTTCTCACGGTTTCGAAATAAATTTTCTGTGGAGGAAAAACCATGGTTGCATCTCCCGAATGCACGCCGGCAAATTCCACATGTTCGGAAATGGCATAAGCCACGATCTCTCCTTTTTTTGCCACTGCATCAATTTCGATTTCCTTGGCATTTTCAATGAATTCAGAAACAACCACCGGATATTGTTTCGAAACATTGCTTGCCAAAGTCAGAAAATGATCCAGTTCATCTTTGTTCGATACAACATTCATTGCAGCACCAGATAGTACGTAGGAAGGCCTGATCAGAACCGGGAATCCAATTTTGTCAACGAATTCATGAATCGATCCAATACTGATGAGTTCTTTCCACTTTGGTTGGTCAATGCCTAATTTGTCCAACATCAGCGAAAATTTATGCCGGTTTTCAGCATTATCGATAGAAACAGGTGAGGTACCAAGGATATTTACATTCAGGTTGTGTAGCCGTATAGCCAGGTTGTTCGGAATTTGGCCTCCGGTAGAGACAATAACTCCTTTTGGAACCTCAAGTTCAACAATATCCAATACCCGTTCCAACGAAAGCTCATCAAAGTATAAACGATCGCAGATATCATAATCTGTACTAACCGTTTCAGGATTATAATTAATCATAACCGACCGGTATCCTTCCTCTTTAATCGTGTCAAGTGCATTTACACTGCACCAGTCAAATTCCACGCTGCTGCCAATTCTGTATGCTCCGGAACCCAATACTATGACAGAATTTTTATCTTTTTCATACTGGATATCATGCTCGGAACCGCTGTATGTCAGGTACAGATAATTGGTTTGGGCTGGATATTCTGCTGCCAGAGTATCAATTTGTTTTACATAAGGAAGGATTTTCCTTGCCTTTCTGAATTCCCTGACTTTTATCAGATCCTTCTCGATTTCAGAGATTTCTGATTTTAGAATATACCTGGCCAATTGAAAGTCAGAGAACCCTTGGATCTTGGCCTCAAGCAATTTTTCATCGGGCACTTCTTCGAGGCTTTTGTATTGTGAAATTTCGTTTTTAAGGTCAATAATGTTTTTTAGTTTATAAAGGAACCATTTATCAATTCTGGTCAACTTGTGTATTTGATCAATTGAATAATCTTTTTCCATTGCATCGGCTATTACAAAGATCCTCATATCGGTAGGCTCAGCCAGCTCTTTTTCAATATCGTCAAAGCTTAAGTTACGGTTACCAACAAACCCATGCATTCCCTGACCGATCATTCGTAACCCTTTTTGAATGGCCTCTTCAAATGTTCTGCCGATGGACATAACTTCTCCCACACTTTTCATGCTGCTACCGATGAGATTCGAAACACCTGTAAATTTGTTCAGGTCCCAGCGGGGTATCTTGCAAACAATATAATCCAGGGCTGGTTCAAAACATGCGGTTGTTGTTTTTGTAACTGAATTTTTCAGCTCATGCAATCCAAACCCAAGTGCTAATTTGGCGGCAATAAATGCCAAAGGATATCCTGTTGCTTTTGAAGCCAGGGCACTTGAACGTGAAAGACGGGCATTTACTTCAATTACCCGGTAATCTTCTGAATATGGATCTAAAGCATATTGAATGTTGCATTCGCCTATAATCCTAATATGCCGTATTACCTTTATGGAAAGCTCCCTTAATTTATGGTATTCTGTATTGGTTAGAGTTTGTGAAGGGGCAACAACAATACTTTCTCCCGTATGGATTCCAAGAGGATCAAAATTCTCCATATTGCAAACGGTGATACAATTGTCATATTTGTCCCGTACCACCTCATATTCTACTTCCTTCCAGCCTTTGAGCGATTCTTCTACCAGAATTTGTCTGGTATAAGAAAAAGCTTTTGATGCTAATGTAATCAATTCATCCTGGTTGATACAGAATCCACTTCCCTGTCCCCCCAGGGTATAGGCAGCTCTTAAAATAACAGGGTATCCAAGCTTCACGGCTGCTATAAGAGCGTCATCAATATTGCCCACAGCTATACTTCTTGGTGTTTTAACTTTAATATCTGATAATTTGTTTACAAAGAATTCCCGGTCCTCTGTATCCATTATAGCCTGAATGGGCGTTCCAAGAACTTTTATATTGTATTTTTCAAAAACCTTATTTCTAAATAATTCAATTCCGCAATTTAAAGCAGTTTGTCCTCCGAACGCAAGCAGTATTCCTTCAGGCCTTTCTTTGGCGATAACTTGTTCGACAAAATATGGCGTTACCGGTAAAAAATATATTTTGTCGGCAATTTTTTCAGAAGTCTGTATTGTTGCTATGTTTGGATTTATGAGTACCGTTTTTATTCCTTCTTCCTTCAGGGCTTTTAATGCCTGTGATCCTGAATAGTCAAATTCTCCTGCTTCCCCGATTTTTAAAGCCCCGGAACCAAGGAGGATAATTTTATTTAGTCCTTTTTTCATTTGTCTCGAATTAAAGTTTTAAATCTTAAAAACCGTTTGGTTAATTTTGACATAGTCATCCCTGTGGGAGAATTTAGGTAATTGAGTATTACCTGCCCCGTGAAATAAATCGTAGATTTA
>CAZEWS010000143.1:0-9552 GCA_964515985.1 uncultured Rikenellaceae bacterium | reverse complement strand
GTGGTTTGGAATTTCATACTTAAGCAAGCATTTTTAGTTTATGGACAAACTCTAAATAGTTATAATGGTCATTCACAATTAAAAAATTTTTATGGAAAATATGGTTCTTCCGCATCCATATAACGAAACCAATCGATTATGCATTAAAAAAACATGTTTTAGGAATGATATTTGTCTTAAACATTATTGAAAATTGATACTCGTCAGACCACTGCTGCTGCCAAGAGATCAGACTGGGATGGAAACATTGGTTTGAATTTTAATTTGAATTGGAAGCCATAATGTTATAGTGGTCAGACGAGTAGGTTGAAAAATTTAAAAACAAACATAATTATGGAACATGCCATAACTAATAACTAATAACTTATAACAATTATCAACTATCCTATGATAAAAGAGACACGTAAACTGAATGATTACAAAATTGAAAATAAAATGATAACTTCTAAATCTTTAAATCATGAAAACACAATATTTATTAAATCAAATAAGTAAAAAAATAAATAAAATTCTTGGGTTAAGTTCAAAAACTTTTGCGATTGACTCTGGAATTATGGAATCATGGAATTATGGAATAATGGGGGCATTAATAATTATAGCAATTTTTGGATTTTCTGCATTGGCTTATTCACAAGAAGTGAGTATTCCAGACCGGATTACTGATCCAACCGATCAAACTTTGTCGCCTTATTTTTTTATTAAAAGTGACAATCCCGAAGTGGACCAGTTACCTCTGAAGGAAACGGCTGCCAAGGTGAACATTGCCGGAGTGATTGCCGATGTAACCATTACCCAGGTTTATGAAAACCAGGGAAAAAATACCCTGGAAGCCATTTATGTTTTCCCGGCATCAACAAGAGCTGCTGTTTATAGTATGAAAATGACCATAGGGGAACGGGAAATTCTCGCCATTATCCAGGAAAAGGAATTGGCAAGACAAAATTATGAACAGGCAATGGCTGAAGGGAAAACCGCTTCTCTTTTGGAACAGAAACGACCGAATGTATTTCAAATGAACGTAGCCAATATTCTTCCTGGTGATATCATCAAGATTGAATTAAGCTACACCGAACTTCTGGTTCCGGAATCCGGAGTATATGAATTTGTATATCCCACTGTGGTTGGTCCAAGGTATTCAAATCAGCCATTGGAAACCGCTTCTCCGGATGAAAACTGGATAGCAAATCCATACACCCACGAAGGAGAAAAACCCACGTATACGTTTAATATTACGGTTACTATAGCCGCCGGATTACCGGTTCATGATGTCAGGTGTCCTTCACATGAAACAAATATTGACTTTGAATCTCCCAACACGGTTTCAATCCTTCTTAAAAACACCTCAACATTTGAAGGGAACCGGGATTTTATTGTCCAGTACCGGCTGGCTGGAAACAAAATCGAATCCGGTTTGTTACTGTTTAAAGGAGAAAAAGAGAATTTCTTTCTGGCTATGATGCAACCACCTAAAAGGGTAAACAACGACCAAATTCCTCCGCGGGAATATGTATTCATTGTTGATGTTTCAGGATCAATGTATGGGTTTCCTCTTGATATATCGAAAAAGCTATTGAGAAACCTGATCAGTAATTTACGGCCTGAAGATCGTTTTAACGTTTTACTATTTGCAGGCGGATCGCAGGTTTTTTCAGAATACTCTCTTCCGGCAACAAAAGCAAACATTTCCAATGCGATAAATCTGATTGATAATCAAAGAGGTGGCGGGGGAACAGAATTGTTGCCGGCATTAAAGAGAGCACTCGCATTAAAAGGGACTGAAGATTATTCGAGAAGTTTTGTTATTGTTACCGATGGTTATGTAACCGTTGAAAAGGAAGCGTTTGACCTGATAAGGAACAACTTGTCCAATGCCAATTTTTTCTCATTCGGAATCGGTTCCTCAGTAAACCGGTATCTTATTGAAGGAATGGCACACGTTGGGTTGGGTGAACCCTTTGTTATTACCAATGAACAGGAAGCCAGTCAAAAAGCCGGTAAATTCAGAAAATACATCTTGCATCCGGTTTTAACCAATATTAAAGTTGATTTTAAAGGCTTTGACACTTATGATGTTGAGCCCCTGAGCATTCCTGATGTGCTGGCACAACGACCTGTAATTATTTTTGGTAAATGGAAAGGCGAAGCAAAAGGTGAAATTATTTTACAGGGTAAGGGTGGCAAGGGAATGTATAATTACAAGATTAACGTTGGTAAGGTAGAGCCTCAGGCTGGCAATACGGGATTAAAATATTTGTGGGCAAGGGAGCGCATCCGGATTCTGGATGATTTCAATAATCTTAATTCATATGGGAATAAATATGGTAAAGAAATCACCGATCTTGGATTAAAGTATAACCTCTTAACCCAGTATACCTCATTCATTGCAATCGATTCTGAAATCAGGAATAAAGACGGTAAGTTTACCACGGTTAAACAACCATTACCTCTGCCTCATGGTGTTAGTGATTATGCAGTTGGTGGTGTTGGAACTCCTGCCAGAATGGCTTCGGCAAAATCGCTTGGTTTTTTCAAAAAAGTGAAGATGGAAGGTGATATGGCTTCCGAGTTTGAAGAATCAGCTGGAATTTCAGAGGCCCCGGAGGTATTTCTGATGGTTAAAATAATGCCGGAATTTCCAGGTGGTATGGATGCCCTTACAGCATTCATTCAGAAGAACCTCAAATACCCGGGCAGTCTGTCAGAAAATCCAATCTACGGAAATGTATTTGTCCGTTTTTCAGTTGATGTTGATGGTTCTGTAATTGAAATTGAGATCATTAAGGGGCTTCATCCTGACCTTGATAAGGAGGCTGAACGCGTCATTAAGTTGACAAGCAAAATGTGGAAACCCGGAAAGCAGAAAGGCAAACCGGTAAAGGTTTTGATGATTATTCCTGTTAAATTTTTTTACTTTAAACAATAAGCGTTAAGAGCCTGGATTTCCCGGTTGTTAAACCTCATTCGAATTGCTTTGGAACCCCACAGATCAATACCATAGGTTTATCTTTCGACTTGTTCCGGTACTGATGTTTTTCATTTGGCAAAACCAGTGCGAAATCACCTTTTTTAATTCATTAATTTTTTTTTCGCATAGATGACCCTTTTATGACCAATTCAGTTTTTATTATCTTCGTCTGGACCGGGTATTCCTTCTCTTTTTCTATCCTATCCAATAATAACCGGGCAGCATTTTTACCAATCTCATAACCATGTTGTTCAACTGATGAAAGAGCCGGATTTGTCAGATTGGAAATTTGTCCATTGGTAAAACCTACGATAGCAATATCTTCCGGTACATTTAACCCCTTTGATTTGACAATCTTCATCGTTTCAGCAGCCGTCAGGTCATTAACGGCAAAAAATCCATCAGGAGGATTTGGCAGATTCAGCAATTTTGGGATGATTTCATTTGCTTCCTGAATAGTATCACATTTAACAATGATTTGCTCATCGACCGGAACATTGTAATCTGACAGTGCCTTAATATACCCTTCTTGACGATTTTGAGCAATAATCAAATGTTGGTGTGATGCTAAGTGTGCGATACGTCTGCATCCTATGGAAATCAAATGTTTTACAGCCTGGTATGCACCTTCAAAATCATCAACAATAACCTTGTCTGCAACGATTTCATCACAAATCCTGTCAAAAAAAACCATTGGCACTCCACTTTCCTGGATGGTTTTAAGATGTTCAAAATCAAATGTTCGTTTTGAAAAAGAAACCAGTATACCATCCACCCTGCAGGATAATAATGCCTGAGTGTTTTTTACTTCGCGATCATAATTCTCATTCGACTGACAAACCATCACATGATATCCCGAATCATAGGCTAAATCTTCAATCCCGCTGATAACAGTAGAAAAGAAATAATGTACCATCTCGGGGATGATCACACCTATGATTTTACTTTTACGGCTTTTTAAGCTTAAAGCTATCGGATCGGGTTTATAATTCCATTTTAATGCCAGTTCTTGTACAGCTTTCTTTGTATCAGCACTAATATCAGGATGGTCTTTTAAAGCCCTGGAAACGGTCGATGGTGAAATACCAAGTTCTTTTGCAATATCCTTTATGGTTACCTGTCCTTTATGCATTTTCGGAGATATTGGTCTCTATTAAACAACCGGGTATAATTTGGATTAAAATTACATTATAAAAATGGCATTTCATAATATGAATTTATTTGGAAACCCTATTTCAAACGTTTGCGATAACGATTGCGTTATTTTATTGAAAATAAATGGGTTAGATGAGCTTTTTATATTATATTTGTAGCCGTTATATTTCTTACTGCAAATTATAATATTATATCGATTAACCTAAAATTTTAATCTATGAAAGGAAAAATTCTATTTAAACGACTCTTATTTCTTGTCTTGTGTATGAGCATAGTTGCTTCCGTTTTTGGACAGGAAATTAGTGTATCGGGAGTTGTAACCGATGCAGCTAGTGGCTTTCCTTTACCCGGAGTGAATATCCTGGAGAAAGGAACCACCAACGGCACTATTACAGATTTGGATGGTAATTTCAGCATTACTGTTGGGAGTGATGCAACATTAGTCTTCTCCTTTGTAGGCTATTTGACTCAGGGAATTATCGTAGGAAACCAAACTACCATTAATGTGTCACTGGAATTTGATGTTCAGGCACTTGAAGAGGTGGTAACAATTGGTTATGGTACTACAAGAAAAGAAGATGTTACCGGATCGGTTATTGCTATTAGTTCCGATGATTTTAACAGGGGTGCGATAACATCTCCTCAGGAGTTAATAGCTGGTAAAATTGCCGGTGTACAAATCACTAATGCTGGCGGGGCTCCTGGAGCCGCATCAACTATCAGGATCAGAGGAGGATCTTCACTGTCAGCAAGTAACGATCCACTCATCGTAATTGATGGAGTGCCTGTTGACAATGACGGTATTTCGGGTATGAGAAACCCGTTGAACACCATTCACCCTAACGATATTGAAACTTTTACTGTATTGAAAGATGCGTCTGCAACAGCTATTTTTGGTTCCAGGGCATCCAATGGAGTGATTATTATCACTACAAAAAAAGGTAGAGCAAATCGTCCATTGACAGTAAACTATGATGGTAACGTATCTATAGGGACTAGAACAGGAGAAGTTGATGTATTATCTGCAGATGAATATCGATCACTTATACAAGAACAATTTGCAAATAATCCAAATGCTACTGATCTGCTTGGGAGTGAAAATACCAACTGGCAGAAAGAAATCTACCAAACAGCCATTAGTCATGACCACAACTTAAGTTTGTCCGGAAGTGTTGAAAATTTATCGTTTGTTGATAATTTGCCATTTCGTGTTTCATTGGGTTACTCCGACCAGAAAGGTATATTGAAGACATCCGGTCTAGACAGATTCACAGGTGCTATCAATCTAAATCCAAGCTTCCTTGATGACCATTTGAGGATAAATCTAAGTGCAAAAGGGATGTACATCAAAAACCAATTTGCAGATTGGGGAGCTGTAGGGTCGGCAGTTGCTTTTGACCCAACACAACCGGTTTTAGATGCAACAAGTCAATATGGTGGATATTTTACCTGGACTCAGCCAAATGGCGATCCGATTACAATCGCAACCAGTAACCCTGTTGCTTTGTTAGAAATGAGAGACGACAATTCTACAGTTAAACGAAGTATAGGAAATGTTCAATTTGACTACAAATTCCACTTCCTTCCTGAATTAAAGGCAAAATTGAATCTGGGGTATGATATTTCTGAAAGTGATGGAGATGTCTTTGTTCCTGAAAATGCCGCTTGGTTATACAATGCATTGGTGGGCGGAGGAGAAAAAAGGTTGTATACTCAAAATAAAAAGAATGAGCTGTTGGATCTCTATTTTAATTATGTAAAAGATTTAGGATCCTTCGACAGCAGGATAGATGCAACAGCCGGTTACTCCTGGCAACATTTCTGGAGAAAGGGAACAAGTTATTCAACCAATGTGGCTGAAACAATAGTAAATACGGATACTGACTATGAAACTGAAAGTTACCTGGTTTCTTTCTTCGGAAGATTAAATTACGTTTTTAAAGATCGTTATATGCTGACTTTTACTTTACGTCAGGATGGTTCTTCAAGATTCTCTGAAGATAACAGATGGGGCCTTTTCCCGTCAGTGGCTTTAGCATGGGATATTGCTGATGAGCCACTCCTGGGATTATCTGAATTATTTAATTCATTAAAACTAAGGCTTGGTTATGGAATCACAGGACAGCAAAACATTTCAAACAATGATTATCCATACCTTGCCAGGTATACGTACAGTGAGGATAATGCTCAGTATCAATTCGGAAGCGGATTTGTTACTACATTAAGACCTGAGGGTTACGATGCAAATATCAAGTGGGAAGAAACAACAACCTATAATATAGGCTTGGATTATGGTCTCCTAAATAACCGGTTTTCGGGTGCTGTAGATTTGTATTACAGGGAAACTGATGATTTGATCAATTTCATTCCGGTTCCTGCCGGTACAAACCTTACGAACCAAATCTTAACCAACGTTGGTGATTTGGTAAACAAAGGTATCGAGTTTACAATCAATGCGAAAACTATTTCAAAAGCCGATATGGTATGGGAAATCGGATTTAATGCAACCTATAATGAGAACGAAATCACCAAACTTACTGCTACGGATGATCCGGAGTACCTCGGTGTATTTACCGGAGGCATATCCGGTGGGGTTGGTAATAACATTCAAATTCATAGTGTTGGGTTTCCTGCAAACTCGTTCTATGTATATAAACAGGTATACGATGAAGACGGAGATCCCATTGAAGGATTATATGTGGATACAAACGGAGACGACCAATTAACCGTTGACGACAGATACCGTTATAAAAAGGCCGCACCGGATGTATTCCTGGGATTCTCATCATTTTTCCAATATCAAAACTGGGATTTCAGTTTTGCAGGAAGGGTGAACCTGGGTAACTATGTTTATAATAACGTGTACTCAAATAATGGAACCTACAGTGGACTTTACAACTCTGTGGGTTATCTGAACAATGTTACCACGAGTTTACTTGACTCAAAGTTTAGTAATCCGAAATACTGGTCTGATTATTATATGGAAAATGGCTCATTCCTGCGCCTGGATAATCTGACACTGGGGTATAACCTTAGCAATATTATTAATGGTATATCTAAAATAAGACTATACGGAACTGTTCAGAATGTATTATTAATTACTAAATATCAAGGCTTGGATCCGGAGGTTAGTAGTGGTATTGATAACAATCTCTATCCTCGTCCACGAAACTTTTTATTTGGCGTAAGTGTTGAATTTTAAAATTACAATATTATGAAACCAAAAAAACTAAAAATCTATATAATAACAGTATTTGCTGCAATATTAGCATTTACTTCGTGTACCAAAGATTTGGATACCGTTCCTCTGGATGAAGACGTTGTAACTTCAGCCTCTGTATATGATAGTCCTGCATCCTATCGCCTGGTATTGGCCAAGTTATATGCCGGACTTGCTGTAACGGAAATAACGACCTCAGTGGTCTTGACGAAGGATTCGGCCAATATCTGAGGGCCCTCTGGTATGCCCAGGAAATACCTACTGATGAGGCGATCATTGCCTGGAATGACGGTAATTTAAGGGATTACCACGAGCAGGACTGGTCTTCTTCCAACGAATTCATTACCAACATGTATTACCGGATTTTCTACCAGATATCATTGTGTAACGAATTCATCAGAGAATCTTCTGACGCTAAGCTTGACGAAAGAGGAATCAGTGGGGCTAACAAAACGGAAATTCAAACTTACAGGGCTGAAGCCCGGTTTTTAAGAGCTCTAAGCTACTGGCATGCTCTGGATATGTTCGGAAATGTTCCGTTTGTTACTGAAGATGATATTGTGGGTTCTTTCTTTCCTGAACAAATAAGCAGGGCAGATCTGTTTGACTACATCGAATCAGAATTGCTGGCTATTGAAGATTTGCTGGTAACTCCCATGGGAAATGAATACGCCAGAGCAGATCAAGGTGCTGTTTGGATGCTTTTAGCCAATCTTTACCTGAATTCTGAAGTTTACATAAACAGTGCTAAATACACTGAGTGTATCACTTACTGCAAAAAAGTAACTTCTGCCGGTTACGAGCTGGAATCGACTTTTGAAAACCTGTTCCTGGCAGACAATCATAACGCTAAAGGAATTATCTTTCCTGTAGCTTTTGACGGTATACATACCAGGACATGGGGAGGAACAACGTTTATTATTCATGCTGCAGTTGGTGGTACAATGAATCCTGCTGAATTTGGTATCGATGGTGGCTGGGCTGGAATAAGAACCACCAAAACCCTTGTAAGTAAATTCCTAAACGTTGACAATCTGAAAAGTGCACACGTAAATTTAAAAAGTGATTACCTTACCTATCCGGTATTGCATGTTCCTGGCGACCATAACAGTTGGGATATATCAGACACAACTACAATACTTGCTTCTGTGGGTAGCGACGAAAATTACGAAGGTTATCTTTGGTTTCCCAGTGCAGATAACACGTTTAAATTCACTGACGGCCCAAGTTGGACTACAAACTGGGGTGATAACGGCGCTGACGGAACCCTGGAACACGGTGGTGCAAATATTGTGGTTGCTGATGCCGGATATTACAAGATCAATGTGGACACTACTGGGCTTACTTATACAGTTGTGAAAACAGACTGGGGCGTGATCGGTTCTTCAACTCCGGACGGATGGAATTCAGACCAGGATATGACATATGATGTTGAAAATGATGTATGGACTATCATTGTCGAATTAGCTGCCGGTGAGATCAAATTCAGGGCAAACGATGGTTGGGACCTCAACTATGGTGATATAGGTGCAGATGGAATATTACAAGCGGGAGGTGATAATATTG
Source organism: uncultured Rikenellaceae bacterium (assembly GCA_964515985.1). GTDB lineage: Bacteria > Bacteroidota > Bacteroidia > Bacteroidales > VadinHA17 > CAZEWS01. The sequence goes on along the minus strand of CAZEWS010000143.1, from coordinate 646 downwards.
CTATTGCAGATCCTGGAAAATATGAAATCAAACTGAAATTAGGTGCTCCGGATTATACTTACACAATCGAACAATTCAGCTCTGACGGACGTATAATGTTTCATAGCGACGGACAGTCTCTTGAAATCACAGACGTATTTGAGTTCACCGAAGGATATGCCGTAACCAAATTCAAAAATGTTACATCTGGCGGAGTTACCGGCTCAGATATCACCCACACCGATACCGATTTTCCGGTTTTCCGTTTAGCTGATGCTTACCTGATGTATGCCGAAGCAGTTCTCAGAGGTGGTACAGGTGGCGATGTAGCTACGGCATTAAGTTATGTTAATGCACTCAAAGAAAGAGCATATGGAGACCAAAATGGAAATATTACGGCTGGTGAACTTACGCTCGACTTTATCCTGGATGAAAGAGCCAGAGAATTACTTTGGGAAGGTCACAGAAGAACTGATTTGGTCAGATATGGCAGGTTCAGTAACACGGATTATGTATGGGCATGGAAAGGCGGTGTTGCGGAAGGAAGATCAGTCGATAGTAAGTACGACCTATACCCGATACCAGCATCAGATATCGGGGCAAATATAAAATTGGTTCAAAATCCAGGTTATTAAAAATTAACATTTAAAACAAGCTGATATGAAAA
>CAZEWS010000142.1:0-9553 GCA_964515985.1 uncultured Rikenellaceae bacterium | reverse complement strand
TTTCTGTTTTGGCAGAACAAATGCTCTATATTAGTTATTGGACAGTCTGACGGTTAGCATATGAAAAGTTGTCGGATTCGAAGCTTATACCTATCCAGTTACATAAACATTGATTCGAGCTACAAACCTTGGCAAATCTGTTATCCCGGCAATTTTTTATATGCTTTGTTGAACAATTCAATCTGCAAAATCCTGCAAAACAAACAAATAATACCATAAAAAAAGCAAACGAAAGCATTAAATCCCCTAATAACAAATTATTAATAAACAAGGGTTTAGCCCAACATCCCGATAGCTATCGGGATTAAACACAATTGAGCCGACTGTATAAAACTGGCTACATAATGAAAGAGGCAGTATGTTCCCGTAACTTACTGCCTCTTTTTTGGGCTCAACTGTGCCTTAAATCCTATATTGTTTGTAAAACGTGCCCCCTGCCGCATCAAAGCGGCAAACTGTCTCTGTAAACCGTGTAAGTCGGTTTTTGTCTTGGATTCTCTTTCTTAAAAGTCAAGCGAGGGAAGAAGATATTTTTATTAGATTTTCTACGAATGTTTCTGGTTAAACCAAAACCCGTGCGGAAGGGTTTTGCTCTTTGCCACCGCAGGAACGAGGATGGCAATGTGCAAAACGGGGTTGGAGTTTTTGAGAAGTATCTTTCTTAAAGCAGCAAAATAATATTAGATTTGCAACTCAATGGCAAGAAGAAAAACTGTCAATATTACCGGAATAAAGAGAGTAGAAGGAATTCCATACCATGACGCATGGGTGGCGTATAAATGCGTGAATTGTCGGGGAATGAACTATATCCTAATTGGTCAGGAATTACTGTCTCCAAAGGAAGCTATCGAGAATAGTGTTTGGAAATGTGAACGCTGTGGTTTTGTTCATTCGAAAGAATCCGATTTACCATTCGAAAATTGGGAGGAAGATTATAATGATTCTGAGTCCACAACTGCACTTAGATTTTGGGAGGGCTTTTTCAGAATTGCAACAGAACATCCTGAATCGTACTGGAAGCAATGCAATGTCTGTTCACGGATACTACCGTTTCAGGCATTTAGTAAACATTCGGATTGGGGACCTCTTGAACGGCAGATGGAATGCAGAAGTTGTAAAGGGGCAATAAATGCAGTGCTCAATCCTAAACGTAGCAAAGAACAACTACATGAATCTGCTGTAAGGAGACGGATAGCAGATTTGTTTTTGGAAGGCGAGAACGAATCAATTGATTTGCATGATTTGTTTGATAGGTTTGGGCATAAGTGTTTCAAAACGAAGGTTCCGTTAGACATTAATAAGCGTGCTTCATGGGCTGTTGACCATATAATGCCTTCAAAATATTTGTATCCTCTCACAAAGGAAAATGCTGCTTTGCTTTCAAGAAATGCCAATGAGAATAAACGAGACAAATGGCCGAGCAAATTTTACACGAACAACGAGTTGATTGAGTTAGCCAAAATTACGGGAGCTGACTTAAAGCTGATTTCAAGCAAACAGCCAATCATGAATCACAATATTGATGTAAACAAGGGAGTTGAAAGGTACTTGCAGGTTCGGGAAAAATCAGATTTACCCAAAAGGATAAAGGAAATCAGGAAAATACTCCAGGTTTATGAACTGGTTGACGGGCTTTCACCTGAAAACAAAAAGCTTTTGGGTTTTACTTAGGTCAGTACAAGGTACTGATGAGAAGTAACCGTTCCTTTATCACGTATTCCATGCGATTCGCAATGTGCTACACTTTCATCAAAAAGATCAGCCGCTCTGAACCATCTTTTGCTAACCTTTTGTAGTTCCTCAGCCATGTCACATTTGACGCTTTTACCAAGATGTAGTACACAAACCCCGCCTCTTTTCATACGTTCTCTTGTTTGCCGGAAGATGTTTTCGTAAATAGCAAAATCCTTTTTCTGCTTCTCCTCAACGAAAGAGTTAATTTGATATTTGAAATCGGCTGCCGACCAACCGGCAAACCATATTCTAATCCAGTTTGCCAGATAAAACCTTGTGCTGTCAAAGAAAGGTGGTGAAGTAATAACTGCATCAAGGTCGTTGATTTCCTGGGGCCAAATTAAGGTTGTGTCTTGATTGAAGATTTTTCCCGGAGCGAAATTCAAGGGTAATTTTTCATTCAGTGTTCTTTCCACTTTGTCAGTTAAGTTTTTTATGAGATTTTTATAAATGAACTCTCCTTGCGGTGCATAGGGGACAATCGGATGAGAACGCCTGCTTAATGCGTAAGGGCGGTTGCCGTGAAGAATATGCAACAGTGCTGATACAACTAACATTTCACTTGGATTCTTGGGATAGTTTTCCTGAATGAAACGTCTGGAAAGTATTATTTCTTTCAATGTTTTTTCTTCATAATATTCCGAAAGTGTCTTATTGAAGCCGAATTGCTTTGTTTCTTGTAATTCCTGTTTTGAGCATTTGTTAGATTGAATGAATTCCTGAAGATGCCGTATGAAATTAAAGCAATTGTCTTTCCGGTGCATAGATACTTTGGCATAAGAAATGTAATAAGCCGGAACACTAATATCTATACCGTAAGAGGTCATGCCATTTAAAGCCGCTTCAAATGGAATTGTGCCTACACCCGAAAAAGGGTCTAAAATCCTTCCGCCTTCAGGAACAAAGGTCTTAACAAGATGGTAAGCAATTGCAGGTTTTAACTTGCCTTGATAGGAACAAAGGGAATGAATGTTATGCCCCCAGTTTCGTTTAGAGTAAGGGAGTTGCTGGTGAGGCAAATCTTGCTGAAAGATTTGCCAGTTTTCCCTTCCGTAATAAGGTCCGTGTGTGCCGTTTTCTCCTGTGACCTTAGTTTTCTTAAATTCAAATAAAAGCAGGGTTTGGCTAAGTATCTCTTTATTTCTTGACCTGCGCTTTCTTAGTAGCTTTTTCTCTTTGAAATTGTAACCGAGTTTTATTAATATTTCAATCAATATTTCATCGGTGGGTATATGTACATTGGCAAATATGGAATCTCCAATGTCAATCAGAATTTTTGAATTATTGATGAGATGTTTGGTAAGCTTTGAGAAAACAGAATCCATTTCCTCAAAATAGCTGCGTGCCATTTTCGGAATACGCTTATCATAAGCATGTTCGTCAAGTAAAGTGAGTGTATTCTTAAGCAATTCACTTTTTTCAACTATTTTGTTCTCATAATAGGAATTTCCCTTCTTAACGTCATTGATACCACTTGTCAATGCCTGGTCTCGAAAATATCTGAGGTCATTTTCAAATTGAATGTATCTTAAAAACCACAGTTCGAGTTTGGTATTTCTAAAATAATTCGTGCCGTTCAGATAGGGAGGGCTCGTAATTACCGCATCTATTTCAAGGTTATTTGCAAGGTCTATATTTTTCGAGTTGGATAAAATGAATTCCGGGCTGGTTTTTAAAGTAAAGTCCATGTTGATTATATCTTCTGCCATTTCCATTAATTTGGCAGGAAGAAATTCACTCAATTCAACCTTTCCACTTTCTAACTCCTTTTTTGTCTTGAAACGCACATCACCGACTTTTTTAAGGTAAGAGATAGGAATTAATCCGGCTAAAACAGCAATAGTAATAGTATCGGCCAGTAATTCATCCTCCAATTTTACAACATCAATGTATGACCTAAGTTTAAGCACATCACTAAAAACTTTATCATCAAAATACTTGCTGCTGTTGAATAATGCTTTATAGCTTTCTTGTAAGTGTCTATCTTCTTCAAACTTTTTCAGGTCATCAAGAATCCTTCCGGCAATTTTTGTTAACTGGTCAAATAGTTTCTTACGGTCTCCATGACTGGATTGCAGAATGGTTATTTTGGTTTGAATGAGAAATTGTAATAGGGGGTTGATTTCTGTATAAACGGTTTTGATTCCAATTTCGTCTGCCGCAAATAACGTAGTTCCAGTACCTGCGAAGGGGTCATAAATATTTTTACAGCCCCCAAGTGTATAATTATCAATCAATGATTTTACAAAATCAGGCGAGTAACCTTCAATATACGGATACCATCTTTGAAAGGGAACGGTCTTGCTTCCGGCAAATGTTACGTCTTTTGCATTAATCTTCCCATAGCTGTTCAGATTCTTCTTGATAAGTCGTTTTACAATCTGATTAATAGAGCGTTCTTCCTTTTCGGCAAATAAAGCCAATTGCTTATAACTGTCAATACCAATCAGTTCCCGGATTTCCTCATTACTTATCTCTTTTATCTTTGTATAATAAGGGGTTTCCGGTTCGTTGAAAGCGAGTGTTATTGCTTTTGCCTTGGAATCTTCAGCAGGATAATCACTGAAGTAAACTGATTTAAAATATTGTTTTGCCATGCGACAAAACTATTAAAATATGATAGTTATTTCAAGTATTTAATGATTAAAGTTATCAACATTTTGATTAAACAGGTAATCATATTAAAATGCAATGTAAAATATTAATCTTCCCAAAGAACACTAAGAACAAAGTTGTGTCTATCAGAATAGATACACTTTTCATAAAATGTACGGTCAACATCTTTTTCCCAAACATTCTCAAACCAATCATTAGCAGTAAGAGGTAATGTTTCGTCATATCTGGTGCCATCTTTAAAGAATGCCCCAGCAAGTGTATATTGCGGTACATTAGTTTTCAATCCTTTGGGCCATTTATAGGGAAAATCATGGCTGTACCTAAACCAATCAATCTTATTTTGTGAAGAACGTACAATCATAATAGGGTGATTGCCAATAGATGCAAACTTCAAGGCGGTAGCTGTCGTACTGGTTTTGTATTTCGTACTTAGGTCTTGAATTATCTGGAAATTGAATTTTTTTCGGAAGCAATCTTTCATGATTCGGTTTCGAGGCATAAGTAAACTGGCTGCGAAAAAATCTGCCTCAACTTCAACAGGGTTTTTTGAGGAAAAGTCAGTGAACGATGGGTGTGCTGGGGTCTGGCCTTTCATCAAGGAGTTACGATGTTCGTCTATGAAATAATGGCCTAACTCGTGGGCAAAGGTGAATCTGGTTCTTTCCGAATCTTTGTATGAGTGCCTGTCAAAATTAATGAAAATGTGAAATTTTCCAAATTCATGCTCGGTTAAGCCATCAAAAGCATCTTCATAATTTCCGAAACAAAAACTAATATCGTGGCTTTCTGCAATTATTTTAGGTTCAATAATCGTATCGGGGCAATGTTCATTAGCAATGAATTCTGCTAAATCAGATAATTCTATCTGTCTCTTTTTTGAAAGTTCAAAATAATTACCTGCCATTTGACTTTTTACTATTTTGTTTGTCTTGTTTCATCTTTTGTTTTATGTGGTCTGGGATTGATTTTCCTTCACGGGCCGCTCGTGCAAGGTTCCTCTCATATTTCTGTATATTATCATGAGTGGAGCTAATAGCTCGAATTTTCGGTTCACGCTCCAGAAAAGCAAAAGGATCTTCAAGTTTTTGCGGTTTCTTTAATGGGTTCTTTTTGAGTTCCTGCTCCAGTTTTATGTAGTCCTCAAGAGTTTGAGGAGGAACCAACCCTAAGGATTTTAAGCTGTTCAGAATTTCAGGGTCAAGAAATTCATCAACATTTTTCTTATTGCTCATTACGGTTTTGTTTTTATCGTCTGATAACGATTTTTTCTTTTAAATCCTCTTTGATTTTGTCCCGGAATTTTTTAATTATCCGTCTGTAATTTTCTCTTGTGGTGCCCCATTTATTTTCAATATAATCCAATAATTCTGTGGGCGTGTTCTTTCCAGGAACATAAAAGGTATAAACTTCCCGTACTATATCAGCTTCTCTTTTTGGCAAGCTGTTAATATAATTGTAAACCAATTCGTCATTTTTTGTTTCTCTCTGTTCTTTATTGTTGACTTCAATGTCACTTATTTCCATTCTATCAAGAGCGTCAATGAATTCTTGGTGTGCATTTTCAAGATGATTTCTCAAGGAAATTTGTGGTATGATATAGCTCTCCTGTATATCATCATTTTGTAGCTTCCTGCCTTCTTTCTTTTCTTTGGCAATTAGTTCTTTGGTTGGTTCGTCAATGTAAAGGTCATAATGTACCGAAAGCATTACCGTTTTCATCCAGTTTTTTATACTATTTCTGAGGTGTTTTTTGCTAATTTTAGTTTTGTCAAAGCTTTTCGCCTTTTTGTGATAGATGATATAAAAAGTGTCAGATACTAAATCCTGTGCTTCCGCTTCATGGTCTTTACTGTTGATGCAAATTGTTTTTGCAATGGCGTACATATCTTCCCAGTACCGTTCGTATATTTTACCATACGCGGCTTTGGCTTCATCAGGGAAATCTTCTTTTAACCCGATAAGTTCAATCAAATAATCGTCCGATTCTTTTTCGGATTTCTTGACCGTGTTTAGAGTACCCATTAAACAGTTTGATCGTTCTTCACAAAGATATACTGAAAAACGTGATTTTCATATTTGTTTCATATTCTTACTGCATAGAATCACGAAATATAGTATATAGGGTAGATGACAAATTATTAACGTATCAAAATTACAGAACAATGGAAAAATCTGAAAATAATAACAAAGGCGAAAGCAAAGATCCGAACGAGAATAAGGGTCAAGGGCCGAAGTTCACAATTGACATTGAAGGTAATCTCATCGAGTGGGATGGTGATACCATTACAACCGAACAGATCATAGAGCTTGGTGGTTGGGATCCATCACAAGGAGCGATCCTTATAAACATGAAGGATAACACCGAAACAACTTTACAACCCGGGCAAGTGATCGAACTGAAACCGGGAATGGGATTCAGCAAAAAGTGGGTGTTCAAAAGAGGGTAAGCAATGGTAGAACGAATTGAACAAGAGCTCAACCTGTTACGCAAGTATTATCCTGATTTAAAAGTTGATGAATGCAAAAGATGGATATTGCTGCCCGGCTATGCATTGCCGAAAGGAATGGCCTGGAATAAGGATGTGATTGATATTTGTATAGAAATTCGGCCAGGTTATCCTGGCACGCATCCTTATGGTATCTATGTGCCTGCAGACCTGCGCTATAATGGGCAAGAGCTGTTGAATTGGCAACCGAAAGCCAATAATCAACCTTCATTTTCTGGTAATTGGGCAATGATATCATGGTCACCGGACAGTCAATGGAAACCTGGCTCCGATGTAGTTAAGGGTTCCAATATGTTGAATTTTGTTCTATCTTTTGTTGACAGGTTTAAAGAAGGACGATGAAAACGATACTCAATATTCCACCTGAGATATACATGGAATTGCAAAAGCATTTGCTACCAAACTTACACACCAATGAGGAAGTTGCATTTGTTTTTGCAGATGTGGTTCTGTATGATGAACAAGTAGAACTCAACTATCGGGATTGGTATGCTGTCCATCCTGAAGATTATGAAAGCCGTTCGGCCTATCATTTTGAACTGACACACGAAATAAACGGGCGAATTATTAAACGAGCACATGATCTTGATGCGTGCATTATTGAGTTTCACTCGCACATAGACCGAGAATTTGTGCGGTTTTCACCTACTGACTGGAAGGGATTTTCTGAGTTTGTACCACTTGTTTTGTGGAGATTGAAGGGAAAGCCATATGTGGCCATAGTTGTTACAGATCATGGGGTTGATGCACTTGTTTGGATGGATGATGCCAATAAACCGAAAGGATTAAATGCGATTAAAACCGGAGAAACAGAGGTACTCCCTACCAATAATTCTTTAAAACAGGACAATGATGAATGGTGACAAGTACTCCAGACAAATTAAATTCTTCGGAGAAGAGGGACAGAAAAAGCTTTTGCTTAATCATGCAGTAATTGTAGGAACAGGGGGTGTGGGTTCACATGTTGCACAGCAACTCGCTTTTCTCGGTGTGGGAGCGATAACGTTGATTGATGGTGATCTCTTGGAAGAAACGAACTTGAATAGACTTATAGGTGTAAAAGCCGGAGACCCCTTGGGTATGCCAAAAGTTGACATCGCTGAACGGAATATTCTTTCCATTAATACGGATATTCAAGTAGCAAAGATTCAAGATTCGTTTATTACTGAATCTGGTTTTAGAGCCTTAAAGCAAGCTAACATTGTATTTGGATGTGTTGATAACGATGGAGCGCGACTAGTGCTTAACGAGTTTTGTTTGGCTTATGAGTTACCATATATTGATATTGCTTCGGACATTATGCCTGATGGCTTGGAATATGGTGGACGGATAGTCACCGTTTTTAACGATAAAGGATGCTTGTATTGCTGGGGTGAAATAGATGAAGATAATGCCGGGAAAGATTTAGAAAATCCCGAGGCGAGAAAAGACCGGGAGGCTATCTATGGGGTGATGAAGGATGAATTGTGCGAAACTGGCCCTTCAGTAGTTTCTATCAATGGGGTAGTAGCATCACTTGCAGTAACCGAATTCATGGTACATTTTACTGGGAAACGGATGGCACAGCCTTTCCTGAACTACATGGGCAGTCGAGGTATCGTAAATAACAGAGACAAATCAGATGATGACTGTTATTACTGTAATGCAGTTAGAGGGCAAGGCGATAAAGCGTGTTTAGATCGGTATTTAAGAAGTGTTTAGAAAACAAACCTCTTTTTACTTAGTATTGATGGTAGTGCGTTGGCAAAAGCAAGTTCTTTCAAATTTTTGCTTTACCTGAAAAAAATAAACACTGTAAAAGCAAAAATTTGAATGTTCTTGCTAAGCGGTGGCGAAAATCAAATAAAAATATCTTCTTGCGCACTAGTTGTTTTTGTTTTTAGTCAATCAGGGGAGCAGTAGTAGGTTGTCGATCTGCACGAAACTGTCATAGTAATAGTTAGTCGTCTTATCAATTTTCAGTCAACCGTACTTGTCAAAGAGTTACTGTCGTGTCGGTCTGCACCGTCACTGTCCGACCGTCCCGAAGTCGTCCGTTTTATTCTTAATTTTTCTCTTTGGGGGGCATGTTACAGGCTGGCAGGAAAGTCCGAACGTGTTATTGCCTTTTGCTTATAAAGTTTGGCACATAAAATTGTAAACATTTCCCAAGGTTTTGTGCCATTTCTGTTAAAAGCTGATCTAGATAAAATTTCCATTTTAACTTTGATAATAGCAGCATGAGTAAAATTGGCGGAAAAGTTGTTTGCAAAAACCATGACGTGCGGATCGGTAGCTTAGAAATTTGATAATCCCTCCTTAGCAGAACTTTGCATATTTGGTTAAAAATCTCAGTTCGTTTCGTGGGAGACCGTCAGGCGGCAAAACGGCATGAGTTTTTGCATCATTTAGTCAAGGTTTGTGCCAATTTTGCGAACTAATGTCCGACACAGAAATGGCGCAAAAGTTGACCTCGCAATTTTTGTGACAAACTTTTAGCAGGGAACTTCCGGGCGAGCGAAAACTGTCCATGAAATACTAATCCTGTCCGGTTACTACAAACTTTCATTAAAGGTAGGAGAGAGAAAGGCAATATTGAATGTAAGGAAACTTTAAGATAGAATCCGGTTTTTTATTACTTAAATTTTACCCTGCTTGCCTGTAACGGGAGTTTGTGAAAAAACTCCATTTGATGAAATAAATATAACTGCTATTGC
>CAZEWS010000141.1:0-9588 GCA_964515985.1 uncultured Rikenellaceae bacterium | reverse complement strand
GTTTGTAAACCTCAAAACATTGAACTTAGTCACGCTGCAAGCGTGACGATCTCATAAACGAAGTAAGTAAATTTCGATACAATAAATTAAAGTTATCCTCTAATTTTGGAACAAAGTAGTCAAGGCTAAGGCTGAAACTATGAAAAAAAAATCCTTGTCCGCGAAAGTAAAAACTTTATTAGCTGGTCAAAAAAAAACCTGGGAATTATTAAGAAATAACTACGAACAGCTAAGCCAGGTTAAGGTCAGGACTTTTACCTTTCATGACTTTAAAATTGAGATCCAATTTAATCCAGGCAGAATTATCTCATCATCGGCTAAAGTTGACAAACGATCGATTCAGGAAAGAAAATGTTTTTTATGTATAGAAAATTTACCTGAAGTACAACAAAAGTTGGCATTTGGCAAGGATTACTTAATACTATGTAATCCATATCCCATTTTCAGAGAACACTTTACAATACCAAAACTCAATCATATACCACAGGAGATAAAAGGAAATTTTGAGGCGATGCTGGATATAAGTAAAGAACTGGATGCCTTAATTGTTTTCTATAATGGCCCTGAGTGTGGCGCATCAGCTCCGGATCACTTTCATTTTCAGGCAGGAAATAAATTCTTTATGCCTGTCGAGAACGAATATGAAAATTTAAAGCAGAAAGCTGGTGAAGCTTGGTTTATCAACGAAAAAATAACTGTTTACGGAATAAAAGATTACCTGAGAAAATTTGTTTCCCTTGAGTCAAATAATAAATCAAGCTTGCTGAAAACATTCAATTTAATTTATGCTGAGCTTGAAACAAAGGCTCCTTCCGGTCAGGAGCCTTTGTTAAATATACTGGCTTCTTTCCATGAAAAAAGGTGGAGAATTATCCTTTTCCCACGCAGCAAACACCGACCATCACAATACTTTGATAAAGGAACTAAAAACATATTGATTAGTCCTGCTGCTGTTGATATGGGTGGGGTTTTTATTTTTCCGCAGGAAAAAGATTTTAATAAAATTACTAAAGAAAATATTATTGATATTTTCAGGCAGGTTTCCGTTTCTGACAGGTATTTTAAAGACCTGAAAACAGCCGTCCAGAAAAAATTCAGCCTGGCTTGATAAAGATAGCAAATTGATTATTATCGCATAATAGATTTTTTTCAGATGAAAGAACCAATTGTCCATATAGGAATTATGGAAAAAAAAGAAATCTCTTTTGAGCTTCATGGCAGCTATTCTGCCACAGGATATAAAAAGAATTTTAAGGGTTTTTATAATGCAATATGTGAATCCGGAACCATTGATCTTACTGGTGGAGATCAGGTATATCCGGTAAACGGAAAAATCACATTTTCTCCAATTGATTTCAATAACTCATATTTCATACTAAAGAATGTTACGATAGGCATCTCATTTCATTGGGAACGGAAAGAAGACCAACGATTTCAGGGCTCATTGAAACTAGTCACAAATAACGATAAAATAATAGCCATAAATATTCTGCCGGTCGAACATTATCTGCTGAGTGTGATTTCTTCTGAAATGAGAGCCACTGGTTCAATGGAATTGCTTAAAGCCCATTCTGTTATTTCAAGGAGCTGGCTAATGGCACAAATAGAAAAAAGCAAAGAGTTAAAGAGTTCATCAACTAAGTATCAATCTGAAACCAGGACTGATGAGGAACTTATAAAGTGGTACGACCGGGAAGACCACACACTTTTTCATGTTTGTGCTGACGACCATTGCCAAAGGTACCAGGGAATAACAAAAGCACATACCAAAACTGTTCATGATGCAATTACACAAACACATGGATTAGTGCTGACTTACAACAAAAAGATTTGCGATACACGTTTCTCAAAATCATGCGGAGGTATTAGTGAAACCTTTGAAAATGTATGGGAGCCTGTAAAACACCCTTATCTTACCAGAGTTGTAGACTATAAATCAGAAATCAAGAACTATGATCTTGATCTGACCAAAGAAAAAGCCGCCGACCAATGGATCAGAACTTCTCCTCCCGCGTTTTGTAACACGGCTGATAAAAGAATCCTCACACAGGTTTTACTGGATTACGACCAGGAAACATCTGATTTCTACAGGTGGAGAATCGAATATACCCAGGAGGAAATAGCTGAAATAATCAGAACCAAATCAGTAACGGATTTTGGTAAAATAGTTGATCTTGTTCCGCTAACCAGGGGTGTTTCAGGAAGGATCATAAAACTTAAAATCGTTGGAACAAAAAAAATATTCACCCTGGGGAAGGAACTTGAGATACGTAAGATCCTCTCTCCCACTCATCTTTATAGTTCTGCTTTTGTAGTTGACAGAAAAAATGTAGCCAATGGCATTCCACAAAAATTTATTCTCACCGGTGCAGGGTGGGGACATGGAGTAGGGCTTTGCCAAATCGGCGCTGCTGTAATGGGTGATAAAGGATACCGTTTCGAAAATATTCTGCTACATTACTTCAAAGGTGCTCAGATTGTTAAATATTATTGAAAGAATATCATCAAAAAAGAAAAACGAAATCCATGGGCATGGGTCCCTTCACTATATTTTGCTGAAGGCATTCCGTACATTATAGTAATGACCGTTTCTGTCATCATGTATAAACGGCTGGGTATTTCAAACGCAAATATTGCATTATACACAAGCTGGCTTTATTTACCATGGGTGATAAAACCTCTCTGGAGCCCGGTAATTGATATATTAAAGACCAAAAGATACTGGATTGTTATCATGCAGTTAATAATAGGTGCCGGTCTTGCAGGAGTAGCATTTACTATTCCTGTTCCAAATTTTTTCAGATATACTTTAGCATTCTTCTGGTTACTGGCATTTAGTTCTGCCACACATGATATTGCCGCAGATGGTTTTTACATGCTGGGCCTGACAAAACATGAACAGGCATTTTTTGTTGGGATACGCAGTACATTTTATCGTTTTGCTATGCTTACCGGCCAGGGGCTGTTGGTTATCCTGGCCGGCTATTTCGAGACCTCAACCGGACTTCCCCCGGTGGATATTGAAGTTTATTCAAAGCCGGATATTTCAGCAGTCAATATCTTCTCACCCGATTCGGTTATTATTGATATTCAACAAGGAGAGCAAAGGATAGTTCCCGAAAATCAAACATTAAATATTGCAACAGGAACCATAGAAAAAAGCTTTGCCGATTCATTAATTTTTCATGTAAACCAATGGAATATTAATCATGGCTTTTACTCTGGTGACAAAACAAAAGAAACAGATATCGAAAGAAAAACTTCATGGTGGAAGAAACATATCTCAAACAATCTGGAAAACTTTTTAAAAAATCATTTCTCCCCTGACAAAGACCTGGTAACCGATGTTTTTCCCGGGAACATCGGTTTTTCCTATTTTCATCTTTTCCGACCACCCGAAAAAGGCCGGGAAATAATTGTAAACTTTGGAAGAGAGAAGGGTGATAAAAGTATATCATTGATTGAAGGCAACAGATTTGTGTTTAGTGATACGAATTGGAATGTGCCGGCATATTTTATTATACAATTAGACCCCAAACTGGAAAAAGTCTCTTCAGCTTCCTTTAAAGTACGGTCCGGTAATATTCCTCTTGCATGGGCTATAACTTTTACAATTCTTGCTGTTTTGTTTATCTTGTTCTTCATCTACCATAAATTCATTTTACCACATCCGAAATCCGATATTTCCGCGTTAGAAGGGCGAGACAACAGAGCCGGCTTTTTCAGGGAATATTTCACCACATTTGTTTCGTTCTTCAAAAAAAAGGAAATCGGAGTAATATTAGCCTTTCTGCTACTATACAGATTAGGGGAATCCCAGTTGGTGAAGCTTGCTTCCCCGTTTCTGCTGGATGCCCGTGAGTTCGATGGTTTAGGACTGACAACCGGAGATCTTGGTCTTGTATATGGAACAGTTGGAATGCTTGCTCTGACCATCGGAGGGCTGCTGGGCGGGTTCCTGGCCGCACGTAACGGACTGAAATACTGGATATGGTGGATGATAATAGCTATGAACCTTCCTAATTTTGTATATGTAGTCCTTTCTTATTTGCAGCCTGAATCGTTATTGTTGATCAATATCGCAGTAGCTACCGAACAATTCGGGTATGGCTTCGGGTTTACAGCATACATGCTATATATGATATATGTTTCGGAAGGAAAGCATAAAACAGCCCATTTTGCAATCACCACGGGATTTATGGCACTTGGAATGATGATTCCTGGCATGATTAGCGGATGGTTGCAGGAAATAATTGGTTACCAAAATTTCTTTATCTGGGTAATGATCTGTACAATTCCCGGTTTTATTGTTCTGATATTCGTAAAAATTGATCCGGAATTTGGAGTAAAAAAAGAAAAAAGCCCAAAAAAGTGAATAAAACCTGTAGCCACGGTGAAATATGCTCCTGCGTCGCATTTCACGTGGCAGGCCTGCAACCTGTAACTTGCAACTTAAGTTAATTAATTATTTTCAGATGAAATACTATAAAACAATCTTGTCTATCTTTATTTCTTTGTTTTTTCATATTTCAACCTTTTCGCAAGACATCCAGGAAAAAGTTCCACCACCATTTTTGAATTATGGAAAAGAATGGGTTGATTCGGTATTTAACACTCTTTCTCCTGATGAACGAATTGCACAACTTATTTTTGTGGCTGCTTATTCAAATAAAGACATTGTTCATGAGGTGGAGATAACCGACGTGGTCAGGAAATACAAAATTGGAGGTTTGATTTTCTTTCAGGGTGACCCTTTAAAACAAGCTATACTTACAAATTTTTATCAATCCCAATCTAAAGTTCCCCTTCTGATTGCAATGGATGGGGAGTGGGGATTGGGCATGAGGCTTAACAACATTATGAAATTTCCATACCAAATGAGTCTCGGGGCAATTACAAATGATTCACTTATTTATACTATGGGATGTGCTGTCGCAAATCAATGCAAAAGGCTGGGAGTTCACATTAATCTTGTCCCTGTAATGGATATCAACAATAATCTAAAGAATCCGGTAATCAATTACCGCTCATTTGGTGAAGATAAACGTAATATAACCTCCAAAGTTGCAATGTATATGAAGGGACTGCAGGATAACGGTATTCTTGCCAGGGCAATATTGGCTGGAAATGATATCCTTGAATTTACCAAAAATGTACCCCAGGCTATTATGGAGATCAAAAAGAACATAAAGGAAGGACTGATATCTCAGGAAGAAATTGATAACCGTTGCCGTAAGGTCCTGTCAATGAAATACCGGGCTGGATTGAATGATTTCAAAAAAATAAACACCGAAAATCTGATAGCTGATCTGAATCCGGTTTCTTCGAAATTACTGAACCGTAAACTTATAAAAGCCTCACTGACCGTCTTAAGGAATAATGAAGATCTGGTACCCCTGAAGAATCTGGATCAGGTGAATATTGCGACTCTGATGCTGGGTGCTTCTGTGCTTACACCGTTCCAATCCATGTTGGAAAAATATACAAGGATGGAACATTTTAACTGGACCGAAGACATGGATACCTCAGCTACAAACGAGTTGTTTGTAAACCTTCAATCATTCGACCTGTTGGTTGTTGGAATCAGTGATCTCAACCAAATACCTTATAAAGATTTTGGAATTACAGAGAAAATGAAACAGTTTCTCAAGCAAGTAATTCAATCAAATCAAACCCTTGTGGTGGTTTTTGGAAATGCATATTCACTGGATAAATTCAAAGGTATTGAAACAGCAAAAGGATTAATATTAACATACCAGGATGGCAGCCTTTTTCAGGAACTTGCAGCACAAGTGATATTTGGCGGGATTGGCGCCACCGGGAAATTGCCGGTAAACGTAAATGAATATTTCAAATTAAACGATGGTATTGATACTCCGGGTGGAATCCGGTTCAGTTATACCCTTCCTGAAGCAGTAGGAATGAACTCAGAGGTTTTGGATAAGAAGATTGACTCCATCGCATTAATGGGGATCCGTGAAAAAGCCTTTCCCGGTTGCCAGGTTTTGGCAGCACATGAAGGAGCAATCATATTTCATAAATGGTATGGTTTTCAGACCTATAATAATCTGATTCCCGTGAAAAAAACAGATCTGTACGATTTTGCATCCGTTACAAAGATTACAGGTCCCCTACCCGCTTTGATGAAATTGTACGACAACGAAAAAATTGATCTTAACGAAAAATTCAGCTATTACTGGCCTGATTTTAAAAGATCCAATAAATCAAAAATCATAGTGCGGGATGTTTTAGCTCATCAGGCCTCTCTGATTCCCTACATAAGTTATTGGAAAAACACGATCAGAAAAAATGGCAAATTCAAATGGCACACACTAAAGAGGGATTCAAGCCAGCTTTTTCCGGTTAAAGTAAACAACAAACTTTATTTACATAAGAATTATATAAACAAGATTTACCGGGCGATCAGGAAATCTCCAATGAGGGAAAATAATGACTTGACTTATTCCGGATTAAGCTTTATTTTGTATCCAAAGATCATTGAAAATCTAACCGGGATAAGTTATGAAACCTATCTGAAGAGAAATTTTTATCGTCCTTTAGGTGCCTTCACGCTGACATATAATCCGGCAAATCAATTTCCATTGGCGCGAATTATCCCTACGGAGTATGATGATTTATTCCGGATGGAACAGATTCATGGATATGTTCACGATGAAGCAGCAGCCATGATGGGCGGGATATCAGGTAATGCCGGTTTGTTTGGTACTGCAAACGATCTGGCCAAACTGATGCAAATGTATCTCAACATGGGAGTTTATGGTGGTAAAAGATTCATATCTGAAGAAACTCTGAAAGAATTCACACGTTATCAATTTGCTGACAATAAAAATCGAAGAGGACTGGGGTTTGATAAACCTCTATTAGAAAATCAAAAACTAAATCCTGAAGAAACTTACCCGACCATAAGTGCCAGCTCAAGCAGCTTTGGGCATTCTGGTTTTACCGGCACATTCACCTGGGTTGATCCGGAGAAAGAATTGTTGTATGTTTTTTTTTCCAACAGGGTCTATCCTACCAGGGAGAATCAAAAGATCTATGATCTGAATATCCGGACGTCAATTCTGCAAGTTTTGTATGATGCTATGGTTGAAAAATAGGCAAGTGGCAGGATGAAGGACTAAGTCGACAGTAGGCAGTACGAAGATTGCACAGAGAGATTGGAGCAAGATGTAGAGCCGAATTGTATTCGGCTGGGAAGAGACCTGCCAGGGTCTGCGGGCAGGCTATCAGGGAAGGGAGACCTGGCAGAGTCTGGAGAAAAAAGCCTGGAGCATGGAGAAATATGAATGATGAAGGATGAAATATGAGTGATAATTAAAGTAGATTTAGAGGAGGAACCTCGTAGAGGTTCGATTATTGTAGTAAATGTAACCTAATATAGAATACGCCGGAACTACCGGTTTTGATCATTGTTACGATCGTTTCATCCGGCACAAGTAGCCATAGTTAATTCAGGGAGCAGTGGCATTAGCAGGAATAAGCAGGCAGTTCCCCACCAAATGACCACCTGATGATTACTGAATGACTACAGAATGACGTGAGCGAACGTTTGAGCAAACTTGAGAGCGAAAACCTCATGCCTGTCCCGTTTTTTCGGGAAGCGGGATTGTGCGCCTGCATGTGGGTAGCGAATAACATAGCGAGCTAATTACGCTGAGCGCCAGCGAAGCAAATGACGCGAACGTTTGGCGAAGCCAAACCTCACGAGCAGGTTTGAGCGAAGGACAGTGGGAGCGAGTAACTAAGCCTGAGCAAATGACACGAACGAAGTGAGTGAATGACACGAGCGAAGCGAGTAAATTACGCGAGGAGCGAAGCGACAAGCAAATGACAGTGAACTTGAAATACCAAACCCCGAACAAGCAACACAGAATCAAAAACCCATGCCATTAGCGTCCTTCAAGTCACATCAAACACCTTCTTTACCCTTGCAACCATTTGATTTCGGGTTAATTTATCAGATGATTCCACTTTTTTCACTTTTTCTTTCAGGTTCTTCTCTTTCTGGAAGGTTTTTTTCAAATTGGTTTTTGCATCTGCCGGTCCGAAAATATATATTTCGTTTGCATCCCTGGTTTTCTGTAGAATATTATCGAAATAATCTTTTAATTGATGTTTCTTTCGTTTGGTTTTTTTCTTTTGTGGGTTTATAAACATGCCTCCTAACCGTGAATATGCTTTTTTTTCGCCATTATACCTTACCCTGCTCTCAACATTCGACTCAATTTTTTCAACTCGTTCATTATTATTAACTAAAGTAATAATGTAGGCTTTTTCATTGTCAAGCCAGATACCAACGTTTTTTTCCATATTTGAGGTAATTTTATGTTTTCCCGAATGTAGTATTGGTTAGGATCTCAGGAAGCGGGAAAACAGGTTAGCAATTCCAAATCTTGTTAATAAATATACAAAAAAAAATAACAAAAGTCAAGCATATTTTCAATTCAGGATATTGCCCGGCTTAAATACACTGAAAAATATCTGTTTTCTTTCGCATGGCGGTTTCATTTAAATCAACAAGTGGGGTTAGGGTCTTTTTACCTGGCAGTAGAGGAGTGGCATACTAATAAGACATGGCTTTTATTTGGTTGAGAATATGAGCATCATGAATATCCTGCATATAATATAGGAAAAAAGGAGGAAATTGATCTCAATCTAAACAAGGAACCTTGAACCCGGAACTCTGAAATATGAAGTTTGAAGGATGAAAGATGAGATGTAAATTATAAAATTTAAAGCTTCGTTCATCTTTCATCCTTCATCATTCATCTTTCATACTTCAATTTGTGCCCAGGACAAGAATCGAACTTGCACGACCTAAAGCGGCCACCAGGCCCTCAACCTGGCGCGTCTACCAGTTCCGCCACCTGGGCAAAATAGTTTAAAGTTTTTAGTTTAAAGTTTAAAGTTTTTAGTTCTCTGACTATTCTTTGTTCTCAACGGCTCCGGCTGGTCTATTTCCAGCCGAATACAATTCGGCTCTACATCCTATGCTAAATACGTACTGGCAATTTATTCCTGCTTCCTTCCACCGCCACTTCTTCTACTTCTTATTATTGCTCAATCCTTCTATTCTTCTACTTTTCTCTTTTCCCTTTTGACTTTTATCTTTTTAATAGTGCCCAGAACAGGACTCGAACCTGCACGTTCTTGCGAACACTGGTCCCTGAAACCAGCGCGTCTACCAATTTCGCCATCTGGGCTTATCTAAAACTTAAACTAAAAGAACATCCTTAAAAATCCGTAATACCTTGAATTTTCAAATTATCCTGCCGATGGCGAAATTGACCTACCCTGCAACCTGGCTCCTCTCTAAAATTGTCCACAGGACAATTTATTAACGGTCAGCCCTGCCATCTGGGCTTATCTAAAACTTAAACTAAAAGAACATCCTTAAAAATCCGTAATACCTTGAATTTTCAAATTATCCTGCCGATGGCGAAATTGACCTACCCTGCAACCTGGCTCCTCTCTAAAATTGTCCACAGGACAATTTATTAACGGTCAGCCCTGCCATCTGGGCTTATCTAAAACTTAAACTAAAAGAACATCCTTAAAAATCCGTAA
>CAZEWS010000140.1:0-9615 GCA_964515985.1 uncultured Rikenellaceae bacterium | reverse complement strand
GATGTGAAAAGGGAAAAAGGAATGATAAGATTTTTATTATTGGGTTTATTTGCTTTAGTTGTTGGCACTGACCTGACCGGGCAGCCTGTACCTGCTGAGGATGAGAATATTCCTTATCTGATGACATTCGGAGGAGGCAAAAGAGAAACCTCATGGGGGGATGATGATTTTTGCCAGATCTTTTTCTTTGAGATACCTGAATTGTATACTGGACCTTTTTATATACGGGTTTTTGATCCGGATTGTGGTGGAGAGGTCGATGAAATAAACGGTAAGTGGGATACAAGAACCTCCTTTTCAATTTACGGTGGTAAGGAGTGTCACTCTCATCCCGATGCCCGGGAAACACAGCCAGAAGGGAATTATGACAGTGGTACGTTATTGGCAAGCAAAACATTCGGAAATAATCGCAGTTATGATAACAACTGGTATACTTTCGGGCCCTTTAATCCATCGGAGGGAGAGTTTGATCCCCGGTATGGATATATTTTCAAAATCATTACAAAAGGTGAAGCAGGGGATGAC
Source organism: uncultured Rikenellaceae bacterium (assembly GCA_964515985.1). GTDB lineage: Bacteria > Bacteroidota > Bacteroidia > Bacteroidales > VadinHA17 > CAZEWS01. The sequence goes on along the minus strand of CAZEWS010000140.1, from coordinate 9,090 downwards.
GGTAACCTTTACAGGTATTACCTCAGCACATCTGAAGATGAAAACCTATCCATTGAGGGTGCCAATGCCTTTACGTATGAATATTCTTTCCGGATGTGGAATGATCCGAATAACGTTTCACATATATATCCATATATTGATGAGAGGGTCGTATCGGTGAAACAGGAAAATTTCGATTGGGATGACGATGGCTTTATCAGGGTGGTGTCGATAGCCAGACAAGGTTTGTCAGTCAAAAGATCCGGAGAAGATCAATGGGTTGATGATGAATTCAAAATACTGGATGAAGAGTTAAATACTTCTCTCGATTTCCAGTTAATTAAAAGTCAAAATCCTGTTGTAAGAAACAATAATGTCGTTATTTCGGTTCGTAATCAATACGGGGAACTCATTAAATTTTATGCTATTCCTATTGGAGGTGTCCCGAAATACAAATACGATATCGGAGTACAAAAAATAGAAAAGTAGCCAGGGTCAAAGGAACCTAATGATTTATTCAAAATATAGTTTTCGCACTCTTATTCTTGTTCTGTTTTGCCTGATTGCAGGGGAAACGATAGCCCAAACTTTCCGGTTTAATACCTATGGAATAGAAGAAGGAATTTGTAACCGCTTTGTCTACACCATCAACCAGGATCAGAAAGGATTTCTGTGGATAGGTACGGGAACAGGCCTTTGCCGGTTTGACGGAGTTAAGTTTTCTTTCGGTGAACTGAATGACACACTCGGTGAAAGCATTGTTTATACCAGTTATAAAGATAAGCAAGGCAACCTGTGGTTCGGGCATAGTAATGGAAACATTAGTGTCTATAACGGCAAAAACCTGAAAGTATTCAACGCGGCAGAATATACAATTAGCCCTATTAATGATATTATTGAAGATGATGAGGGAAATCTGTTTTTTGCCACACAGAATAATGGTATACTTAAACTTCAACCGGGAATAAGCGATGAACTGGTCCAATTCGAAATCCCGGGTTTGCTCATTTATTCGCTGGGATTTTTAGAGGAAAACAAACTTCTGGTTGGAACACAAGATGGCATATTTACGGTTGTTTTACCAGAAGAATCCCAATCTCCGGTTGTTTTTTTAAAAATTGAAAATCTGCCTTCGACCAAGATTCAATGCATTGCAAAAAAAAGGGATAGTGATTTATTCTGGGTTGGGACACAAGATGATGGGTTATTCCGGTTAACACCGTCCGCAAATGCAACACAATCATTTCAGGTTAAACGTGTTGGAGAAGAATATAATATTGGCTATCTCAACATTCAGTCAATTTTTGAAGATATTGACGGAAATCTATGGTTAGGTACTTTTGGAGATGGTGTAGTAAAATTAGTGATCAGTCCTGAAACAGGTGAGTTTGTGAGTTCTTTCATTTATTCCGTGGCAAATGGCTTACCAATCAATAATATTAAATATGTGTTCCAGGATCTTGAAGGAAATATCTGGATCTGTACATTTGGCGATGGACTTGCCAATCTTCTGAGTGATGCATTTACGTTTTATTCCTTCAATAAGGAAAGACCAGGTGAAAGTATATTCAGTTTGTTATCGGATGAGGAAGGTGTTTGGCTGGGTGGTGAAAGAGGTATATTGAAAATTGATAAATATACAGGGAATGAGATCCTTTTTATTTCTGATGAAAAAGGATTATTTGGAAGTAGAATTTCAGCAATATATAAAGATGCTTCAGGTGACTTTTGGATAGGTACAAATTCAAGCGGAATATACCGGATGAGTGGAAGTACCGGAAGGATAACCTCATTTTTCAGGTCAGGTAATTCATTAGAGAATTCCATAAACTTTATTACCGGTAAGAACGAATTTATTTGGGTCGCAACAAAGAACGGTATACGTATCTTTAACCTAAGAACAGGTGAAACCCGTCATATTACTACATTTAATGGATTACCTCACAATAAAATCAATCATCTTTTCATCGATTCAAAAGACAAAGTCTGGATAAGCTCCATTAGTAACACTTTATATTACATTACAACTGAAGGCAAGTCAGAACATGGAATGGGAACGAACTTTTACGGAACAAAGAATGAATTTATTGCGGTGGTTGAGGATGAAGACGGAGAATTTTGGGCTGCCACTAACGGGAACGGAGTATATCGCTTTACATCTGATTCCGTCTATAATTATTCAACGGAACATGGTTTAAAATCAGGTTATTGTTATAGTATTCTTGCTGATGATCAGAACAATATTTGGGTAGGACATCGTTTGGGTTTTAGTAAAATAAACCTGGCTGAAGGAAGAATAGTAACTTTCGGAAGTGACCTGGAGATAACGGGTGATTGTAATTATAATGCACTAATAAAGGACCTCGATGGTGAAATCATGTTTGGTACTTCGAATGGCATTATCCGGTATAACCGGAAAAAGGATAGGGGCAGTCTGATTCCTCCACTTCTAAGTGTGGTTTCGATGAAATTCTCTGATCAGGAAGTTGAGGTAGCTGATGCAATTTCGCTACCGTACGATCAGTATAAACTTAGAATTGATTTTATTGGCTTAAGCTACCGTAATCCCGAAATGGTAACCTACCAGTACAAATTGGAAAACTATGATACCGAATGGTCGGAAAGATCTACTCAGCAATATGCTTCATATGGCAGGATAGAGGATGGGGAATATACTTTCTTGCTCCGGTCGTTTAACAGGGATAATCTTACAAACGAACAACCTTTAGCCATTCAGATAATCATTAAAACACCATTTTGGAAAACCTTGTGGTTTTATACCTTATTAGCGATATTCCTGGTCGTTTCGGTAGTAACAATTGTTAAGGTTAGGGAAAGGAATCAGAAAAAATTACAGGTATTTCTTGAAAAAAGCCTGGATGAGAGAACGCACGAAGTAGTGATGCAAAAAGAGGAGATTGAGTTTAAGAACAGGGAAATTACCGATAGCATTAACTATGCGCAGCGAATTCAGTCAAGTATTTTACCACCTTTAAAGAAACTCAAGGATAATTTCCCTGAATTTTTTATTCTTTTTCAGCCCAGGGATATTGTAAGTGGAGACTTTTACTGGTTTGACAGGATAGACAATGAAAGGTTCATTATCGTTTGCGCTGATTCAACCGGCCATGGAGTGCCGGGAGCTTTCATGTCAATGATAGGCTCAACACTACTTAATGATATAGTAAATCGATTTGAAATCTTTACTCCTTCGAGAATTCTAACAACACTTGATCAGGAAATTACAGAAGCTCTGAATCAAGGTAGTGAGGACGAAGAAGGATCAAACGATGGAATGGATATTATCGTTTGCGAAATCAACACCAAAACCAATTTGATTCGATTCTCTTCAGCAATGCGACCTGTCATTTTTTACCATAAAGGCGAGCAGTTTTACATCCGTGGTAATCGCAGTTCGGTTGGTGGTGAAATCCTTGAAGAAAAAATCTTTGACGACCAGGAATATAATTTGGAAAAGGGAGATGTTATTTATATGTTTTCCGACGGTTATCCGGATCAATTCGGAGGCCGGCTGGGTAAAAAATTCAAAATGGCCCGGGTGAAGACTTTACTGGATGATGTTCAGGGGAACTCCATGCAGGAACAATACGACTACATAAAAAACAATTTTGACCTCTGGAGAAAAAATTATGAACAGGTGGATGATGTTTTATTTATGGGGATTAAGATTTGACGATTATGGTGTGAGGGGGATCTCCGGAGTTGTCTCAACGTTACTTTGATTCAATGCACGATCAACGAGATAGAACTCATATTTAATGGTATCGTATTTTATGATTAAATAAATAAAATCAACCTGAATCTCTCCTTTCAGCGTTTTATTCTGACCCTCCATTTCAATGAATGGAATCCGGTAATTTATTGGTGTTTCCAGATCATCTTCATCGACCTTTAGAAACTCACCATCAAGCTTTTCATAAAGGGTAAAAAACAAATTATAATTTGTAGTATCTGTTGAGGTTGAATCTGGTTGAGGAAGTCCTATATCTCCGTCTCCATCAACAAAGCTAAAGACCAGTTCTCCAACTTTTCCCTGGTTGCCAAGTAGATCAACCGTATCCTGTACGGTAAAACTTTTAAATTCTATAAAGGGTATTTCCGGATAGGATTCGATTTTTCTGCACGAAAAAAAAAGAACCCAACCTGCAAACAGGATGAAGAATATGCTAAAACCTCTTGTCATGTTACAAAATTAACAAATATTTCACATATTCCAGTTTGGCTAAGGTATACAAAATATTAAAATTACTGTAATTAACCAGTGTGTTGACAGGAAAAGAATTAACCCCGAAGTGACCTCAACAAAGTTAACCCGAAACCCGTAACCTGAATCACTTCTTCCGGAAGAATATCTGTATCGGTGCTCCTGTAAATTCAAAATGTTCTCTTAGCCTGTTTTCGAGATATCTTTTATAGGGGACTTTAATATACTGGGGAAGATTACAGAAAAAAGCAAAAGAAGGCGCCAGGGTTGGCAATTGAGTTACGTATTTTATTTTTACAAATTTACCCTTAACCGATGGTGGTGGATTTTTAGATATTTCTTTCAGCATGACCTGGTTTAATCTTGAGGTTGGGATTTTACGCTTCCGGTTTTCATAAACCCGGATGGCCGTTTCCAAAACTTTATGAATTCTTTGTTTGGTTATCGCTGATATAAAAATAACAGGTACATCCTGAAAAGGAGCAAGTTTGTCTTTAATGGTTTTAATAAACTGACGGGATGTGTTACTGTCCTTTTCAATCAAATCCCATTTGTTGACAAGAACAACCACCCCTTTTCTGTTGCGCTGGATAAGATGTAAGATGTTTAAATCCTGGGCTTCGATCCCCCTGGTGGCATCAATTAATAATAAACATACGTCAGCATTCTCAATAGCTCTGATGGCCCGCATAACAGAATAGAATTCCAGGTTTTCAGATACCTTCCCCTTTTTTCTTAAACCCGCTGTGTCAACCAGGTAGAAATCATAATGGTATTTCTGATACCGTGTGTAAATTGAATCCCTGGTTGTTCCGGAAATTGGAGTCACAATATTTCTTTCTTCACCTAAAAGAATGTTGGCAAGGGAAGACTTACCGACATTTGGCCTGCCGATGATGGCAAATTTAGGCAAATCTTCTGCCTCCATATTCGAGGGTTTTGTAAACGATTTTACCACTTCATCAAGCAACTCTCCTGTTCCACTTCCACTTATGGCTGAGACTGGATAGATTTCTTTAAATCCCAGTTTGTAAAAAATATTGGCTTCGTATAACCGGTTGGTATTATCAACCTTATTAACTACCAGTAAGACTTGTTTATTGGTTTTTTTCAGGATTTTGGCTACGGCTTCATCTAAATCAGTAATTCCATTCATCACATCAACCATGAAAAGGATGCTATCGGCTTCCTCAATTGCCACAAAAACTTGTTTTTTGATCTCTTCTTCAAACACATCTTTAGTACGATCAACATATCCTCCGGTATCAATCACAGAGAATTCAACCCCATTCCATTCAGATTTACCATAATGCCTGTCCCTTGTAACCCCGCTTTCTTCGTCAACTATGGCTTCCTTACTTTCGGTTAAACGGTTGAATAAGGTCGATTTACCAACATTAGGCCTTCCTACTATTGCTACTATATTACCCATAAAATAATCTGTTGTTCAAATTTCGAAAAATTCTTACCAGCTTTGTTTGTGCCTGTTTTAAATAAAAAGTAACTATTCTCCGAAGGAGTCCCGTTGACTGTTTTCGAGAATTTCTTTTCCTCTTACCACACTGATTAATAACCAAATCTCTTCAATTCCCTTTCTTTATTCCTCCAATCCTTGCTTACTTTTACAAAAAGCTCCAAAAAAACTTTCTTCCCAAGGAATTCTTCAATATCCTTCCTTGCCTCTGTCCCCACCTTTTTTATGGCTTCTCCTTTATGACCAATTATTATACCCTTTTGGCTGTCTCTGGAAACAAAAATAATAACTCTCATTCGAATGATATCTTCCGATTCCTCAAAAGATTCAACCTCGACCTGAGCAGAATATGGCACTTCCTTGTGATAATTTATCATTAACTTTTCGCGGATGATTTCCGACACGAAAAACCTTATGCTTTTATCTGTAAGTTGATCTTTAGGGAAATAAGGCGGACTTTGAGGAAGAAGTTCAATAATACGGTTTAAAAGTTTTTCAAGATTAAAACCTTCCAATGCGGATAAGGGTATGATTTCAGCATTCGGCAATTTCTCCTGCCAATATTTTATTAAAAATATTGTTTTCTCCTGGTCTGAAAGATCGATTTTATTGATGACTAATAAAATGGGTATTTTTATGTTTTGTAATTTGTTCAGAATGGTTTCGTTTTTGTCAGCGGTTTCTATTACATCAGTAATGTAAAGAATAATATCGGCATCAATAAGCGCGAGATTTACCGATTTCATCATCGATTCCTGCAGTTTATAATTTGGAACGATTATTCCGGGTGTGTCCGAATATACAATTTGAAAATCCTTACCATTCACAATTCCCATAATCCGGTGACGAGTTGTTTGTGCTTTGGAGGTTATTATGGAAAGCTTCTCTCCAACCAGGGAATTCATGATGGTAGATTTTCCCACGTTTGGATTTCCAATGATGTTTACGAAACCTGCTTTATGAGGCATTTTATTCTGATTACTCATAACGTCCCGTCTTAAGCATGACAATTTCTTTTTCGGTCAGATATCTCCATTTTCCTCTTTGAAGACCTTTCTTGGTTAACCCGGCAAAATAGACCCGGTCGAGTTTAACAATACGATATCCCAGATGTTCAAAGACCCTTCTGATAATACGATTTCGCCCTGAATGAATTTCAAGTCCAATTTGTTTCTTGTCATTTGGATCGGTATAAGCAATGGCATCTGCAGAAATAAACCCGTCTTCAAGATCTATTCCCTCTGAGATTTTTACCAGGTCCGATTTTTTTAAATTCTTGTCGAGTGAAATATGGTAAATCTTTTTTTTATTGAACTTCGGATGTGTTAGCTTTTTTGTGAGATCACCATCGTTGGTGAGGAGTAGTACCCCTGTAGTCATGCGGTCGAGCCGGCCAACCGGATAAATCCTTTCCTTGCAAGCGTATTTTAAAAGATCAAAAACAATCTTTTTTGCATATGGATCACCGGCTGTTGTTATATAATCTTTTGGTTTATTCAACAGTACATAAACTTTTCGTTCCTTCATTAATAATTTCCCTTTGAATTTTATAACGTCTTTTTCTGATACTTTTGTTCCCAACTCCGATATAACTTTACCATTTACGGTGACCAGACCCTGCTTAATAAATTCATCAGCCTCACGCCTGGAGCAGAGCCCTGAATTGGCGATGTATTTATTTAGGCGTATTAATTCCGATGGTTTATTTTTTAACATAAAGGAGGATTTTTTTTTCATATTTATTCCTGCTGGTTTAATATCAGGATCTTTTTTACCGGCGTTCAAATAATTTCTTCTTCTATGGTGTCGGATCTTTTTCAAATAAGACACTGTCTGGATTTTGATGCAAAATTATAATTTTTAGCTGGTTTTGACTATTCAACCTTTTTTCACCAATTTTGTTCCCCATAAAATCCTTATATCATGACATTAATAAAATCAATCTCAGGAATCCGAGGTACCATTGGTGGAAGAATTGGAGAGGGACTTAGCCCTATGGATATTGTTAAGTTTACTTCCGGTTATGGAGCCTGGATAAAGAACAGGTCAGCTAAAAATCAACCCAAAATAGTTGTGGGTATGGATGCCCGTATTTCGGGGGAAATGGTAAAACAGACCATTATTGGTACTTTACTGGGTTTGGGTATTGATGTGATCGACCTGGACCTTGCTACCACCCCAACAGTTGAGATTGCGGTTCCGGAAGAGAATGCTGACGGAGGGATTATCATAACGGCGAGCCATAATCCGGGAAACTGGAACGCATTAAAGTTATTACATGATAAAGGGGAATTTTTATCGGATAAGGAAGGGAAAGAAGTAGTAGACATTGCTGAGAAAGGCCAGTTTGTGTATGCAACTGTTGATAAACTTGGAAGCCTTAAACAGGATAACACTTACAATGCTAAACATATTGAAAAAATTCTTAATCTTTCACTGGTTGATCAGAAATCAATTCAGTCGGCTGATTTTAAGGTGGTTATTGATTGTGTAAATTCCGTTGGTGGAGTGATTTTACCAAAACTCCTTAAAGCATTAGGCGTTAAAAAGATTATCGAATTGTACTGCACCCCAAACGGTAAATTTCCGCATAATCCTGAACCCCTCCCTGAAAACCTGAATGATATTTCAAATGCTGTGAAAAAAAACAATGCAGATATTGGATTTGTTGTTGATCCTGATGTCGATCGCCTGGCAATAGTTAATGAGGACGGAACAATGTTCGGCGAGGAATATACTTTGGTTGCTGTTGCTGATTATATTCTGCAAAACAATAGCGGGAATACGGTTTCGAATCTTTCTTCTACCCGTGTTTTACGCGATGTTACTGAAAAATACGGAGGAACTTATTTTGCATCGGCTGTAGGAGAAGTGAATGTAGTGCAAACCATGAAAGAGAAAAAAGCGAAAATCGGAGGAGAAGGCAATGGAGGAGTTATTTATCCTGAAATACACTATGGGAGAGACGCACTTGTGGGTATTGCACTTTTTTTAAGTTTTCTGGCAAAATCGGGAAAGACCTGTTCCGGATTACGCGGTTTATACCCAAATTATTTTATTTCAAAAAATAAAATTCAGATTGAACCTGAAAGAGATATTGACAAACTATTGCTCCTGATAAAAGATGAATACAAACATGCTCAACTTACCGATATCGATGGTATAAAGATTGAATTTGAACAGGAATGGGTCCATCTGCGGAAATCAAATACCGAACCTATTATCAGAATATACGCTGAAGCACCCACCAGAGAAAAAGCCGAAAAACTGGCAAATGAGGTAATTACGGAAATTAACCGGCTCATGAATCAGGGATGAACCTTTATCAGACTAATTAGTGTTTGTCAATAATTTAGTTGTATCGGAATTTACTCTCCGCCTGGCGGATCATGAGATCGCCACGCTATAAGCG